>NZ_CADCUP010000030.1 GCF_902805925.1 uncultured Nocardioides sp.
GCAGCCCGTCCCGGGCGGACCGGTGGACCGCGTGGACGCGTCCTCGGTGTTCTCGCCCGCGGAGATCGTCCGCGCGGAGGACTACGCCCGCTGGGCGCGCACCTGGAGCTGGAGCTCGCTGGCGCTGGCCCTCGTGGTGGCAGCGGTGCTGGCCACGGGTCCCGGGCGACGCCTCGTGGACCGCCTGCCGGGCCCGTGGTGGGTGCGCGTCGTGCTGGGCGTCGTGGCCTTCCAGCTCGCCGTCCGGCTCGCCACCCTGCCCTTCGCCGTGCTGCTGCGCCGGCACCAGCGCGACTACGACCTCACCCGCCAGCCCTGGGGCGAGTACGCCGTCGACCTGCTGAAGGGTCAGGCGCTCGGCATCGTGGTGACCAGCACCGCCCTCGTGGTGCTCGTCGGGCTCGCGCGCCGCTGGGTCCGGGCCTGGCCGGCGATCGCGGCCGCCGTCATGGCGGCCCTGGTGGTGGTGGGCTCCTTCGTCTACCCGTTGCTGGTGGAGCCGCTGTTCAACTCCTTCACGCCGCTGCCCGACGGCGGGCTCCGCACGGCGATCCTCCAGGTAGCCGACGAGGAGGGCGTGCCGGTCGACGAGGTGCTCGTGGCCGACGCGTCGCGCCGCACGACGACGCTCAACGCCTACGTCAGCGGCTTCGGCACGAGCAGGCGCGTCGTGCTGTACGACAACCTCGTCGAGGACCTGCCGCAGGACCAGGCGCTGTCGGTGGTCGCACACGAGCTGGCGCACGCGCGGCACGACGACGTGCTGGTCGGTACCGGCCTGGGTGCCGCCGGCGCGGCGATGGGCGTGGGCGTGCTGGCCCTCGCGGTCGGTGCCTGGTCGCGGCGCCGTCCGGCGGGCGACGTCCGGCACGAGGGGATGGCCGACCCCGCGGTGGTGCCGCTGGTCCTCGCCCTGCTGGCGCTCGGGACCCTGCTGTCGGCCCCGGTGCAGAACGGGGTCAGCCGGCAGGTCGAGACCCGTGCCGACGTGGACGCGCTGCGGGCGACGGAGAAGCGCGAGCCGTTCGTCGCGATGCAGCGCCGGCTGGCGCTGCGGTCGGTGTCGGACCCGACACCACCGGCATGGTCACAGTGGTGGTTCGGCTCGCACCCCGGGACCCTGACGCGGATCGCCGTGGCGGAGCGGGTGCTGCCGGACTGAGGCGGGTCACCCGCACGAGGTGTGGATCGTGCTCGCGGTCGCGCCGGTGATCTGCGTGCAGTTGCTGTGCGTGATGACCGCGGCGATGCTGCCGAAGGCGTACACCGCGACACAGATGACCGCGGCGATGCCGGCGACGAGCAGGGCGTACTCGACCGCGCTCGCGCCGCGCTGGTCGCGCTGGTCGCGCCGGGGAGCCTGCTGCATGTCGCCACCGTCCTGGGATGAGGGATGTCGTCCGAGACGACTGATGGCCGTGGGCGAGTCGCCCACGGCCATCCGGTCAGGTCGTGCCTCGTGCCGCGATCAGCTCTTGCAGGTGGTGGTGATCGTGGTGGAGCCCTTCGTGATCTCGTCACAGGTGTCGGCGAACGCCTCCTTGACGATCGGGCCGAGGGCCATCACGGCGACGACGATGATGGCGGCGATGCCGGCGACCAGCAGGCCGTACTCGACGGCGGAGGCGCCGCGCTCGTCCATCTTCTGCTTCTGCGCCTGGAGGAGGATGGTGAGGTACTGGATCATGAGAAGTCCTTTGCGATGAGGAGTGCGGTGAGGTGATCGGTGAGGCACTCGCCTGACCTGATGACACGATCCTCGCGCCTCTCGCGACCCGATGCGGTCCACACATCAGTCGAGGTTCCGTAGTCCGAACGGGCTAGGAGCGGACTGGCCCGCGCAGGGGGAAGTCAGCCGTTCGGGGCGATGCTGGACAGCAGTCCGCTCCGCATGGCGGTCACCAGTGCCTGGGCGCGGTTCGTGGCGCCGAGCTTCTGGTAGATCCGCGCGATGTGGGACTTCGCCGTGGACTCGCTCATGTAGAGCTGCGCGGCGATCTGGCCCGCGCCCAGGCCGTCGGCCAGCAGGAGGAGCACCTCGTGCTCGCGGTCCGAGAGCCGGGTCGACTCGCCGGTGGCGCGCCGGATCATCGCGGCCGACAGCCCCGCGCACATAAAGGTGCGGGGGGAGACGTGGGAGTGCTTGGCCGCCTTCACCACCTCGGTGGAGGGGGAGTCCTTGCCGACGAAGGCGGACGCGCCGGCCTCCATGGCGGCGAAGATCTGCTCGTCGCCGGAGTGCATGGTGAGCACGACCAGGCCGGTGTCGGGCTCCTCGCGACGTACGGCGCGGACGACGTCGAGGCCGGTGCCGTCGGGCAGCTGCAGGTCGGTGACGATGACCGAGGGACGGTGGGTGCGCCACGCCTCGAGCGCGGAGGCGACCGTGCCCGCCTGGTCGACCACGCGGAGCGCGGGGTCGAGCGAGAAGGCGGTGGCCAGGCCGTGCCGGATGAGCTCGTGGTCGTCCACGAGGAGGACGGTGGTGGGTGCGGCGTTCATGCGTCGATGCGGTCCTTGGGTGTGGGTGGTGCGGAGGGCAGGTCGGTGGGCAGCCGTGACGAATCTCCCACACGCACCGAGACGCGCGTGCCACCGCCCTCGCCCGGGCCGACCTCGAGGACGCCCCCGATGAGGGCGGCGCGCTCGCGCATGATCGAGAGGCCGTGGGAGTCGCGGCGCGCGGGCTGGAGCCCGCGACCGTCGTCGGTGACCACGATCTCGGCCGAGGGTGCGTGCACCCGGCAGTGCACGTCGATCACGGAGGCCTTCGAATGCCTGACGGCGTTGTTCATCGCCTCCTGGGCGATGCGCAGCAGCTCGGCCTCCACCTCGTGCCGCAGCCGGCTCGTGCGCTCGTCGGCGGTCACGGCGATCGGCATGCCGCTGACGTCGCTGAGGTGCCGGGCCAGGGCGGCGATGGCCGCGCCGAGGCTCTCGCTCGATCCCGCCTGCGTGCGCAG
>NZ_CADCUP010000031.1 GCF_902805925.1 uncultured Nocardioides sp.
GCCGTCGACCTGCACGGCAACGGGCCGGCGAGCCGGGTCCTGCTGCAGGCGCTGGCGCCGCGGCGGCTCGTCGCGTTCGGCCACGACGGCGGCCCCGCCTGGCGCACCGAGGAGCACGAGCGGCACCGCTGGTGCCGCCTGGTGGGCGAGGCGCTCGGCGTGGCCACCGACCCCGACGACCTCCTGCTGCCACCGCCGCGGGTCGGGTCGCCGGCGCCCGGGGCCGTCGTCGTGCACCCGGGCGCGGCGTCGGGGAGCCGCCGCTGGTCCTCGCGGAGGTACGCCGCGGTCGCCCGGTGCCTCGCCGAGGCCGGGCACTCCGTGGTCGTCACCGGGTCGGGCGCCGAGCACCGGCTCGCCGCGGAGGTCGCCGTTGGGGCCGGGCTGCCCGACGAGGCGGTGCTGGCGGGCCGCACCGACCTCGCCGGGCTGGCGGCCCTGGTCGCCGGTGCCCGGTTGCTGGTGGCGGGCGACACGGGCGTGGCGCACCTGGCCTCGGCGTACCGCACCTCGTCGGTGCTGCTGTTCGGCCCCACGCCGCCGGCCACCTGGGGACCTCCGCCGGGCCCGCACACCGTGCTGTGGCACGGCGCCGGTCCGGGCGACCCCCACGGCAGCGAGGTCGACCCGGCGCTGGCTCGGATCACCGTGGAGGAGGTCGTGGCCGCCGCGCGGCTCAGGCTGGCTGCGCGGGGATGACGGCCGCGAGGCCGAGCTCGTCGGCGATCCACCGGACCGTCCGCTCCAGTCCCTCGCGCACCGGCGTGCGAGGCGACCATCCCAGCAGCGTGTGCGCACGCGCCAGGTCGGGGCGCCGCAGCCGCGGGTCGTCCTCGGGGAGCTCCACGTGCACCAGCGACGAGGCCGAGCCGGTGAGGTCGAGCACCAGCGCGGCCAGCTCGCAGATCGTGGTCTCGAGGTCCGAGCCGATGTTGACCGGGCCGCTGCCCTCGGACCCGGCCAGCCGGAGCAGCCCCTCCACGGTGTCCTCGACGAAGCACAGGGACCTGGTCTGGGAGCCGTCCCCGGCCACCGTCAACGGGTCGCCCGAGAGCGCCTGCGTCACGAACGCCGGCACGACCCGGCCGTCGTCGAGCGCCATCCGCGGCCCGAAGGTGTTGAAGATGCGGGCGATCACCGTGTCGACCAGGCCCTCGCGGCGGTACGCCGCGGTGAGCGCCTCGGAGAAGCGCTTCGCCTCGTCGTACACGCTGCGCGGGCCGATCGGGTTGACGTTGCCCCAGTAGGTCTCGGGCTGGGGGTGCACCAGCGGGTCGCCGTAGACCTCGGAGGTCGACGCCAGCAGGAAGCGGGCGCCCGTGCGGGCCGCGAGGTCGAGGGCCTGCGTCGTGCCGCGGCTCCCGGCCTGCAGCGTGGCCAGCGGCTCGCGCAGGTAGTGCAGCGGCGAGGCGGGAGAGGCCAGGTGCATGATCAGGTCGAGCGGGCCGGGGACGTCCAGGCCGTCGCACACGTCGGCCTCGACGAAGGTGAAGAGGGGGTCGCCCTCCAGGCCGGCGACGTTGGCCCGGGAGCCGGTGATCAGCGAGTCGACGCACCAGACGCGGACGCCGTCGGCGACCAGCCGGTCGCACAGCCACGACCCGACGAAGCCGGCGCCGCCCGTGACGACCACGCGGTCGCCGCGGCCCCAGGTCCGAAGGGCCGGCGCGCTCACACCCGGCTCCCCGAGAACGCGGTGGCCTCGGCCCGCCGCAGCTGCTCGACGACCTCGGCCGGCACCGGTCGGCGCCGCGCGAGCGCTCTCGGCAGCCGCCGCAGGAAGGGCAGCAGCTCGGCCCGGGAGGCGGGGTCGCGACCGGCCTCGCGCACGAAGCCGGCGCACTCGCGGGCGGCTCGCCCGGCGGGCAGCCTCAGCACCGCGGTCAGGCAGTCGTTGCGCCGGCACCGTGCCCGCCGCCGCGGCGCCGCCTCGCGTGACGCGGACGGCTGGTGATGGGCCACCACGTCCTCGACGTACGCCTGATCCCAGCCCGCGGCCGCGAGGTCGAGCGCCAGCAGGCGCTCCTCCCCGCCCACGCCGAGCGTCCGGTCGTAGCCGCCGACGCCGAGGTAGGCCTCGCGCCGCACGACCACGCCGCAGGCGAGGTGGCCGAGCACCGCGGGTCCGGGGGTCCCCGCCTTGTGCCACCCGCGGGCCATCTGCAGGCACACGGGGTCGGTCCGCTCGCCGGGGTGCACGACGATGCGTGCGTGGAGCAGCCCGAGCCGGGCGTGGGTCCTGAAGAGGTCCGCCGCCAGCGGCAGCGCGCCGGCCTCCCACCAGGAGTCGTCGTCGGCGAAGGCGACCAGGTCGGCGTCGGTGGCCCGGGCGCCGACCGTGCGCCCCGCCGCGGCGAGGTTCTCCGGCAGCGCCAGGACCCGCACATCGGGGAACCGCTCGCGCACGGCGGCCGCGCTGCCGTCGGTGGAGGCGTTGTCGACGACGACGAGTTCGCGGAACTCGCGCCCGCCGACCAGGTCCTGCAGCCGGTCCAGCGTCTGCAGGAGCTCCGGTCGCCGGTCGCGGGTGATGATGACGACGGACACGGAGGGGGCGGTCATGGACCGTCCCCCTCCGCAACCGGGTGGGTCACCCGCCGTTCTGCGGGCTCGTGTTGTCGGTACCGCCGAGCTTGCGGAGGAACTCGTGGCACTGGTGGGCGCGTGCGGAGTCCTGCTCCATCACCTCGCGGAAGAACGACGCGATGTCGTCCTGACCCGCGTTCTCGGCGTCCCGGACGTACTGGCCGTAGTCGTGACCCGCCTTGAGCGAGTGGTACTGGACGGAGACGAGGTCGTAGGTGACGTCGTCGAAACCGGTTTCTCCGGTGGCCATCGTGGTCTCCCTTCACATCGGTGGACGAGAGACCTCGGTAACCCCTGGCGGCTCGATGATGCCTCCCGGCCGAGCCTTCAGGAGATCTCGCCCCGCAGCTTCTCCAGGATCCG
>NZ_CADCUP010000032.1 GCF_902805925.1 uncultured Nocardioides sp.
CGGGCGTTGGTGAAGCCGGTCCAGGCCTCGGTGTACTTCGTGCCGGCGACCATCGCGTGGTGGGAGGCCCACTCGGCGAAGGACTCGTTGAGCCAGAGGTCGTCCCACCACCTCATGGTCACGAGGTCGCCGAACCACATGTGGGCCATCTCGTGGAGGATCGTGTTGGCGCGCTGCTCGTAGAACGCGTGCACCTGGCGGGAGCGGGGGAGGTACTCGTCGCGGAAGGTCACGCATCCCGCGTTCTCCATCGCGCCCATGTTGTACTCCGGCACGTAGAGCTGGTCGTACTTGCCGAACGGGTAGGGATAGTCGAAGGCGGTCTCGAAGTAGTCGAAGCCCTGGCGGGTGACCTCGAGCAGCTCGCCGATGTCGAGGTGCTGCTTGAGCGACTGGCGGCAGTAGTGGCCCAGGCTGATCTCGCCGAACCGGCCGGCGTAGGTGTCGAGGACCTGGTGGTACTCGCCGGCGACGAGGGCGGTGATGTAGGTCGAGATCCGCTCGGTCGGCGGGAACCGCCACCGTGCCTTGTCGTCCCCGAGCGGCGTCGGCTCAGGCGTCGGGGCGTTGGAGACGACCTTCCAGTGGGCGGGCGCCGTCACGTCGAAGACGAACACCGACTTCAGGTCGGGCTGCTCGAAGGTCGCGTAGACCCGCCGGGCGTCGGGCACCTCGAACTGGGTGTAGAGGTAGACGCGGCCGTCGGCCGGGTCGACGAAGCGGTGCAGGCCCTCGCCGGTGCGGCTGTAGGCGCAGTCGGCGCGCACGACCAGCGAGTTCTCCGCCGCCAGGTCGTCGAGCTGGATGCGGCTCTCGGCGTACGCCGTCGCGGGGTCGATCGAGCGCCCGTTGAGCGTGATCTCGTGCACCGTCGCGCCGACGAGGTCGACGAACGTCGAGGCCCCCGCCTCACGAGCCGTGAACTCGATGGTCGTCGTGGACGCGAACGTCGTCTCGCTCGTGGTCAGGTCCAGGGCGATCGTGTAGGACGTGACGTCGAGGAGCCCGGCCCGCGCTGCGGCTTCGTCGCGGTGAAGATTGGTGCCTGCCATGCGCGGCATCCTGCCACCTGCACGGGCGCCGGACGACACCGGTGACCCGGGCCTCTTCGTGCGTGGTGTTTGACTGGACCCATGACCGACGCCGACTTCTGGTTCGACCCGATGTGCCCGTTCGCCTGGATCACCTCGCGGTGGATCCTGGAGGTGGAGGAGGTGCGCGACATCAGGGTCACGTGGCACGTGATGAGCCTGGCCTACCTCAACAGGGACGGGGACGTCTCCGACGACTACCGCGCGAAGCTCGACCCCGGGTGGGGACCGGTGCGTGTCTGCATCGCCGCCGAGCACAAGCACGGCCGCGAGGTGCTGCTGCCGCTCTACACCGCGATGGGCACGCGCATCCACCGCGACGGGCAGGCGATCAGCCGCGAGCTGATCCAGGGAGCCGTCGCCGACGCGGGCCTCGAGCCGGAGCTCGTCGACGCCATGGACGACCCGTCGTACGACGAGGCGGTGGCGAGGTCGCACCACGAGGGGATGGACCAGGTGGGCAACGACGTCGGCACCCCGACCATCGCCTTCGAGGGCGCCGCCTTCTTCGGCCCGGTCCTCAGCAGGATCCCGCGCGGCGAGGATGCCGGGCAGCTCTGGGACGGCTGCGTGGCGGTGGCCAAGGTCCCCTACTTCTACGAGCTCAAGCGCTCACGGACGGGCGAGCTCGACTTCAGCTGACGCCGGTCACGACCCCGCCGCGGCGACGGAGGTGGCGGCGGTGACCGCCACCGTCGTCGCCGCGACCGAGGCGGCGATGGCGTCCTTGACGGCCTTCGCCGCCCACGCACCCTCCGCGATCTCCTTGGCCCGCGCCTTGACGTCGCCGGCGCGGGCGCCGCGGAGGTCGATGACCCGGTGAGCCTGCCCGACGGCATGCAGCAGCGCCACCAGGCCGCCGGTGCGCTCGTCGGGCGTCACGCCCTGCAGGAGCGTGGCCTCCACGGCGCGGCGTACCTCCTCCTCGTGCGAGGAGTCGGCGGTGGGCCAGGTCGTGTGCGGGAACAGCCCGAGGACCTTGCCCTCGCGCCGCTCCAGGATCCCGCGCTCCACCAGGCGTGCGGTGAGGGTCTCCTTGAGGCCCTTGCCGAGCCGGTTGACGACGTCCTGCGCCGTGCGCTGCCTCTCGGCCACCAGGGCGAGGGCGTCGTCCAGCACCGGGTCTCCCGTCCGGGCACCGGGGCGGGGCACGACGTGGGCGTTCTGCCAGAAGCCCTGCTTCTCGGTCACCGTGACGGCGTCGGCCAGGGCCAGCTCCATCAGCAGGCCGCCGCCCAGGATCGTCTGGGTGTAGCTGCCGGCCCGCATGGTGCCCTTGTCGTCGTCGAGCAGGAGCAGGAGCAGGTCCTCGGCGATGAGAGTGCTCATGGCTCCACCCTAGGCAACGGCCGGCGGGTGCGCGCCGCCTAGGATCGCGGCATGAGCAAGGTCTTGTCTGCCGTCGCCTGGCCGTACGCCAACGGCCCGCGACACATCGGCCACGTCGCCGGCTTCGGTGTGCCCTCCGACGTGTTCAGCCGCTACATGCGGATGGCCGGCCACGACGTGCTCATGGTCTCCGGCACCGACGAGCACGGCACGCCGATCCTCATCGCCGCCGACGAGGCGGGCGTGCCGCCCCAGGAGCTCGCGGACCGCAACCACCGGCTCATCGCCGAGGACCTCGTCGCCCTCGGCTGCAGCTACGACCTCTACACCCGCACCACCACCCGCAACCACCACGCGGTCGTGCAGGCGATGTTCACGGGGGTCTTCGAGAACGGCTACTTCCTCGAGCAGACGACGTACGGCGCGGTGTCGCCGTCCACGGGCCGCACCCTGCCCGACCGCTACATCGAGGGCACCTGTCCCATCTGCGGGTACGACGGCGCGCGCGGCGACCAGTGCGACAACTGCGGCAACCAGCTCGACCCGCAGGACCTGAAGGACCCCCGGTCGCGGATCAACGGCGAGACCCCGGAGTTCGTGGAGACCCAGCACTTCTTCCTCGACCTGCCGGCGCTGGCCGAGGCGCTGGGGGAGTGGCTCGACGAGCGCGAGGCGACCGGCACCTGGCGCCCCAACGTCATCAAGTTCAGCCAGAACATCCTCAAGGAGATCCGGCCGCGCGCGATGACCCGCGACATCGACTGGGGCATCTCGGTGCCCCTGGAGGGCTGGCGCGACAACCCGACGAAGAAGCTCTACGTCTGGTTCGACGCGGTGATCGGCTACCTCTCCGCCTCCATCGAGTGGGCCCGCCGCAGCGGCGACCCCGAGGCCTGGCGCCAGTGGTGGAACGACCCGCAGGCCCTGTCGTACTACTTCATGGGCAAGGACAACATCACCTTCCACAGCCAGATCTGGCCGGCCGAGCTGCTCGCCTACAACGGCAGCGGGAGCAACGGCGGCTCCACCCACGAGCTCGGCACCCTCAACCTGCCGAGCGAGGTCGTGAGCTCGGAGTTCCTGACGATGGAGGGCCGCAAGTTCTCCTCCTCCAAGAAGGTCGTCATCTACGTCCGCGACCTGCTCGAGCGCTACCAGCCCGACGCCTTCCGCTACTTCGTCGCCGCCGCCGGCCCGGAGAGCCAGGACGCCGACTTCACCTGGGCGGAGTTCGTGCAGCGCACCAACTCCGAGCTCGTGGCGGGCTGGGGGAACCTGGTCAACCGCACCGCCACCCTCGTGGCCAAGAACTTCGGCGAGCTGCCGGCCGCCGGCACGCTCACCGCCGACGACGAGGCCGTGCTGGCCTCGACCGAGGCGGCGTTCGGCACCGTCGGCGAGCTGATCGGCCGCAACCGGATGCGCCAGGCCATCAACGAGGCGATGCGTGCGGTGGCGGACGTCAACAAGTACGTCTCCGACTCCGAGCCCTGGAAGATCAAGGACGACCCGGAGCGCCTCGGCACGGTCCTGCACGTCACCGCCCAGTGCGTCAGCGACCTGAACACGGTGCTCTCGCCCTTCCTCCCCTTCTCGGCCAACGCCGTCGACCGGGTCCTCGGCGGGCCCGGCGACGTGCAGCCGATGCCGCGCATCGAGGAGGCCGACGACCTCGACGGCGGCCCGGGCTACCCGATCATCACCGGCGACTACTCCGCCCCGCGCGCGTGGCGCCGTACGCCGATCGTCGTGGGCACCGTGGTGGCGAAGCCGGTCCCCGTCTTCACCAAGCTCGACCCGACCGTGGTCGAGGAGGAGCTGGCCCGGCTCTCGGGATGAGTCGGGTCGCGTCACGGTTGGGTCTCGCCCGTTCCGCCGGACGCTCCGGCGGTGCACGATGCGTCCATGGGGACCCGCGACCGGCTCGTGCGCTGGACGATCCCGGCGGTCGTGGCGAGCGTCCTGGTCGTGGTGGCCGGGGTCGCGCTGCTGACCGGCACGAGGGACCGGGCCGACGAGCCGACCGGCGCCGCCCATGACACCCGGACCGTGACCTACCGCGACGTGAGCCTCGACGTGCCCAGGGCCTGGGGATGGGGGCGCGAGGCCGGTCCTGACTGGTGCGCCGACGTGCCCGGGGGCGAGCGGCGGTTCCAGGACGAGCCGTTCGTGCAGCTGCCTCCCGGAGTCGTGGTCCTGGCGATCGCGTGCCCCGAGGAGGAGGTCGTGCCGGCGGCCTTCGGCTCGGCCCCGCCCCGCCTGTGGACGCCGCACGTCGAGCTCGCCGACACCGACGTCGAGGGCGGGCCGCGGGTGCCCGACGGCGCGTCGACGCACCGGGGGTGGACGCTGACGGCCCGCACCGTGGGCGACGTCCAGGTGAGGGTGCTGGACGACGGGTCGGTGACGGACCTCGTGCAGCCGATCCTCTCCTCCGCCCGGGTGGTCGAGCGGTCGCCCGAGGGCTGCGAGGTCGCGTCGCCGGCCGTGGCGCCGGACCGTCCACGTCCCGGGCCCGCCGACATCACCGCGGTGGGCGCCGTCAGCAGCATCACGATCTGCCAGTACCGCCGCGGGACGTACGCCCGCCCGGGCCTTCTCGCCGTCCGGCGGCTCGACGGCGCCCCCGCGCAGACGCTCCTCGAGGCGATCAAGCAGGCGCCGGTGGGTGGCGGGCCCGACGACCCGGCGAACTGCGCGGAGGACGACTTCGGCGACCGGGTGCTCGCCCTCCACCTGGAGAGCCCCGACGCCGGCCGCTCGCAGGTGTACGTCGGCTACGCGAGCTGTCGTGGCAACGGCTTCGATGACGGCGTGGCCGTTCGCGAGCTGACGCGGGACGCGTGCCTGCCGCTCTGGGGCGAGGGGGTGGAGCTGACCGGCGGCTCGTACGAGGTCTTCCGGCGCTGCCACGACGACATGCCGGGCGGTTGACCCGCCGACTCCCTAGGCTGTGCCGCATGACCGCACAGATGCACCTGCCCCAGTTCTTCGTGAAGCAGAAGCTCACGCTGATGGTGAACCGGTTCGAGGTATACGGCCCCGGCCCCGGGGCCGGCCAGCTGATGGCGTTCGCGGAGCAGAAGCGGTTCGCGTTCAAGGAGCAGGTGACCTTCTACACCGACTCCACGCGCACGCGCCCGGTGTTCGGCTTCAGGGCCCGGGCCGCGCTCGACCTCGGCTCGGGCTACGACGTCACCGACGAGACGGGCGCCCAGATCGGGTTCTTCCGCAAGGAGTTCGGCGCCAGCCTGCTGCGCTCGACGTTCCGCATCGAGGGACCTGGATACGCCGGCACCGGCCAGGAGCGCAACATGGCGGTCGCCCTGCTGCGCCGCTTCACCGAGCTCGACTTCCTGCCCGTCCACTTCGACTACGTGAGCGACGACGGCGCCCCGCTGCTCTCGGTCAGCCGCCAGATGAGCATCGGGGACCGCTACACCGTCGACGTGCCCGACGCGCGGGTCGACTTCCGGGTCGCCGCCGCCGTGGCGGTGGCCATGGACGTGCTGATGGCTCGCTGAGGTGGCCGGCCGGCTGCTGGTGCTCGGCAGCAGTGGTGCCTGGCCCGGCGCCGGCCACGCGTGCAGCGGCTACGTCCTGGAGCACGCGGGCTCCCGCGTCGTGCTCGACCTCGGCTACGGCACGGTCGTCCCGCTGCTGGCCCACCTCGGCTCCGACGCCGGCGGTGGCGTCGACGCGGTCGTGGTCAGCCACGCGCACGCCGACCACATGGGCGACCTGCACGCCTACTTCCGGGCACGCTGGTTCGGCGCCCGGGGCGACCCGGCGGTGCCCGTGTACGCGCCGCCGCAGGTCCGCGAGCAGGTGCTGGCGGCCGACGCCGTCGACGGTCCCGATGACGGGCGGATCGACCGGGTGTTCTCGTGGCACACCCTCCCCGCGCCGCCGTACGACGTGGGGCCGTGGCGCCTGGAGTCGGTCGAGCTCCCGCACTACGTCACCAACGCCGGCGTCCGCCTGGTCTCCGACGAGCTCGTGGTGGCCTACACCGGTGACACCGGTCCCTCCTTGGCCCTGGCCGAGCTCGGCCGCGACGCCGACCTCTTCGTGGTCGAGTGCACCGACTACAGCCAGCTCGCGCAGCCGAGGAAGGAGCAGCTGCACCTGAACGCGCGCACCGCCGCCGAGGCGGCCCGCGACGCCGGCGCCCGCCGCCTGCTGCTCACCCACTTCTGGCCCGGTGTCGACCGGGCGCGCACGGCTCGTGAGGTCGCGGAGGTCTACGACGGGGAGGTGCTGGTCGCCCGCGAGGGGATGGTCGTCGGGCTCTGACCCGGGTGCGAGGATGAACGCCATGCGCGTCCACCTGGGTTCCGACCACGCCGGCCTCGAGCTCAAGGAGCGGCTCACCGAGTGGCTGCTCGACCACGACCACGAGCCCGTCGACCACGGGCCGTTCGTCCATGACCCGGTCGACGACTATCCGGTGTTCTGCCTGCGCGCGGCCGAGGCCGTCGCCGCGGACCTGGCCGCGGGGACCGACGCGCTGGGGGTCGTCATCGGCGGCTCCGGCAACGGCGAGCAGATGGCGGCCAACAAGGTCCGCGGGGTGCGCGCCGCCCTCGCCTGGTCCGAGGAGACCGCGGCGCTGGCCCGCGAGCACAACGACGCCAACGTCCTCGGCGTCGGCGGCCGGATGCACCCGGTCGAGGACATGCTGCGCTTCGTCGAGGTGTTCCTCGACACGGCCTTCAGCGGTGGCGAGCGGCACGTGCGCCGGATCGGCCAGCTCGCGACGTACGAGGCCTCAGGCGAGCTGCCGCCCCTGCCCGACAGCGCCCGGGGGCGCGGCCGGGGCAGCGATGCCTGAGGGACACACCCTCAGGAAGCTGGCGAACGACCTCACCAGCGCCTTCGCCGGGTCCGCGGTGCGGACCAGCAGCCCGCAGGGCCGGTTCGCTGCCGACGCCGAGTCGATCGACGGGGCCCTCGTGGTCGGGGCCGACTCGGTGGGCAAGCACCTCTTCGTGGAGATGTCGGGGGAGCGGTTCGTGCACGTGCACCTCGGGCTCTACGGGAAGCTCGCCATCCACACCGGCGTCGAGGAGGTGCCGGCTCCGGTCGGGGCCGTGCGGCTGCGCCTGGTCACGGCCGACGCGCCGCCCGGGGGCACGGCGTACGCCGACCTGCGCGGTGCCACCCAGTGCGAGCTCGTGGGACCGGCCAGGCGGGACGAGATCGTCGCCCGGCTGGGGCCGGACCCGTTGCGGGCCGACGCCGACCCCGCGCGGGCGTGGGCGCGGATCAGCAGGAGCACCCGCGCGACGGGCGACCTGCTCATGGACCAGGAGGTCCTGGCCGGGGTCGGCAACGTCTACCGCGCCGAGGTGCTGTTCCGGCACCGCATCCACCCGCTGCGCCCCGGCCGCACGCTGCGACGCGGCCAGTTCCAGGGGATGTGGGACGACCTCGTCGTGCTGATGGCCGACGGCGTGCGGAGCGGACGCATCGACACCGTCCGGCCCGAGCACACCGCGGAGGCGACGGGCCGGGCGCGTCCCGACCGTCGCCGCGGCGAGGTCTACGTCTACCGCCGCACCGGCCAGCCCTGCCTGCTGTGCGGCACCGCCGTGCGCACCGACGTGCTGGTCGGACGCAACCTCTTCTGGTGTCCCCGATGTCAGCCCGCGTTCCGCTCGCGCGCAATAGGCTCCGCCCAGGCGGAGCGAGGGAACACATGACGAACGGCGGCGCGGGCCGGATCGCGGCCCGCTCGGCCCGCTCGGCGCGACGGCGCTGGGTGGCGCTGACGCGCGCCGACGGCGCGCACCACCTGAGCTGGCTGGTCGTCGGGACGCTGCTCATCGCCGCCGTGCTCGCGACCTTCCCCGACTACACACCGCTGGTGCTGATGGTCGTGCCGCTGGTGGTCTCGAGCATCGTGCTGGGGCCCCGGTACCTCCCGTGGTTCGTCGTCTTCGTCCTGGCCGTGCTGGTCCTGGCCCTGACCAGACAGCCGCTGTTCACCGTGCGCGTGATCGCGGGGGTCGTCGTGCTCTTCGGCGTCGGACTCGTCGTGCTGATCGGGTCCTTCCGCCGGTCCCGGCTCGGTGTCGCGGGGCTGATGGGCGAGTCGATGTTCGTGGACCTGCGCGACCGCATCCTCAACCAGGGCGAGATCCCCGACCTGCCCCCGGAGTGGGAGGTCGGCAGCGAGCTCCGCTCGGCCGGCGGCACGGCGTTCGCGGGGGACTTCGTCGTGGCGTCCAGGTCGAGCTCGGGCGACCGCCTCGACATCGCCGTCGTGGACGTGTCGGGCAAGGGCGAGCAGGCCGCGACCCGTGCGCTGCTGCTCTCGGGTGCCTTCGGCGGCCTGATGGGGGCGCTGCCGCCGGAGGAGTTCCTGCCGGCGGCGAACACCTACCTGCTGCGCCAGGAGTGGGACGAGGGCTTCGCCAGCGCGATCCACCTCTCGCTCGACCTGCGCACCGGCGACTTCGTGGTCCGCTCGGCGGGCCACCCGCCTGCGGTACGGATGTCGGTCGGCACGGGGCGGTGGACGGTCCTGCCGAGCGCGGGGCCGCTGCTCGGCCTCATCGCCGAGGCCGACTTCGAGGCCGTCAGGGGCTCGATGAAGCGCGGTGACGCGATCATGCTCTACACCGACGGGCTGGTGGAGTCGCGGGGCCGCGACATCTCCTCGGGCATCGACAAGATGATCGGTCAGGCCGAGCGGGTGCTGCGCGGAGACTTCCGCGACGGTGCGTCCCGGCTGATCGACCGGCTGGGCTCACCCGACGACGACCGCGCCCTGCTGCTGGTGCACCGGCGCTGAGCGAGCGTCTCGCCCGATCCGGCGGTTTGGGGGTCGCGCGGGTGGGTGTGGCACGATGGCAGCGCACATTTGCCGCTCCTCGGGGGGCGGTCGGGTGCGTGCGGATGTAGCTCAATGGTAGAGCTTCAGTCTTCCAAACTGACTACGCGGGTTCGATTCCCGTCATCCGCTCCAAGGCAGGTCCGACGCCCGTCGGACCCGACTTGGCGGGGCGTAGCGTAGTGGCTAGCGCGCCTGCTTTGGGAGCAGGAGACCGCAGGTTCGAGTCCTGTCGCCCCGACTGCACGACACCTGGACAGCCACCGAAGACATGAGGAGACCACCTGTGAAGAGCGCCGTCGAGACCTTGAGCCCGACCCGGGCCAAGCTCACCGTCGAGGTGCCCTTCGAGGAGCTCAAGCCGAGCCTCGACAAGGCGTACAAGAAGATCGCCCAGCAGATCAACGTGCCCGGCTTCCGCCGCGGCAAGGTCCCGCCGGCCGTGATCGACCGCCAGGTCGGCCGCGGCGCCGTGCTCGACGAGGCGATCAACGAGGTGCTGCCGCAGAAGTACATCGAGGCCCTCCAGGAGAACTCCCTCGAGCCGCTGGCGCAGCCGGAGATCGAGGTGACGAAGTTCGAGGACAACGCGTCGCTCGAGTTCACCGCCGAGGTCGACGTGAAGCCCGAGTTCGAGGTGCCCTCCTATCACGGCATCGAGGCCGAGGTCGACGACGTCGCGGTGAGCGACGCCGACGTCGAGGAGCAGGTGCAGGCCCTGCGTGAGCGCTTCGGCACGCTGGTCGACGTGGAGCGCGCGGCCGCCGACGGCGACTTCGTGACCGTCGACCTCGCGGCCGCCGTCGACGGCGAGACCGTCGAGGGCGGCGAGGTCTCCGGGATGTCCTACAAGGTCGGCCGCGGGGGGATGCTCGACGGCCTCGACGAGGCGCTGGTCGGCATGTCCGCGGGCGACTCGAAGAGCTTCCCGTCCCAGCTGGTCGGCGGCGACCTCGTCGGCCAGGACGTCGAGGTGACCGTGACGGTCACCTCCGTCCAGGAGCAGGAGCTGCCCGACGTCGACGACGAGTTCGCGCAGCTGGCCTCGGAGTACGACACCGCCGAGGAGCTCACCGCCGACGTGCGTGAGCGCCTGGGCCGGGGCAAGCGCCTCGAGCAGGCCGCGGCCGCCCGCGACGCCGTCCTCGAGGCCCTGCTCGAGAAGACCGAGATCCCGCTGCCGGAGTCGCTGGTCACCGAAGAGCTCAACGCCCGCCGCCAGAACGTCGAGCAGCAGCTCGTCCAGGCGGGCCTGACCATGGAGAAGTACCTCGAGGACGAGGGCCAGACCACCGACGAGTTCGAGGCCGACCTCGAGCGCCGGGTCCGTGACGCCGTCGCCGCCCAGTTCATCCTCGACGCCGTGGCGAAGAAGGAAGAGCTCGGCGTCGAGCAGGAGGACCTCTCCCAGCACCTGGTGCGCCGTGCCCAGCAGTCCGGGCAGGACCCGCAGGAGTTCGCCAACCACATGTTCGAGCACAACCACATCCCCGAGCTCGTGCAGGAGATCCTGCGCGGCAAGGCGCTGGCCGCCATCGTCGAGACGGCGACGGTCAAGGACGCCTCGGGCAACGTGGTGGAGCTGAGGAACCTGCGCCCCGACGGCACCGTCGCCGAGCCGGAGGCCGAGGCCGTGGCCGACGCCGACTCCGAGGCCGAGGCCGAGGCCGAGGGTGGCGACGACGCCGAGCCCGCCGAGGAGCCGAGCCAGGCCTGAGGCACCGTGCTCACCGCCGCCGACCCGTCGCACCCCGTGCGGCGGGTCGTGTCGTCTCAGGCGTCGTGAGCGGGCACGACGACGCGCACGGGCTGGTCGGCGTTGTTGGTGAACCCACCCCGGTTCCACGCCGGGTCCACCCGCTGGACCCGGCCGGAGGCGTCGTGGGCCCGGGCACGGAGGCCGTGCTCGCCGGGCGTCGCCTCCCACGTGGTGGTGAAGCCGCGCCAGGCCCACCGGCCGAGGTCGGGACCGAGCTCGGCGTCGCTCCACGTCGTGCCGCCGTCGGTGCTGACCTCGACGCGCTCCACCGGGGCCCAGCCCGACCACGCGCGGCCACGCAGCGTCGTCGGCCCGGGACGTACGACGCGGGTGCGGGTCATGAAGTCGGGGAAGCCGGGCGGCTCGACCAGCGCGCGCGGCTCGATGCGGGTGACCGGCACGCCCTCCTCGCCGGCCTCCTGCCGGAGGCGGTAGGCGCGGTTCTGGTAGCCGTCGAACGGCTCGGTGACGACGCTGATGCGGCGCAGCCACTTGACGTTGCCCATGCCGTACCAGCCGGGCACCACCACGCGCACCGGGAACCCGTGCTGCGGCAGCAGGGGAGCCCCGTTCATCTCGTGCACGACCAGGGCCCCGGCCTCCGCGGCGTCGGCCAGGGACAGTCCGCGCTGGTAGTCCTGCTCCGTGCCCCGCTCGATGCCGTGGTCGAGGCCGGTGAGCACGACGTGGGTGGCGTCCGCGGTGACGCCGGCACGCTCGAGCAGCTGGACGAGAGGCACCCCGGTCCAGTCGGCGGTGCCCACGGCGCCGTTGAGC
>NZ_CADCUP010000033.1 GCF_902805925.1 uncultured Nocardioides sp.
GGGCCGGGCACGCGGGACGGCGTCGGGGCGGCTCGAGCTCTGCCCCGGGGTGGACTCCGGGGCCGGTGACTGGGTACCCGGCAGGCATGACGCTGCGCCTGGCTGTCCTCGGTGACTCCATCGCCTACGGGCAGGGGGCCGCGCGCCCGGAGGACACGCCGGCACGCCGGCTCGTCGATGCCCTCGGGCGCCGGGGGACCGAGGCGGAGGCGCGGGTCTTCGCGGTGCCCGGGGCCCGCAGCGCCGCCCTTGCCGGACAGGTGCAGCGGGCGATCGGCTGGCGGCCGGACGTGGCCGTGGTGGTGGTGGGCGCCAACGACCTGACCCACCGGGTGCCGGTCGCCGACGTCGGGCGCCACCTCGCCGACGCCGTACGCCGCCTGCGGGAGGCAGGCGTCCAGGTCGTCGTCGCGCCGGCACCCGACCTCAGTGTCGTGCCGCACGTCCCGGCCCCGCTGCGTGCGGTGGTCCGCGCGGCCAGCGCCGCCGTGCGAGCCCGCCAGGTGGACGTGGTCGTGGCCGAGGGCGGCGTCGTCGCCGACGGCGACGAGGGCACGGCGCGGGCCTTCGCGGCCGACCCGAGCCTGTTCTCGGGCGACGACTTCCACCCCTCGAGCGCCGGCTACGAGGTCATCGCGGACGCGCTGCTGCCAGCCGTGCTGGACGCCCTGGCGCGAGTGCACTAGCGACGCTCGACCCTGGCCAGCCACTGCTGGGCGGTCACCACCACGAGCAGGATCACGCCGCTGACGACGGCCTGCCAGTTCGAGTTGAGCGAGCCGACCTGGTTGATGATGTTCTTGATCACCTGCAGCAGCAGCACGCCGACGAGGGTGCCCAGGACGGTGCCGGCGCCGCCGGTGAGCAGCGTGCCGCCGAGCACCACCGCCGAGATCACCTCGAGCTCCATGCCGACGCCGAGGATGGTGACGCCCGAGGAGGTGTAGGAGGCGATCATGATGCCGCCGAGGGCGGCAAGCAGGGAGGAGGTGACGTAGGCGATCACCTTGCTGCGCATGACGGGCAGGCCCATCAGCTGGGCGGCGTCCTCCTGGCCACCGACGGCCAGCGTGGTCGAGCCGTACGACGTGCGGTGCAGCACCAGGCCGCCCAGGAGGAACAGCACGATCACCACCCAGACCGTGTAGTTGAGCCCGAGCAGCTTGCCCTGCGCGATCTCGCGGAACGCCGCGCCGGGCGGCACCTTGTAGGTGGTGGAGCCCTCATCGGTGATGAGGAGCAGCAGTCCGCGGGCGAACAGCAGCCCGGCCAGCGTGACGATGAACGGCGGCAGCCCGCCGCGCGCGATGACCAGCCCCTGCACCAGCCCGATGGCCCCGCAGACGGCGAGCGGCAGTGCGAGCGCGACCAGGAGCCCGTGCTGGGACCCCCAGGCGGCCAGCACGCCACCGAGGGCGAAGACGGAGCCGACCGAGAGGTCGATGCCGCCGCCCATGATGACGAAGGTCATGCCGAGCGCGACCACGGCGAGGAACGAGGCCTGCACCGCGATGCTGGTGAGGTTGCGCTGGGTGCCGAAGCTGTCGAAGGCCACGGTGGCGGCGACCGCCGCGAAGACCAGGATCACCAGCGCGCCCTGGCGCTGGACGAGGTGCGCCACGCGGGCCCGGCTGCTCCGCTCGCCGGTGGTGCCGGGCGTGACCTCGGGTGCGGTGGCCGTGGTCATGAGGTGCTCCTCCTGCGACCCATCTGGACGTAGACGGCGGCGATGACGATGACGGCCTGAGCCATCTGCGCCGTGGAGTCGGGGATGTTGTGGAAGACGAGCGTGGCGAAGATCAGCTGCATCAGCAGGGCGCCCGCGATGGTGCCGATGATCCGGACCTGCCCGCCGGAGAGCGGCGTGCCGCCGATCACGACGGCGGTGATGGCGGAGAGCTCCATCAGCTGGCCGAGCTTGGTCGGGTCGCTGGCCTGGGAGCGGGCCGCGAGCAGGACGCCGGCGATCGCGGCGAGCACGCCGGCCACGACGTACGTCGTGATGACGACGCGCTTGACCGGGAGCCCGGCGAGCTCGGCCGCCCGCTTGTTGCCGCCGATGGCGACGAGCTGGCGCCCGTAGGTGGTGCGGCGGGCGGCGAACCAGACGAGCGCGGCGATGACCGCCGCGATCAGCACGACGTAGGGCACGCCCAGGAGCGACTCGGAGCCGAGGCTGACGATGCCCGGCTCGCGGATGGTCTTGATCTCACCGCCGAGCAGGTTGGCCACGCCGCGGCCCGCGACCATGATGCCGAGCGTGGCGACGATGGGTTGCACGCCGACGACGGCGACCATCGACCCGGCGAGCGAGCCGGTGACGAAGCCGACCAGCACGGCGATGAGGATCGCCATCGCCGCCCCGTAGCCGACGTACAGGGGGATGAGCGCGGCTGCCAGGGCCATCACCGCACCGACGGAGAGGTCGATGCCCTCGGTGCCGATGACCAGCGCCATGCCCAGAGCCACGATGACCACGGGGGTCACCTGGATCAGCTGCAGCAGCAGCGTGCGCTCGGTGAGGAAGTTGTTGGTCCAGACGACGTTGAGGAGGAAGAGCAGCGCCAGGGCGACGTAGACGCCGTTGGTGCGGACCCAGTCGAGGTCGAGCCCGCGCCGGCGCCGCGTCTCGGCCTCCGCGCGGGTCGGTGGGGTGGCGGTGGTGGTCATCGGTCCTCCTCCTGGGCCGCGGCATCGGCCTGGGCGATGTCGCCGGCGAGCGCGGCGAGCAGGGCTGAGCTGGTGAGGTCGGCGCCGTCGAGCTCGGCCTCGACCGCGCCGTCGCGCAGGACGACGATCCGGTCGGCGCCCTCGACCAGCTCGTCCATCTCGCTCGAGATCAGCACGACGGCCAGGCCCTGCTCGGCGAGCTCGTCGATGAGCGACTGCACCTCGGCCTTGGCGCCCACGTCGATGCCGCGGGTCGGCTCGTCGAGCAGGAAGACGCGCGGCTCCGTGCAGAGCCAGCGGGCGATCAGCACCTTCTGCTGGTTGCCGCCGGACAGCTCGCGCACCAGCTGGCGAGGGCTCGACGCCTTGATCCGCAGCTTGCCCATGAACGTCTCGACGAGCTTGTCGATGCGGCTCTCCGAGACGATGCCCATCCGCGACATCCGGGGCAGCACCGCGAGCGCGATGTTGTCGCGCACCGAGAGGTCGGGGATGATCCCCTCCGCCTTGCGGTCCTCCGAGAGCAGCGCGACCCCCGACCGCAGGGCGTGACGCACGGAGTTGCGGTGGACCGGCCGGCCGTCGACGATCACCTCGCCGGCCTGGGTCGGCAGCGCGCCGTAGATCGCCTTGACGGTCTCGCTGCGACCGGAGCCGAGCAGTCCGCCCAGGCCGAGGACCTCCCCGGGCCGGACGGTGAGGCCGACGCCGCGGAGGGTGTTGCGCGCATCGATGCCCGCCACCGACAGCACCGGCTCACGGCCCTGCAGGTGGCTCTCGCCGAACTCGGTGGCACCGTCGCGAGCCAGCTCACCCGCGTCGCGGCCGAGCATGTGGGAGACCAGCCCGGTGCGGGTCAGGCCGTCCATCCGGCCGGTGTGCACGTCGCGGCCGTCGCGGAGCACCGTGACCCGGTCGCACAGCTGCCAGAGCTCGTCGAGGCGGTGGGAGACGAAGACCAGGCCGACGCCCTGGTCGCGCAGGCTGCGGGACACGTCGAAGAGGGTGGCCACCTCGCGCGCCTCCAGCGAGGAGGTGGGCTCGTCCATGATGACGACCCTGCTGTCGACCGACATGGCCCGCGCCAGCGCCACCATCTGCTGGGCGCCGAGGCCGAGCCGGCCGAGGTCCTCGCGGACGTCGATGTGGACGCCGAGCCGCTCGACGAGCTCGCGGGCGTCGCGCTCCATGGTGGGGACGTCGATCAGGCCGTACCTGCGGGGTTCGCGGCCGAGGTAGATGTTGCGAGCCACCGAGAGCAGCGGGACGAGGTTGACCTCCTGGTAGATCGTGGAGATCCCGGCTCGCTGGGCGGCTGCGGGTTGGGCGAAGTCGACGCGCCCGCCGCGGTAGCGCACCTCGCCGCCGTCGGGGCGGTGGACGCCGGTGAGCACCTTGATCAAGGTCGACTTGCCCGCGCCGTTCTCACCGACGAGCGCGTGCACCTCGCCCTCGGCGAGGGAGAAGTCGACACCGCGCAGGGCGTGGACACCGCCGAAGGACTTCGTCACCCCCGCGGTTTCGAGCACGGTCGCCGTGCGGGGCTCGGTGACGGTGATGGTGGGATCGGTCACGACTGCCTTCTCGGTCGGAGGCCCGGCGGTGGGGGAGCCGGTCGGGATGGAGCGAGAGGCAGGCCCGCGCGTGGCGGACCTGCCTCCCGGAGCCGATCTGCGGCGCTGGTGACAGCGTCGCCCGGTCAGAAGGCCTTGTCGAGGTCTGCCTCGGCGTTCTCGGTGGTGTACTCGTCGTCGACGATGATGACGTCCTCGGGGATGGTCTCTCCGTCGTAGAACTTCTGCGCGGTCTCGAAGGCCAGCGGGCCGAAGCGCGGGTTGGACTCGATGACGGCGTTGATCTCGCCGTCGACGATGCCCTGGACGGCGTTGCGCGTGCCGTCGATCGAGACGATCTTGATGTCCGTGCCCGGCTTGAGGCCCGCCGCCTTGATGGCGGTCACGGCACCGAGCGCCATCTCGTCGTTGTGGGCGTAGATCGCAGTGATGTCGGGGTTGGACTGGAGCAGCTGCTCGGTCACCGACTGGCCCTCGTCGCGGGCGAAGTTGCCGGTCTGCTCCACGACGATCTCCAGGCCCGGGTAGTCGGACTCGACCTTGTCCTTGAAGCCGGCGTTGCGGTTGTCGGTGACGTTGTTGCCCGAGGAGCCGAGCAGGATCGCGACCTTGCCCTCGCCACCGGTGGCCTCGTTCATCGCGTCGGCCGCGCGGCTGCCCTGGTCGTAGAAGTCGGAGCCGAGGAAGGCGATGTAGTCCTCGCAGGAGGCGTTGGTCACCTTGCGGTCGATGGTGAGGACCGGCACGCCGGCCTCCTTGGCCGCGTCGAGCGCCGGGTCGAGGCCGTCGGAGTTGACCGGGGCGACGATGAGGAACTCCACGCCCTGGTTGAGCATGTCCTGGATGTCGGAGATCTGCTTGGGCAGCTCGGCGTTGGCGTTGGTGACGATGAGCTTGCCGACCCCGACCTCCTTGGCGGCCGACTTGATCGACTCCGTCTCGGCGGCGCGGAAGGCGGCCGTGTCGGGCTCGGACTGCGAGAAGCCGACGGTGGCCCCCGCGAGCTCGAGCTTCTCGGCGCCGTACTGCTCGAGGGTGCAGCCGTCGCCCGAGGCGGACGGGTCCTCCTTGACGACCTGGGCGTCGTCGCCGCCGCCGGTGGTGTTGCTGCCCTCGTCGCCCGTGCTGGTGCACCCGGCCAGGGCGAGGGTGAAGGCGCTCGCCACCACCATGCGGCTAACGATGGAACTGCGTGTCATGTGGGGCTCCCTTGCTCGGCACTGCCGGCCACGGCTGAAGTGACGATGATCACACCTTGTCGCTGCCGATCAAACACGAACGAACATGAGAACGCAACATTGTGGACACTCAGTTGTGCGTGTCGGCACGGGTCGCCGACAGGCGTCGGCCAGGAGCAGGCCTCCGGCGCGTTCCTGGGCCTCGGCACGGCGAGGTGCCCGCGCGTGGGCTCCGCCACAGACGGCGTTACCTGGGCGTCGCGTGGGTACCAGCGACGTCAGCAACCGCGATCGCGCCGAAGAGGGCCCCACTTGTCATCGATGTATGGACACGCACACCTTCTCGCCGACCCCGGCAATCACTGCGCGGTCGACCGCTGCCGGCGGCTGGCCACGGCCGTCACCGACGACGGGCACCGCATCTGCGCGCGCTGCGCGCTGACGGCCGAGCGACAGGCCGTGTGAGGCGGGGTCCCAGCTAGCTGCCGACCACCGAGTGCGCGCCAGGGTCCACGGCACCAGTGGGCCGGGCGTCCGCGTCGGCGCGGACGGCGTACGCGCCCGGCAGGATGTGCTCGAGCACCCCGACCTCCTCGATGTTGTGCACCAGCCACGCTCGGGTCATCGACATCGGGAAGCGGCGCTCGGTCAGGTAGCGGTTCACGGGCGTGAGCAGGGCGGCGTTCGACCCGATCTCGAGCACGCTGACGTAGTGGGTGTGTCCCTCGCCGGCCGACCAGGTGTGGCTCAGCTGCAGCACCGGAACGCCCGCGAGGCGACGGACCAGGCGGATGCCGGTGGCGTCGAGCCTCTCCACGCTCTCGGTGGTGTCGATGTAGAACTCCGGGCGGCCCTGGAACGCCTCGATGATCCGGAACCGGGCGCCCTCACGAGCTCCGCCGCCCGGCGCAGGACGCGCGAGCTCCCACCGGATGTGGTCCACCGGGTGCCACGCCAGGTAGTTGGGCACCACGGCGTCGCCGTACGACATGGTGCCGCCGATGTTCTGGAACCACCACAGCACCATCTCCGGCGTGACGCCGCGCAACGGCTGGTGGTCGATGGTCACGCGCCGACGGTGGCGCGAGAGGGGCTGCACGGTGGTCGTCGCGGTGTCGGCCGACCGCAGCGGGAACAGCACGGGACGCGGCCGGGGGAGGGGCAGCTGCTTCACGGGTCGCTCCTTGCATACGGTGGCGTGTCTTAGAAGCACTGTAGGAGTCCAACGAGAGAAACGCAATCGTTTCTTGTAGCCTCGAGTCATGGTGGAGGCGAGTGATCCCGGGGCAGCGGTGGCTACGACGAGGCGTCGCCGCGGCAGTGTGCTGGAGCAGGCGATCCACGCAGCGGTGCTCGACCTCGTCATCGAGCAGGGGGCGGCCGGGGTGACGATGGAGGCGGTGGCTGCCCGCGCCGCGACGAGCAAGCCGGTCCTGTACCGGCGCTGGGCGGACCGTGCAGCGCTGCTGCGCGAGACGCTCGTGCCGCTGGCGATGGACGCCATCCCGCACACCGACACCGGGAGCTACCGGGGCGACATGCTGGCCATCCTGCGCGGCTGGGCCGACTTCTTCGCCAGTCCGCATGGTGCGGTCGGGGTGGCCATCGTGGGCGCCATGCCTCAGGACCCCGAGCTCGCCGCAGCGTTCCGCGACGGGGTCATCGCGTGGCGGAAGGAGGCCATGGCCGAGACCTTGACCCGCGCCATCGACCGCGGCGAGGTGCGACCCGACGTGCCGTTCGAGGTGGCCCGAGAGCTCGGCCAGGCCGTGCTCTGGCACCGCTTCCTCGTCACCGGTGACCCCATCACCGACGACCTGGTCACCCACATCGTCGATGAGATCCTCATCCCCTACGCCGGGGCCTGATCGGCGGCAACTCGTGCGAGCGGCCGTCCGGTCGCGTCGCCCGGCGGGCGACGCGCCCCGCGATACCATCCCCGGGTGTCGAGGCGGGTCAAGCTGTGCGCCATCGCGCAGAACGAGGGCCCCTACCTCGCCGACTGGGTCTTCCACCACCTCCACGTCGGCTTCGACGGGGTGGAGGTGTGGGTCAACGGCTCCCACGACACCTCGGTGCAGATCATGGAGGCCGTCTCCGCGGCGTACCAGCAGGTGTCGTTCCGCGTCGTCGACGAGCTGCTCGAGGACTCGCTGCTCCGGGGCAGGTGGTTCCAGTACCGCGCCTACGCCAGGCTCGCGCGGAGGGCTGAGCGCCAGGGATACACGCACGCGGGCTTCCTCGACCTCGACGAGTACTGGCTGCCTCAGGACCTCGAGACCAGCATTCACGCCTTCCTGCCGGAGGCCGCTGACGTGAACGTGGTGTCCTTCCCCTGGGGCATGGACGTGCCGAGCCCCCACCGGCCGGCCTTCGACCACCCGCTGGCGGGCGAGCTCACGGTCCAGCTCGACCCGCACGTCAAGTCGGTGGTGCGCCTCGACGACCGGGTCGTGCAGGTCCGTCCGCACACGGCTCGGACGACCTCCGGGACCCGGCTGCTGGTGCGCGACCCCTTCCCCCTCGCCCACGAGGAGGCGCAGCAGTGGGGGAGCTTCGTGCCGGACGACCACTTCGCCTCGACCCGCGATCACCTGCCCGAGGCGTTCGTGCTGCATGCGGTGCACCGCTCGCAGACCGAGTACGTCGGCTCGCTCAGGAAGCCGCAGCGGACGTCCACGACCGACTCGCGGTACCGCACCAACCGGCGCGGCTTCCTCGCCCGGGGTGGACCGGTGCTGCCCGTACGGCTGCCGGAGCCGGCGCTGGCCCGCTACCTGCGCGCCAGGGAGCGCTTCCGCGCCGAGGTGGGCGTCGACGCCCTCGTCGACGAGGCGACCGCCTTCACCAGCCACCGGGCGTCGTCGGTGATCCAGGACGTGGTCGCGGACCCGACGCTCATGGAGCGCGTCCGCGGTGTGCTGCACCGCGTCTCCGCGCCCGCGCTGGACCAGCGCTACCCCGGGTGGGACTACCACCTCGAGTGGTGCGTCGACGCGGTGCGGCCGACCGAGGCCGGTGCCGAGGTGACGGGCTGGGCCTTCAGCGCGACGAGTGGCCACGACCTCGAGTTCGGGTTCCGGGATGCGGCGGGAGCCCTGTGGCACGCCGGGCCGGTCGACCGGTCGCCCCGGCGGGACGTCGTCCACGTGCACCCGGAGGCACCGCCCGACAGCGGGTTCCGGGTCGAGGTCCCACGCGGGTTGCGCGTCGACGCCGGCACGCTGCTCCTGGCCCGCCCCACCGGGAGCACGGTGTGGTCGAGCCTCCCCCTCTCGGCGCACCTGGCCGGGCAGCGGACGGGCAATCCCTGAGCCGTCCCGAGGAAATGTGTTCCCCCACGACCACCTGCGGCGCACACTGGAGGCAGCCACCCGCGACGGAGGAGGTGCCGTGAGCCACCGATCGCGATCCGTCACGCTCCTCAACGCCTCCTACGAGCCGCTGGGCCACGTCGACTTCCCCAAGGCCGTGCGGATGCTGTTCCGCCAGGTCGCCGTCGTGGAGGAGGGTGACGAGACCCGCCGCATCGGGCCGCACCCGTGGCCCCGGGTGCTCCGCCTGGTCCGCTACGTCTTCCAGGCGTGGCTCTACCGCGAGGCCGCCTGGCACCGCGGTGGCGTCTTCCTGCGCGACAAGCACCGTTGCGCCTACTGCGGCGCCAAGGCCACCACGGTCGACCACCTCGTCCCGCGATCACGCGGCGGCCAGTGGTCGTGGCTGAACTGCGTCGCGGCGTGCAGCCCGTGCAACGCGCGGAAGGGCAACCGGACCCCCGAGGAGGCCCGGATGCCGCTCCGCTTCGCCTCGCCGCGCGTGCCGCTGGTGGGCGAGATCGTGCGCGAGCGCCGGGCGGCCTGACCGGCGTACGCCGTGCCCTCAGTGCGCGAGGAACTCCAGCAGGACCCGGTTGAGCTCATCGGCATGGCTCACGTTGAACCCGTGCGGAGCGTCGGACAGGACCACCAGCTCGCTGTTGGCCACCGCCTGGGCGGTCCGCTGGCCGGAGACCTCGAACGGCACGATCGCGTCGGAGTCGCCGTGCACGACCAGCAGCGGGACCGTGATCTTGGCCAGGTCTCCGGTGAAGTCGGTGACCCACGACCCGATGCACTCGGCGGCCGCGTGCAGGTCGGCGCGCGCCGCGAGCCCGAGCGCCACCTGGCGCTGCTCCTCGGTGACCTTGAGGTCGCCGTCGGCGCTGAAGAAGTTGGTCGTGAAGGCGTCGAAGAAGGCCTCGCGGTCTCCGCGCAGCTGCTCCTGCATGCCGGCCACGTCGTCGAGGGTGAGGGCCCCGTCGGGGTGCGCGTCGTCCTTGAGCAGGCACGGCGGCACGGCACCGGCCAGCACGGCGCTGTGGACCCGGTCCTCGCCGTGCGTGCCGAGGTAGCGGGCCACCTCGCCGCCGCCCATGGAGAAGCCCACCAGGCTCGCGTCGTGGAGGTCGAGCTCGTTCATCAGCGCGTCGAGGTCGGAGGTGAGGGTGTCGTAGTCGTAGGCGGAGTCGGTGCCAGGCTTGGCGGACTGCCCGAACCCCCGCCGGTCGTAGGCGACGACCCGGTGTCCCGCCTCGGTCAGCGCCGGCACCTGCGCGGACCACGAGGCGCCGCTGAGCGGCCAGCCGTGGATGAGGACGACCGGCCGGCCGTCGCCGCCGGAGTCCTCGTAGTGGATCTCGACCGGGCCGTTGCTGAGCATGGGCATGGGCGTCCTCTCGTCGGGTGCGGGCCCCGTGGCTCGCATCACGTCGAGCCAAGCAGGTCGGTGGTGAGAGCGGAAGGCCTCGTGATTCGAACACATGTTCTAATCGGGGGCATGGCGCGCGGTGGCTACGGATCGGGGAGCGGAGTGCCGCTGCGCGACCGGGTCCGCGGCGCCTCGACGCCCGCTCCTGCTGCTCCACCCACACCCGCGGGCGACCACCCCGGCCGGCACTGCTTCGTCTCCCTCCCCGTCGACGGCAGCCGCCCGCGCCCGGCGCTCCTCGTCGAGTGGCGCCGCGTCGGCAACGGCCGCTGGGAGGGCCGGGTCGCCTACGTCGCCGAGCTGCGGCCGGGGCGGTGGGGGCTGGTGGAGGAGTGGGTGCCGGCCGAGCTGCTCAGTGCCGACTGAGGCACCGCCAGCGACCCTCCCTGGCTACTCGCCCCAGCCCATGGGGAGGACCTCGAACGTCGCGGCGAACGCCACGCCCATCCGCTGGCCGGCCTGCCGGCCGAAGCCCTCGAGGAACTCGCGCGGGTCCCAGCCCTCCCAGCCCAGACCGTCGATGTACGCCGCGTGCGCGGCAAGCGACGAAACGCCGGCATCGAAGGTCTCGGTCGTGTCGACGCCGTGCGTCGCCTCGGGGGAGCCGGACGCCCAGACCTCCCGCACCCCTCCCCAGGGCTCCAGCCCGTCGGTCAGCTGCTCGGCGAAGACCCACCGGTTGCCGGCGTCGCGCACCGCGTCGACCACCGCCCTTCCGACGGCGATGTGGTCGGCCTGGTTGAGATTGCGCCCTCCCCAGGTCTCGCGGAAGTTGCCCGTCACGACGATGTCGGGCCGGTGCCGGCGGACCACCTCGGCGATCGCGGCCCTCAGCGCGACGCCGTACTCCAGGACGCCGTCGGGGAGGCCGAGGAAGTCGACGGTGTCGACGCCCACGATGCGCGCCGACTCCACCTGCTCGGCCTCGCGGACGCGGCGGCACTCGTCGGGGTGCAGGCCGTCGATGCCGGCCTCGCCGCTGGTGACCATGCAGTAGACGACCCGCTTGCCCTGGCCGGTCCACCGCGCCACGGCGGCCGCGGCGCCGAACTCGAGGTCGTCGGGGTGGGCGACGACGCACAGCGCGCGCTCCCAGTCCTCACGGAGGGAATCCAGTGGCTCCATGCCGACGAGCATGGCACGGTGGCGGCGTGCCGGGAATGACGAGCGAGGTCGACATCGTGGAGGTCGACCCGTCCGACGAGGCGGGTCTCCGGGCCTTCTGGGAGGTGGAGCAGGCCGCCGTGCGTGCGGACCGGCCCCGCGCGCTGGTGCGCACCTGGCGCACCCTGCTCAACAACGCGCAGTCACCGAACCCCCGCTACGGACGCACCTTCCTGGCGGCGCGGGACGGCGGTGCCACGGTGGGTGTCGCGGAGATCGGCGGATCCGTCGCCGACAACACCCACCTGGCGAGCCTGGAGGTGGGGGTGGCGCCGGCCCGGCGCCGCCAGGGCATCGGA
>NZ_CADCUP010000034.1:0-14010 GCF_902805925.1 uncultured Nocardioides sp.
CAGGGCGGTCTCAGCGTGTTCACAGCCCGAGGGGGCACCGTAAAGAACATGAACGACACGCCACCGCCCAGCTTCTACGGCCAGTCAGACCCCGACGAGCGGCCCACCAGCGCCTTCGGCCCGGCCCCCGGCTCACACCCCGCTCCCCCGCCGGCGGCGACCGAGAAGCGCCGCGGACGGGGCGGGTTCGCCGCGGCTGTCGTGACCGCCTCCCTGCTCCTCGGCGGCGCCGCCGGCCTGGGTGGCGCCGCGGCCTACGACGCCTGGTACGACGAGGACGCCCCGGCGTCCTCGAACGTCGCGACCCGCACCAGCCCGGTCGTCGACCAGGGCGAGGCGCCGGCCGAGGCCGGCTCGGTGCAGGAGGTGGCGTCGGCGGTGCTGCCCTCGGTCGTGAAGATCGACGTGCTCAGCAGCCAGGGAGCGGGATCTGGCTCGGGCATCATCCTCAGCGACGACGGCACCATCCTGACCAACAACCACGTGGTCGAGGGGGCCGGCGCGGGCGGCTCGATCAGCGTCGGCTTCGAGGACGGCACCCGCGCCGACGCCACCGTGCTGGGCACCGACCCGCTGACCGACACCGCGGTGATCAGGGCCGACGACGTCTCGGGGCTGACGCCCGCCACCCTCGGCCAGTCGGGTAACGTCGCCGTCGGTCAGCAGGTGGTCGCCATCGGCTCGCCGTTCGGCCTCGACGCGACCGTCACCAGCGGCATCGTGAGCGCGCTCGAGCGTCCGGTGAACGTGGGCAGCGACTCCGAGGGCAACGCCACGACCTATCCCGCGATCCAGACCGATGCGGCGATCAACCCCGGCAACAGCGGCGGTCCGCTGGTCGACATGACCGGCAGCGTCGTCGGCATCAACTCCTCGATCCGCACCGCGTCCAGCTCGACGCAGGGCGGGGCGGGCTCCATCGGGCTCGGCTTCTCCATCCCCATCGACGAGGTGATGCCGATCGTCGACCAGATGATCGCGGGCGAGACGCCCACCCACGCCCGCCTCGGCATCACCGTCTCGGACGCCTCGGTGCCGGCCGACGCCCAGCCCGGCGACCCGGTCCAGCCGACCGGCGAGACCGGTGCTCGCGTCGGGGAGGTCACCGACGGCTCCACCGCGGGCGAGGCCGGGCTGGAGTCGGGCGACGTGATCACCCGGGTCGAGGACTCCCCCATCGAGAGCGCCGACGACCTGGTCGCCACTGTGCGCTCCTACCGCCCGGGCGACGAGGTGACGGTGACCTACACCCGCGACGGCGAGGAGAGCACGGCGGACCTGACCCTCGACTCGGACGCCGAGGGCGCCACCTCCTGACTCACCGCACGAAGACCGCCGTCGTGCGGGCCGGGACCCCCACCGAGCCGGCCGCGGCGGTCGCGGTGCGCACGACGTCGTCGGAGCCGGCGGCCTGCACCTCGTGGAGCCGCCAGCCGTCTCCGGTCCCGGCCACCGAGGTCGCGTCCGGGGTGGCGTTGAAGACCACGAGCACGCCGTCCCGCTCGGGGTCGGCGTCGTCGCCGACCGTGTCGTCGATCAGCATCGCGACCACGCCGGGCCCGGCGTCGAGGAAGGACACCTTGGCCTGGACCGCGTCGGCCGAGCCGAGCCGGAAGAGCTTGGAGGACATGCGGATCCGCAGCAGCTCCTGCGCCCGGGAGTGGGCGGCGTCCATCGCCGCCGGACCCGGCTTCAGCGCCGGGTCGGCGAGCAGCGGCTGCAGGTAGGGCCACTTCGCCTCGTTGTCGGGACGCGGAGGGAGGCCCGAGCCGAAGGTGTTGTCCTCCCGGGTCCAGTCGACGCGGTTGAACCAGTCGCCGGAGTCGTAGGAGTTGCGGTCCAGCGACTTCGAGCGCAGCAGGTCGGTGCCGGCATGCCAGAACACCACGCCCTGCGACAGCGCGACCGTCGAGAGCGACAGCGTGCTCATCCGCACCCGGTCGGCCATCGTGGTCGCGGGCGGCAGCTTGAGGGCCAGCGCGTCGTACAGCGTCTCGTTGTCGTGGGCGTCGACGTAGGTGACCGTCTCCGAGGGGTCGGCGGCGTAGCCGGCGGGCTGGCCGTTGTAGTCGACGTCGCGGCCGGCCACGGTCTCCCCGCGGGAGTCGCGGAAGGCGAAGTCGGCCAGGTTGCCGGCGAGCCCGAGCCTCACGAGGTCCTCGGCGTGGGCCAGCCGCTCCGCCTGCTCCGCGGGCGTGCCGTTGGCCGGCGAGCCGTTGGGGTCGCCCGCGAGGCCGGAGCCGAAGCCCTGGACCCGCGGGTCCTCGTCGAACGGCCCGCCCCCACGCACGGCGTCGCGGAGCCGGTCGCTGAACGACCCGATGCCGGTGCCGGCGAGGTTCCTCTGCGTCGCCTGCACGAAGCGGGCGTCGTCGGCCACCTCACCGAAGTTCCAGCCCTCGCCGTACAGGTAGATCGCCTTGCCGTCGACGCCGTCGCGGCGGACGGTGAGCCGGTCGAGGGCGGCCCGCAGGTTGAGCATGTTCTGCTTCGAGTGGTGGCCCATCAGGTCGAAGCGGAAGCCGTTCACCTTGTAGTCGCGAGCCCAGATGACGACCGAGTCGATCATCAGCTTCTCCATCATGGCGTGCTCGGTCGCGGTGTTCGCGCAGCACGTGGAGGTCTCGACGGCGCCGGTGGCGTCCAGCCGGTGGTAGTAGCCGGGCACCACCTTGTCGAGCACCGACAGCGGCGCCTGGCCGGAGGCCGCGGTGTGGTTGTAGACGACGTCCATCACGACCTGGAGGCCGGCGCCGTTGAGGCCCTGCACCATCCGGCGGAGCTCCACGGTGCGCGCGGCGCCGTCGGGATCGGTGGCGTAGGAGCCCTCCGGGACGGTGTAGTGCAGCGGGTCGTAGCCCCAGTTGAACCCGTCGGCCGCCCGGACCTCCTCGAGGCAGTCCTGCTGCTCGGGTGAGTCCGGGGCGTACGACGCGAGGTCGCACGGGGGCGTGGCCTGGTCGGCGCGCCGCTCCCTGATCGTGGCGATGTCGAAGAACGGCAGCAGGTGCACGGTGTTGAGCCCGGCGTCGGCGAGCCGGCGCAGGTGCTGCATGCCGGCGCTGCCGCTGCGGGTGAAGGCGGCGTAGGTGCCACGCTCGGCGGCGGGCACCGTCTCGTCGCCGATGGAGAAGTCGCGCACGTGCAGCTCGTAGACGTTGCGGTCCTCGGGCTGGGCGACCGCGGGTGGGCGCAGCCGCGACCAGCCGCGGGGCGTCAGTGCGGGGTCGGCCAGGTCGGCGAGCACCGACCGGGTCGAGTCGGCCGTCAGCGCCACGGAGTAGGGGTCGGTGACCCGGTTGCGCACGACCTCACCGGCGCTCGGCGCCCAGACCTGCACGTCGAAGAGGTACGTCGCGCCGCGCCAGGCGCGCTCGCCGGTGACCGACCAGGTGCCGTCGGAGCGGCGCCGCATCGCCACCCTGGCGGGCTCGTCGGCCCTGCCGCGCCACAGGAGCAGGTCGACGTCCTGCGCGGTCGGGGCCCAGACCCGCACCCTGGGCCTGCCGGCGCGCCACGTCGTGCCGAGGTCGGCGTCGACGGCGTCGCCGTAGACGTCGTCGAGCACGCCGGGCACCTGCACGCCGGTGGCGTCCACCAGCCTGCCTTGGTTGTCGTACGACGCCACGGCGAGCTGGCCCCGCAGGATCTCACCGGCACGCCGCGCGGCGGAGCGGCCGAGACGGAAGGCCTCGTAGCCCTCGAGATGGGGGAAGTCCGCCAGCACGTCGGCCGGCAGCCCGGCGGGGTCGTGGGTCAGGGCGACCGACTCCCCGCCCGTGACGTCCTCGGCGTCGACGGCCAGGTCGCCGCCGGTCGACCAGTGCAGGCGGTACGCCTGCCGGTCGGCGTCGGGCACGTCCCAGGCGACGAGGTCGTCGCGCAGCCACTGCGCGCGCTGCCGGGTGATGTCGGGCGCGGCGCCCGCGGTGCGGGTGGTGATGCCCAGGACGTGGCTGGCCATGTCGTAAGTGAACACGACCTCCACACCCCCGGCGGGCACGTCGAAGGCGATGTTCGCCCCGGTGGGCGACCCGCCCTCGCCGTGGCTCTCGTCCCACGTCAGCCCGTGCGCCACCTTGACCTCGTAGGAGCCGCCCGGGATGGCCGTGGTGGCGAAGCGGTAGGTGCCGTCGCGTCGGGGTCCTGGAGCCAGCCGCGCATGCACGCCGGCGACCAGTCGCTCCCGCAGCCGAGCTCGCTCTGGAAGCTGCCGGCCAGGGTCGCGATCGGGTCGGTGGCGTCGATCCTTCATCACCGGCAGCGCTCAGGGCGTTGTCGTTCTTGCAGCGGCTACGTCGGTGCCGTGCCCGTCAGCCGCTTCTGGAACTCCCCCAGCCGGGCCACCGGCACGAACCCGAGACGGTCGTTCACGCCGATCATGTGGGCGTTGACCTCGGCGTTGAACGTCGTCACCCGGTCGATGTCGGGCCGCTCGCGCTGCAGCAGCCGGTGGTTGGCCACCTTCACCGCGAGGCCGAGGCGGTGCCCGCGGTCGGCACGGCGGACCAGCGTGCCCCACTGGTAGGCGCGCCCGGGCTCGTGCACGGTCGTGACCAGATCGGTGTACGCCGCGACCGAGCCGTCGGGCGCCAGCGCGAGCGTGCGGTAGGCCACGCGGCCCTGTCTGTGCAGTGTGGCCTCCGACTCGCGGAAGGCCTCGAGGTCCATCGCCTCGACCTCGAGCTCCATCTCTCCGGTCGGCGCCTCGGTCATCAGGCTGTTGGCCAGCTCGAGCCGGCTCGCGACGACGTCGTCGGGCACCCGGCCGACGAAGCTGCGCAGCGGGTACGCCGCGTGGTGCGGCGCCGCCTCCGCGGCGAGCGCGTCGAGCAGGTCCTCGGCCACCGGCACGCGGAGCTCCCGCTGGACGTCGCTGAGGCCGAGCAGGTAGCCGTGCCGGTCGGCGAAGGCCACGGCCGGCACGCCGGCGCCGGCGGTCCCCGCGTCGTAGGGAAAGGTCGCCTCGCTGTCGAGACGGGTGCGGCCCCGCGACCGTGCTTCCTCCTCCAGCACGGCGAGCATCGCCGTGGCGTGGCCACGCCGCCGGGCCGACGGCTTAGTGCTCACCTCGAGCCCCGCACTCTCGAGGTTGTCGAGCAGCGGCAGTCCGAGGTAGCCGGAGACGATGACCTCGCCGCCCTCGATCCCGGCGAACGCCCGGTGCGCCCGGGCGCGGTTGGGCTCGAAGGCCACGCGGAGCTCGGGCAGCGTCCAGCAGGTGTGGTGCCGGCCCACGTCGTGCACGTTCGCGGCGACGTAGGTCGCGTGCCACCGGGAGAAGAGCACCTCGTCGTCCAGCGGCACCGGCACGATCTCCAGGCTCACCGGACCCTCTCCACGCGACCCTCGTCCCACACCGGCCCGTCGGACTCGTAGACCGAGCCGTCCGCGCCGTACACCAGGAAGCGGTCGAAGGAGCGGGCGAACCAGCGGTCGTGCGTGACCGCCAGCACGGTGCCGTCGAAGGCGGCCAGCCCCGCCTCCAGCGCCTCCGCGCTCTGCACGTCGAGGTTGTCGGTCGGCTCGTCGAGCAGCAGCAGCGTGGCCCCCGACAGCTCCAGCAGCAGGATCTGGAAGCGGGCCTGCTGACCGCCCGACAGCGACTCGAACCGCTGCTCGCCGGCGTGCGCGAGCTCGTAGCGGTCGAGCACGCGCGCCGCCTGCTCGCGACCCATCCCCTGCCGGCCCATCCCGTTCGGCAGGGCGTCGCCCCGGTGCAGCACCTCCAGCAGCGTGCGGCCGCGCAGCTCGGGGTGCTCGTGGGTCTGCACGAACCATCCCGGTCGCACCCGCGCCCCCAGCTTGACCGTGCCCGTGTGGTCGACCGGCTTGATCACCACCTCGCCGACGGGCTGGTGCTCGACGTCGGGGTCGCTGCCGCCCGCGGCCAGCAGCCGCAGGAAGTGCGACTTGCCGGAGCCGTTGGAGCCGAGCACCGCGACCCGCTCGCCGTACCAGACCTCGAGGTCGAAGGGCCGCATCAGCCCGCGCAGCTCGAGGTCGGTGCAGACGACCGCGCGCTTGCCGGTGCGCCCGCCCGTGAGCCGCATCCTCACCTGCTGCTCGCGGGGCTGCTCGGTCGGCGGTCCGGCCTCCTCGAACTTGCGCAGCCGGGTCTGGGCGGCCTGGTAGCGGCTGGCCAGCCCGTCGTTGTAGGCGGCCTTCTGCTTGTACATCAGCACCAGGGCCTTGAGCTTGGCGAGCTCCTCGTCCCAGCGCCTGCGCTGCTCCTCGAAGCGGGCGAAGCGCTCCTCCCGCGCCTGGTGGTACGACGCGAATCCGCCCGGGTGAGTCCACACCAGGTTGCCGGCACTGCCGAGCTCGACGGTGACGATGCGGGTCGCGGTGTTGGCCAGCAGCTCGCGGTCGTGGCTGATGAACAGGATCGTCTTCGCCGACTCGCGGATCCGCTCCTCGAGCCAGATCTTGCCCGGCACGTCGAGGTAGTTGTCGGGCTCGTCGAGCAGCAGCACCTGGTCGGGGCCGCGCAGGAGGTACTCCAGGACCAGCCGCTTCTGCTCCCCGCCGGAGAGGGTGCGCAGGTCGCGGTACCTCGCCCGGTCGTACGGCACGCCGAGGGCCGCGGTCGTGCACACGTCCCAGAGGACCTCGATGTCGTAGCCACCGGCGTCGGCGAAGTCGGAGAGGGCTCCCGCGTAGCGCATCTGCGTCTTCTCGTCGTCGTGCTCCATCAGCCGCAGCTCGCAGGCGTCGACCTCCGCGGCGGCCGCGCGCACGGCCGGCGGGGCGACCGAGAGCAGCAGGTCGGCGACCGTCTCGTCGGCACCCCCGTGCCCGACGAACTGCCGCATCACGCCCAGCCCGCCGCTGCGGGTCACCGCGCCGGCGTGCGGTGCGAGGTCACCGGTGACGATGCGCAGCAGCGTCGTCTTGCCGGCGCCGTTGGCACCGACGAGCGCGACCTTGGCGCCGTCGCCGACCCGGAAGCTGACGTCCTCGAGCAGCACCCGCCCGTCCGGCAGCTCGTACCGCACCCCGGCGACGTCCACGTGTCCCACGAGCGACGATTCTCCGGCATCCCGCGCGGTGCCGCACCCCGATTTCGGGGTAGGCGTCAGGCGGGGTCGTCGATCCCGGGCCAGCTCGCGCCGAGCACCCGGTCGACGTCGATGACGAGCACGACGCGGGTCGGGTTCACGCGCGGGGTGCGGTAGCGCCCGGCGTACCGCTCCACGGCGTCGGCCACCGACGCGGCGTCGTCGAGCACCCGCACCGGGCCCTCGAGGGTGAGCCACCGCCGGCCGTCGACCTGGCTGACCGCGGCGCGGCCACCGCGGCGGGCGTTCGCGGCCTTGACCGACGCGCCGTCGGTGATCACCCGGGCGACGTGGGCGTCCTCGTCCCAGGTGAAGCCGACCGGGACGGCGTGCGGGGAGCCGTCGGCACGCTGGGTGACCAGCGTCGCGAGGTGGCGTTCGCGCAGCATCGCCAGGGCGCCGGGCGGGAGCCGGTCGGGTCGGGGAGCCATGCCGCGATCGTCGCACGCAGGTGTGCGCGCCAGGGTCCGTGCGGCGTCCTCACCGGCCACCCGCCAGAATGCACGCGAGAGCTACTCACGGGTCACGAGAGAGGGAGCGCGCATGCAGCTGGAGCTGTCCGAGGAGGACGAGGCCTTCCGCGCGCAGATGCGGGAGTTCTTCACCACCCAGGTGCCGGAGGAGATCCGGACAGCGGTGATCGAGGGCCGCGAGCTCACCAAGGAGCAGATGGTCCGGAGCGCGCAGATCCTCAACGACGCGGGCCTCGCGGTGCCGCACTGGCCCGAGGAGCACGGCGGCCGCGGCTGGTCGGACCTCGAGCGCCACCTGTGGTTCGAGGAGATGCAGGCAGCCGGCGTGCCCGCGCCGCTGGCCTTCAACGCCTCCATGATCGGGCCCGTGCTGGCGCACTTCGGCACCGAGGAGCAGAAGAGGGAGTTCCTGCCGAGGACCGCCAGCCTGGAGATCTGGTGGTCCCAGGGCTTCTCCGAGCCCGACGCCGGCTCCGACCTGGCATCCCTGCGCACCTCGGCCGTGCGGGACGGCGACGACTGGGTGGTCAACGGCCAGAAGACCTGGACCACGCTGGGCCAGCACGGCGACTGGATCTTCACGCTCGTGCGCACCGACCCGGAGGTCAAGAAGCAGGCCGGCATCTCGATGCTGCTCATCGACATGACCTCGCCGGGCGTGGAGGTCCGCCCCATCCAGCTGATCGACGGCGGCCACGAGGTCAACGAGGTGTGGTTCACCGACGTCCGCGTGCCCGCCCGGAACCTCGTCGGCGAGCTCAACGGCGGCTGGACCATCGCCAAGTTCCTGCTCGGCAACGAGCGGGTCGGCGTCGCCCCCGTCGGCGCCACCAAGCGCACGCTCGCCCACGCCAAGGAGCTGGCCGCCGACGTCGTCGCCGAGGACCCCCTGCTGCGCGCCCGGATCGCGGAGCTGGAGAACGAGCTGCTCGCCCTCGAGCTCACCGCCCTGCGGGTCGCCGCCCACTCCACCGGGGGCGAGCCGCACCCGGCGTCCTCGGTGCTCAAGCTCAAGGGCTCCGAGCTCCAGCAGGCCGTGAGCGAGCTGGTCGTCGACCTCGCCGGCCCCGGCTCGCTGGCCAGCGGCGCCGGCGACGACTCCGACCTCGAGGGGTGGGCCCGCCGCGCCACCCCGGTGTACCTCAACCTGCGCAAGGCCTCGATCTACGGCGGCTCCAACGAGGTGCAGCGCCAGATCATCTCCCGCACGATCCTGGGCCTCTGAGAGGGACTGACATGGACTTCACCTACGACGACGAGCAGGTCGCCCTCCGCGACGCCGTGCGCGGCCTCGTCGGGAGGACGTACGCCGACTTCGAGACCCGGCGCCGGGCCGTGGCCGAGGACCCGGGCTTCGACGAGAAGCTCTGGACCCGGATGGCCGAGATGGGCCTGCTGGGCCTGCCCTTCGCCGAGGAGGACGGCGGCGTCGGCGCCGGCCCGGTCGAGATCGGCATCGTGTGCCGCGAGATCGGCCGCGTCGTCGCGCCCGAGCCCTTCCTCACCTCCGTGGTGCTGGCTGGCGGGCTGGTCTCGGCGTGCGGCACCCCCGAGCAGCGCCAGGAGGTGCTGGGCGCGCTGTCGGCGGGCGAGAGCGTGCTCGCCTTCGCCCACGACGAGCCCGGCCGCCGGTGGGGACCCACGGCCGAGGCCGTCACCGCCACCGAGGGCGGCGGCTCCTGGAGCCTGACCGGGGTGAAGGAGCCCGTGCCCCACGGTGCCCGGGCCGACGTCCTGGTCGTCAGCGCGGCCCTGCCCGGCGGCGGCACCGGCCTCTTCCTGGTGGCCGGCGACGACGCCGACCGCAGCGGCTACGCGGCGTACGACGGGAGCCGGGCCGCGCGGGTGCGCCTCGACGGCACCGCCGCGACGCCGCTCGGCCACCCCGGCCAGGACGTCACGAGCAGCATCGCGACCGTGCAGGACATCACCCGCGTGATGGCCGCCAACCAGGCCCTGGGCGCCATGCAGGTGGCGCTGCGGTCCACCACGGACTACCTCAAGAGCCGCAAGCAGTTCGGCGTCACCCTGAACACCTTCCAGGCACTGACGTTCCGGGCCGCCGACATGTACGTCTCGCAGGAGCTCACCCACAGCATGGTCGAGTGGGCCACCATGGTGGTGGCCCAGGGCGACCCCGCCGCGCTGGCCGACGCCGCCTCGCGGGCGGCGCTGCAGGTCAGCCGCGGGGGGCGCCACATCGGCCAGGAGGCGATCCAGCTGCACGGCGGCATCGGCATGACCGCGGAGTACGCCGTCGGCACCTACGTCGCGCACCTGACGATGCTCGACCACCTGCTCGGCGAGGGCGGCTTCCAGCTGCGCCGGCTCGCCTCCGACGTCACCGGGCACGGCGCCCTCGACCCGCTCGCCTGAGGAGGCGCGAGGCGTCGCGGCCGGACGGGTCGGCCGGGCGCGGTGCCCGGACGGACGCTGTGGAGGAGCGTCGCACAGCCCCGCACGACGGCACCCGGGCCGCGTAGCCTGTCTGCCCGTGGCCGACCTCACCAAGACCCTCGCCTCCCGGCTGCCGCAGCCGGTGCGCCGCCGGCTCCGCCGGCTCCGCCGCCCCCGACCGCAGGAGCAGCGGACGCCGGTGCCCCAGCAGCCCGAGCGCTCCCGGCTGGAGACGCGACGCGACATGGTGTTCGCCTCGGCCCGGCGCGACGGCCGCTTCCTGGAGATCGGGCCGGCGCACCACGCGATCCTGCCGAAGCGGGAGGGATTCGACACCAGGACCGTCGACTACCTCGACCGGGCAGGGCTCGTCGACAAGTACGCCGACTTCGAGCACTACGACCCCGACAGCATCGAGGAGGTCGACTACGTCCTCTCCCCCGACGGCACGATGCTCAAGGAGATCGACGAGCGGTTCGACCTCGTGCTGGCCTCGCACGTGCTGGAGCACACCACGTCGCTCATCGACTTCCTCAACGAGTGCACCGGGCTGCTGGCCGAGGGCGGCGTGCTGGCGCTCGTCGTGCCCGACCACCGCTACACCTTCGACCGCTTCCGGGAGCGGTCCTCGCTCGGCCGGGTCATCGACACCTCGATCGCCCCACCGCGCGTGCACACCGTCGGCACCTTGACGGAGTTCGCGCTCAACGCGGTCCGGCACGGCAGCACGGGCTCGTGGTCGGCGGGGCACCAGGGCAAGTACCGCCTGATGCACGACCTGGTGAAGGTGCGCGAGGTGGCCGCGCAGGCCGACGGCGAGTACGTCGACGTGCACAACTGGATCTTCTCGCCCCACCACCTGCGGCTGCTGGTCGAGGACCTCCACGCGCTGGGCTACACCACCCTGCGCGAGTGCTTCTTCGCCGACACCGTCGGCCATGAGTTCTTCCTCAACCTGCGCGTCGACGGCCCCGGCCCCGGGCTCACCCGGGAGCAGCTGCTCGCGCGCTCCGACCGCGAGCGGCGGGTGGACAGGCCGGTGTTCGGGCGCCGCGCCTGAGTCACGGCACCTGTACAGGCTCCCGGGTCGGATCCGTCACCTCGAACGTGCGCGGCTCGGCCACACCGCGACAGTCGTCGACGGGCGACGTACGCGCCACCCTCGAGCACGACGGTGGGGAAGGGTGGCAGGCAGCTGGGGCCGCCACCGGACGGCGGCGCGCCATCGATCTTCTCGAGGAGCGACTCCGACTCCCCAGGCGACAGCAGCCTGCTCGCCTCGAGCTCGTCGGTCTCGCTGTAGCGGCACAGGGACCGGTCACGCGGTTCCTGCCCGGATGCCGGATGACTGCTTCCATGATCTACCAAGGCCGGCGGCAGCATGCGTGTTGCGAGACGCGGCGCCCTGTCTCACTCCTCCGTCGACTTCGCCCACAGGTTGACGCCCGACTCGACCGCGTGCTTGTCGATCTCGGCCAGCTCGTCGTCGGTGAGCGCGGGGAACGACAGCGCGTCGAGGTTGGTGTCGAGCTGCTCGACCGACGAGGCGCCGATGACGGCCGACGTCACGCGGGGGTCGCGCAGCGCCCACTGGAGGGCCAGCTGCGCCAGCTTCTGCCCGCGGTTCCGCGCGACCTCGTCCAGGGCCCGCACCCGGTCGAGCACGGCCTCGTCGAGCCCGGCGATCGTGGAGCCCTCGCGGGCGGCTCGCGAGTCGGCGGGCACCCCGTCGAGGTAGCGGTCGGTCAGCAGGCCCTGTGCCAGCGCGGTGAAGACGATGCAGCCCATGCCCTGGTCCTCGAGCTCGTCGAGGAGGCTCGGCCCGTCGTGGGAGGCCTCGATCCAGCGGTTGAGCATGGAGTACGACGGCTGGTGGATGAGCAGCGGCGTGCCGAGCTCGCGGGCGATGGAGGCCGCCTCCGCGGTCTTGGCGGCGGAGTACGACGAGATGCCGACGTACAGCGCGCGGCCGGAGCGCACCGCGGTGTCGAGGGCCTGCACGGTCTCCTCGAGGGGGGTCTCGGGGTCGAAGCGGTGGCTGTAGAAGATGTCGACGTAGTCGAGCCCCATCCGCTCCAGCGACTGGTCGAGGCTGGCCAGCACGTACTTGCGCGAGCCGCCGCCCTGGCCGTACGGGCCGGGCCACATGTCGTAGCCGGCCTTGGTGGAGACGACCAGCTCGTCGCGGTACGGCGCGAAGTCGTCGGCGAGGTAGCGGCCGAAGTTCTCCTCCGCCCGGCCGTACGGCGGCCCGTAGTTGTTGGCGAGGTCGAAGTGGGTGACGCCCCGGTCGAAGGCCCGGCGCAGGATCGCACGCTGCGTGTCCTCCGAGCGGTCGTTGCCGAAGTTCTGCCAGAGGCCGAGCGACAGCGGCGGCAGCTTGAGCCCGCTGCGGCCGGTGTGGCGGTAGTCCATGGTGTCGTAGCGATAGTCGGCGGCGTCGTGGCTCATGGCCACCAACCTAGGAGAAACCCGGTGACGACCGGCCGCCGCTCGAGCGCTGGACGGCTCGCATCCACCATGCTGTGACCCGTGCCCCCCTCACCCGCCTCCGCCACGGCGCTGCGCGGCCGCCTGGTCCTCGCGGACGGCGTCGTGGAGGACGGCGTGGTCGAGGTCGTCGACGGCCTCCTGGGGTACGTCGGCCCGGCCGCCGGCTGGACCGGCCCGACCCCCGCCCGGGTCGGCACGATCGCCCCGGGCCTGGTCGACCTGCACTGCCACGGCGGTGGCGGGCACTCGGTGACGACCGGTCACGCCGACGACGTCGCGGCGGCGGGGCGGCACCACCTCCGGCACGGCACGACCACCATGCTGGCCAGCCTCGTCAGCGCGGAGCCCGCCGACGTCCGCGCAGGCGTCGCCGCGGTCGCCGAGGTGGTGGCGGGTGGATCGTCGGTGGTCGGCAGCCACCTCGAGGGACCGTTCCTGGGCGCCGGGCACTGCGGCGCCCACGACCCCGCGCTGCTGCGGCATCCCGACACCGGGCTCGCCGAGGACTGGCTGGAGGCGGGCCGCGGCACGGTGCGCATGATGACGCTGGCGCCCGAGCTCGCCGGTGCCGACGACGTCTCACGCCTCCTCGCCCGGCACGGGGCGCTGGTCGCCGTGGGGCACACCGACGCCGACGCGGCCGCCTTCGCGCGGGCGCTGGCCATGCCCGAGGTCGCGCTGGTCACCCACCTGTTCAACGGCATGGCCCCCCTGCACCACCGGTCCCCCGGGCCCGTGGCGGCCGGCCTGGCCGCGCTGGCGCGGGGCGGTGCCTGCGTGGAGCTGATCGCCGACGGCACCCACCTCGCCGACGAGACGGTCGCCATGGTCTTCGCCGTCGACCACGCCGACGGGGTGGTGCTGGTCAGCGACGCCATGGCCGCGGCCGGCATGCCCGACGGCACCTACCGGCTCGGCTCGCTCGACGTGCGCGTCACCGACGGCGTGGCCCGCACGGCCACCGAGCCGTCCAGCATCGCGGGGTCCACGGCGCACCTCGCCGACGTCGTACGCCGCAGCATCGTGCACGCGGGGATCGACCCGGTCCGCGCGTTCCGCGCCGCCTCGACCACGCCGGCGCGGCTGCTCGGCCTGGCCGACCGCGGTCGGCTGTCGACCGGCCTGCGGGCCGACCTCCTCACGCTCGACGACGACTGGCGCGTCACCGGGGTGCAGTGGGGCGGCCGGCGCCCCGCCTGAGGCCCCGGACGGGGGTTGTCCGCCGCGTTTAGCCTGGACCCATGTCGTGGAGAGGAGCGGGCGCGCTGACGAGCCTGCTGCTCGTGGCCACCGGCTGCTCCCGGGGGGAGGGCCGGACCTCGCCGCCGGTGGACGAGCCCGTCACCGAGGCGTCCTCGCAGACCCCGTCACAGGCGCCCTCGCCCACCCCGACGCCGACGCCGACGGACACGCCGACTCCGACCCCGGAGCCGGAGCCGGAGCCGGAGCGCTCGTTCGTGACGATCGGCGAGCTGGAGCTGCGCGGCTTCCCGGTGCAGCGCTACCGGGGCTCACCCGACGACGCGGCCGGCACGGCGATCCAGAACGACGGCGACATGGCCTCGCCCCGTGGTCCGCGGGGCGGG
>NZ_CADCUP010000034.1:14020-49858 GCF_902805925.1 uncultured Nocardioides sp.
GCTCGCGAGCGCGGTGACCGCATCGAGGTCCGCTCCGGCAGCACCGTGCACGTCTACGAGGTCCGCCGGACGCGCTGGACGTCGTTCCGGTCGCCGGAGTCGCTGGCCGCGCAGCGCGCGCCCGTGCCCGGGCGTCCCGGCGTCGAGGCCACCCAGCCGATGATCACCCTGTCGACGTGCGCCACCATCGAGGACCACGCCGCCGGCAACTACTGGTCCGACGAGTTCGACAACCCCGAGCACCGCATCGACAAGATCGGCGTGCTCGTCGACAGCCGCCCGGCGTAGGCGCCTATCCCGCCGGCCGCCGCGACTCCAGCACCCGGAAGCCCTTGGCGCTCGCCAGCCGCGTCGTCGGGTGGCCCTGCTCCCCCAGCCACCGCTGCAGCGAGTCGGCGCCCAGGTTCTTGCCGACCACCATCACCGCGCGCCCGCCGGGCCGCAGCCGGGGCAGCCAGGTGAGGAGCAGCTCGTGGAGGGCCCGCTTGCCGATGCGGATCGGCGGGTTCGACCAGATCTCGTCGAACGCCTCCGAGTCGGCCACCGCGCCGGGGGTGCTGGCGACGAACCGGTCCGCCAGTCCGAGCGCGGCGGCGTTCTCCCCGGCCAGCAGGACCGCGCGCTCGTTGACGTCGACCCCCGTCACCCCCGCCTCCCCCACGGGCACGTCGGCCGCCCGCCAGGCGGCGGCGATGCCGAGCCCGATGACGCCGTACCCGCAGCCGAGGTCGAGCACGCGCCCCGGCCCGGGCGGCTCGGTCTCGCGCAGCAGCACCGCCGTGCCGACGTCGAGCCGGCCACGGCTGTAGACCCCCGACCCGCTGACCAGGTCGAGCCGCCGGCCCCACACCTCGCACGAGAAGGGCTCCCGCCGGAACGGCACGGTGGGGTCGGCGGAGAAGTAGTGCTCCTGCCCGTCCTCGGACGCGGTGCCGCTCATCGCACCTCCCGCAGCGCCCGGGTGTGCCGCGCCTGGGCCGCCAGCTCGTCGTCGGCCGGGTAGCCGACCTCCTCCAGCGTGAGGCCGAGCGCCCGCGCCACGGTCGCCGACGGGTCGCGGCGGGCGGCCGAGAGCACGTCGACGGCCCACCTCACCGGGCGGCGTCCGTCCCCGATCGCGAGCAGGCACCCCACCAGCGACCTCACCATGCTGTGGCAGAAGGCGTCGGCGCGCACCGTGGCGACCGCGACGCCCTCGTCGTCGCGCACCCACGTCAGGTCCAGCAGCGTGCGGATCGTCGTCGCTCCCTCGCGGCGCCGGCAGAAGGCGGCGAAGTCGCGCAGTCCCAGCAGCATGTCCGAGGCCTCGTTCATCGCGTCCAGGTCGAGCGGGCGGGGCCAGACCAGGACGTGGTGGCGGCGCAGCGGGTCGACCCGCCACGGGTCGTCGGCCACCCGGTAGGCGTAGCGCCGCCAGTGCGCGGAGAACCGGGCGTCGAACCCCTCCGGCGCCTCGCCCACCCGCCGGATGCGCAGGTCACGGGGGAGGATGCCGTTGAGCCGTCCCCGCAGCGCCACGGTCGGTGAGTCCTGGGACCTGCCCGCGGAGCCGCTCAGCAGCCCCGGCTCGAGGTCGAGGTGGGCGACCTGCCCGCGCGCGTGCACGCCGGTGTCGGTGCGCCCGGCGCACACCACGCGCGCCGCGGGGATCCGCAGGGCCGTCGCCAGGGCCGGCTCGAGCGTGCCCTGCACGGTCCGCAGCCCGGGTTGCGCCGCCCACCCGTGGAAGTCGGTGCCGTCGTAGGCGAGGTCGATCCGGATGCGCACGCCCGACACCCTATTGCGGTCGGTCCTACGCTGAACGGGTGACCGATCCGGCGATCGTCCTGGTGTCTGCTGACCACATCGACACGCTCCACGACTCCTTCCACCGCTACGCCCGCGAGTACGACGTACGCACGGCCCGCTCGTGCGACGAGGCCCTCCGGGCGGCCGAGCAGGTGCGGGCCGGTGGCGGCACCGTCGCGCTCTTCGTCTCCGACTCGCGCCTGCCCGACGACCACCTGCTGGCCGCCTTCACGAAGTGGCGCACCGTGGCGCCCAACGCCCGTCGCCTCGTCGCGGCCCACTGGGAGCACTTCATCGAGGACGCGCCGGCGTTGCGGCCCGGCATGGCCAAGGGCAAGTACGACGCCTACCTGCTGATGCCGCGCGGCATCCGTGACGAGGAGTTCCACAACGCCGTCACCGACCTGCTCTCCGACTGGGGCTCCACGGTGGCCGACCCGGAGGTCGTGTCGGTCGCGATCGTCTCGCCGGTCCACGACGCCCTCACACTCGGCATCCGCGACTACCTCGACCGGATGGGCATGCCGAGCCGCGTCTACGACCCCGAGAGCGAGGGCGGGCGCCTGGTGCGCGACCTGGTCGACGACGAGCTGGGCTACCCGCTGGTCCACGCCCTCAACCGGCGCCCGATCCGGGCACGGTCGGTGCGCGACGTGGCCGTCACCCTGTACGGCGCGCCCGGCGACGTCGAGGTCGCGGAGGTGGTCGACCTCGTCGTCGTCGGAGGCGGGCCGGCCGGCCTCGCCGCCGCGGTGTACGGCGCCTCCGAGGGGCTGTCGGTCGTCGTGCTCGAGGCCGAGGCCATCGGCGGCCAGGCCGGCACCAGCTCGATGATCCGCAACTACCTCGGCTTCCCCCGTGGCATCTCCGGCATGCGGCTGGCCCAGCGGGCCCGCAACCAGGCACTGCGGTTCGGCACCCGCTTCTTCACCGGCTGGGACGTGACCGCCCTGGAGCCCGGCGTCGACGGCGCCCCGCACGTCCTGCGCACCGAGGGCGGCGACGTCGAGGCCCGGGCGGTCATGGTCTCCACCGGCGTCGCCTACCGCAAGCTCGGCGTGCCGGCGATCGAGGGCCTCGTCGGGCTCGGCGTCCACTACGGCGCTGCGATGACCGCGGCCCGTGAGATGGAGGACTACGACGCCTACGTCGTCGGCGGCGGCAACTCCGCCGGCCAGGCAGCGGTCCACCTCGCGCGCTTCGCCCGCTCGGTGACCATCCTGGTCCGGCGTCCGACGCTCGCCGAGACGATGTCGGACTACCTCGTCGGCGAGATCGAGTACCACCCCGGGATCTCGGTGCAGACCTGCACCCAGGTCGTCGACGGCGGCGGCGAGGGCCGCCTGCAGTGGCTGGTGCTGGAGGACGTCAGCACCGGCGAGCGCACCCGGGTGGAGGCGCACGGGCTGTTCCTCCTGCTCGGCGCCGAGCCGCGCTGCGACTGGCTGCCCGCCACGGTGGCCCGCGACGAGCGTGGCTTCGTGCTCACCGGGCGCGACGTGCCCAAGCAGTGCTGGGTGGACGGCCTGCCGCCGGGCAACCTCGCCACCACGGTGCCGGGGGTCTTCGCCGCCGGGGACATCCGGTCGGGCTCCATGAAGCGCGTGGCCGCGGCCAGCGGTGAGGGCGCCAGCGTCGTGCCGTTCGTGCACGCCTACCTGACCCCGGTCGACGGCACTCCAGAGGTTGTTCAACCAAACGGTTGACAAGCGTCCCGCGCTGCGGCTACCTTCATTCAACCGATCAGTTGAAGAAGGTGTCGTCATGACGGACCAGCTCTCCCGCGTCTTCGCCGCGCTCGCCGACCCGACGCGCCGCGACATGGTCGCCCGCCTCACGGAGGCCGACGCCACCGTGGGCGACCTCGCCGCGCCGTACGACGTCAGCGTCCAGGCGGTCTCCAAGCACCTCAAGGTGCTGGAGGACGCGGGCCTGGTCAGCCGGACCCGGGAGGCGCAGCGCCGCCCGGTGCACCTGGAGGCCGAGGTGTTCGACCTGATGACGAAGTGGATCGAGCGGTACCGCCGCAGGGCCGAGGAGCGCTACCAGCGCCTGGACGCCGTGCTGGCTCAGCTGGACCAGCAGGACCCCCGCACCACCGAGGACACGACAGCCACCGAGGAAGGAACAGCATCATGAGCGTCACCACCCAGCACGCCGAGGCCACCATCGAGGCGGTCGAGGACGTCCCGATGATCAGGATCACCCGCGACTTCCACGCCACGCCCGAGCAGCTCTTCCGGGCCCACACCGACCCCGAGCTGTTCAAGCAGTGGGTCGGCCCGTCCAGCGTCGGCACCGAGATCGACTACTGGGACGCCCGCACCGGCGGCAGCTGGCGCTTCCTCAACACCCGGGGCGAGGAGGAGTTCGGCTTCCGCGGGTGCTTCCACGAGATCTCCCCGCGCCGGCTGGTGCAGACCTTCACGTGGGAGGGCATGCCCGAGAGCGTCGCCCTGGAGACCCTCACCTTCGAGGACCTCGGCGACGGCCGCACCCGCCTCCACGCCCAGTCGCTGACCGACTCCTTCGAGGGCCGCGACGCCTGGCTCCGCTCGGGCATGGAGACCGGCGTCAACGAGGGCTACGCCAAGCTCGACGACCTCCTCGCCGATGCTGCCGTCTGATCCCGCAGCCCGCCACCGCGCGGTCGCCGGTGCCTTCACCGACCTGGTCGCCTCGACCCGGTCGTGGGAGGCGCCGGCGCCGGTGACGGGCTGGACCGCCCGCGACGTGGTGGGCCACCTCGTCGAGTGGCTGCCCGGCTTCCTGGCCGGCGGCAGCGACGTCCGGCTCCCGGCCGGCCCGTCGGTGGCCGACGACCCGGTCGGCGCCTGGCAGGCGGCGTACGACGGGGTGCAGGCCGTGCTCGAGGACCCCGCCACCGCCGACCGCCGGCTGACCAACCCCCACCTCGGCGAGCTGCCGCTGGCCACGGCGATCGACCGTTTCTACATCTCCGACGTGTTCCTGCACGCCTGGGACCTGGCCCGGGCGACCGGGCAGCCGCACGAGCTCGACGCGGACACGTGCGCGGAGATGCTGGCCGGCATGCAGCCCATCGAGGACATGATGCGCGGCTCCGGCCAGTACGGCCCCCGGGTGCCGGTGCCCGACGACGCCCCGGTGCAGGACCGGCTGGTCGGCTTCATCGGCCGCGACCCCGCCTGGCGGCCACCGGCCTGAGGGCTGCGTCAGCCGAGCTCGCGCCGGTACGGCGGGTTCGCCCCGGCCCGCGAGACCGTGACCGCTGCCGCGTGCGCGGCCCGCGCCAGCACCTCGTGCACGTGGTCGGCACCGAGATCCTCGAGGGCCTGCCGGGCACCCGGCCCGGCGCAGCCCCGGGCCATCAGGGCGTCGAGCATGGCGGCCCCGAAGGTGTCGCCGGCGCCGATGGTGTCGACCACCGGGCCGACCTGGGCCGGCACCTCGACGGAGGCGGACGCGGAGCGCCACTGCGCGCCGTCGCCCCCGCGGGTGACCACGACGACGGCCGGGCCGAGCGAGAGGAGGTGGGCGACCGCGGCGGCCTCGTCGCGGTCGGCGTACAGGCCGGCGAGGTCCTCGTCGGAGGCCTTCACCACGTCGGCGAGCGCCACCATCGCCTCCACCGCGGCGACCACCTCGGGGCCGGTGCCGGTGATGGCGGGCCGCACGTTGACGTCGTAGGCCACCAGGGCCCGGTCGCGGTAGCGGTGCACGGCGGCCAGCACGTCCTCGGCCCCCGGTGCCAGCGTGGGCGCCAGCGAGCTGACCTGCACCACGGCGGGCGGCGGCAGGTCGTCACGCAGGGGGTGCAGCTGCCAGGCGATGTCGAAGGTGTACGTCGCGTGGCCGGCGTCGTCGAGCCGGGCCACCGCGACCGCGGTGTGGTCCAGGGAGAGCGGGTCGGAGGCCCAGCGGATCCCCTCGGCCTGGAGCTGGGAGCGGATGCGCCGGCCGCGGTCGTCGGCCCCGAAGGCGGAGGCGAACCACACCGGGCGTCCGAGCCGCGCCAGGGCGACCGCTGCGTTGGCGGCGCTGCCGCCCACGTGCTCGACCGCCTCCCTCCCGGGTGCGTGGACCACGTCGATCAGGCTCTCGCCGACGACCAGGACCGCGTCGTCCTCGACTGCCTCCATGACTGGCCTCTCCTTCGCACGCACCGGGCCGGCTGGCCACTGGGATCCTAGTCATGACGGCCGGGTCCTCCGCCCGCACCGGGCCCCGGCCCGGCCTCAGGCGGACGCCTCGGACCCGAGGGCGGCATCATGGCGTCATGGACGCCCTGCCCCTCTCGCCCCCCGACGCCGGCTCCGCGGTGGCGCCCTTCGAGCAGCTGCGCGCACAGATCGCCTCGGGTGCGGCGGGCGGCGCGTTGGCCCCCGGCACCCGGCTGCCCACCGTGCGCGCCCTCGCCGAGCAGCTGGGCCTGGCGGCGAACACCGTCGCCAAGGCCTACCGCGCGCTCGAGACCGACGGCGTGGTCGTCACCGAGGGCCGCCGGGGCACCTTCGTCGCCTCGACGGCGGCGGCCGGGTCGGCCGCGGCCGAGGACGCGGCGGCGGCGTACGTCGCCACCTGCCGCCGCCTGGGACTGACCGTCACCGAGGCGACCCGGCTGGTCGAGGAGGGCTGGGCCTAGGGGGCCGGCGGAACGACGAGACCCGCCGTCCGACGGACGGCGGGCCTCGTGGCGGGCAGTGGGACTACTTCGACTCGGCCTCGGCGTCGTCGTCGCCCTCGGCCGGGGCAGCCTCGACCTCGGCGTCGCCCTCGGCCGGAGCAACCTCGGCGTCGGCGACCTCGGCCGGAGCAACCTCGGCGTCGGCGACCTCGACCTCGGTGGCCTCGACCTCGGCGGTCTCGGCGCCCTCGACCTCGGTCGCCTCGGTGTCGACCGGCTCCTCCTCCACCACGGCCGGGGCCGGCGGCGCGGCGGCCGTCGTCCTCTTCGACGACGCGGCCTTCGGCGAGTAGGCCTCGGTCACCAGCTCGATCACGGCCATCGGCGCGTTGTCGCCCTTGCGGGGGCCGATCTTCGTGATGCGGGTGTAGCCACCCGGACGCTCGGAGAAGGTCGGCGCGATGTCGACGAACAGGGCGTGCACGACCGACTTGTCGTGGATGGTCTTGAGGACCTCACGACGGTTGTGCAGGTCGCCCTTCTTGGCCTTGGTGATGAGCTTCTCGGCGTAGGGACGCAGCAGTCGCGCCTTGGCCTCGGTGGTGGTGATGCGGCCGTGCTCGAACAGCGCCGTCGCCAGGTTCGACAGGATCAGGCGCTGGTGGGCCGGGCTGCCGCCGAGACGGGCACCCTTCTTGGGAGTGGGCATCTGCTTCTCTCATTTCTCCCGGGCCGTGTCAGGTACCCGGATAGACGACCGGCGGGCGCCGGTCGATTTGGGTGGGTGTCAGTACTGCTCGTCCTCGACGAACGCGTCGTCGTCGTCGTCGCCGTACGCCGCGAGGGCGGCGTGCGGGTCGAAGCCGGGCGCGCTGTCCTTGAGCGAGAGCCCCATCTCGACCAGCTTCGCCTTGACCTCGTCGATCGACTTGGCGCCGAAGTTGCGGATGTCGAGCAGGTCCTGCTCCGAGCGCGAGATCAGCTCACCCACGGTGTGGATGCCCTCGCGCTTGAGGCAGTTGTAGGAGCGGACGGTGAGCTGCAGCTCCTCGACCGGCAGGGCGAGGTCGGCGGCGAGCTGCTCGTCGACGGGCGAGGGACCGATGTCGATGCCCTCGGCCTCCACGTTGAGCTCACGGGCCAGGCCGAACAGCTCGACGAGGGTCTTGCCGGCCGAGGCGATCGCGTCGCGGGGACGGATCGACGGCTTGGTCTCCACGTCGATGACCAGCTTGTCGAAGTCGGTGCGCTGCTCGACACGGGTGGCCTCGACCTTGTAGGTCACCTTCAGGACGGGGCTGTAGATCGAGTCGACCGGCATCCGGCCGATCTCGTTGTCCATGCCCTTGTTCTGGACCGAGGAGACGTAGCCGCGGCCGCGCTCGACGACCAGCTCCATCTCGAGCTTGCCCGTCTCGGACAGGGTGGCGATCTTCAGGTCGGGGTTGTGCACCTCGACACCGGCGGGCGGCGCGATGTCGGCGGCGGTGACGTCACCGGCACCCGACTTGCGCAGGTACATCGTGACGGGCTCGTCGTGCTCGGAGGAGACGACGAGGCTCTTGAGGTTGAGGATGATCTCGGTGACGTCCTCGGTGACGCCCTCGATGGTCGAGAACTCGTGGAGGACGGAGTCGACCTTGATGCTCGTGACCGAGGCACCGGGGATCGAGGACAGGAGCGTACGACGCAGGGAGTTGCCGAGCGTGTAGCCGAAGCCCGGCTCGAGCGGCTCGATCACGAAGCGTGAGCGGAACTCCTCGACGGTCTCTTCCGACAGCGTGGGGCGCTGAGCGATAAGCACTGATTCTTTCCTTCCCGGGCCCATCCGCTATATGACGGACCCGAACTGCGGTGATGGAGAAGGGTGTGAGTAGGCCCGGTGCCCGCCGGAGCGGGCACCGGGACCGGATTACTTCTTGGAGTAGTACTCGACGATCAGCTGCTCCTGGACCGGCACGTCGATCTGTGCCCGGACCGGGACCTGGTGCACGAGGATGCGCATCCGGGTGGGGATGGCCTCGAGCCACGCCGGGACGTGCCGCTCGCCGTGGGTCTCGCGAGCCACGATGAACGGCGTCATCTCCAACGACTTCTCCCGGACGTCGATGACGTCGTGGGCGCTCACCTGGAACGAGGGGATGTCGACCTTGCGGCCGTTGACGAGGAGGTGTCCGTGCACGACGAGCTGGCGGGCGTGGCGGCGCGTGCGGGCGAACCCGGCACGGTAGACCACGTTGTCGAGACGGCACTCGAGCATCTGCAGCAGGTTGTCACCCGTCTTGCCCGAACGGCGCGACGCCTCGACGTAGTACTTGTAGAACTGCTTCTCCAGGATGCCGTAGGAGAAGCGCGCCTTCTGCTTCTCGCGCAGCTGGAGGAGGTACTCGCTCTCCTTGATGCGGCCGCGGCCGTGCTGGCCGGGCGGGTAGGGGCGACGCTCGAACGCCTGGTCGCCACCCACGAGGTCGACACCGAGACGGCGCGACTTCTTGGTCATGGGGCCGGTGTAGCGGGCCATGTCAGTCTCTCCTTGGGTCTCTGGTCGGGGTCAGACGCGGCGGCGCTTGGGCGGCCGGCATCCGTTGTGCGGGGCGGGGGTGACGTCCTGGATGGTGCCGACCTCGAGGCCGATGGCACCCAGCGAGCGGATCGCCGTCTCGCGGCCCGATCCGGGGCCCTTCACGAAGACGTCGATCTTCTTCATCCCGTGCTCCTGCGCCCGACGACCAGCAGCCTCGGCCGCCATCTGCGCGGCGAACGGCGTGGACTTGCGCGAGCCCTTGAAGCCGACGGTGCCGGCGGAGGCCCAGGCGATGACCGCGCCGGTGGGGTCGGTGATCGTGACGATGGTGTTGTTGAACGTGCTCTTGATGTGGGCTTCGCCCTGAGCGACGTTCTTCTTCTCCTTGCGGCGCACCTTGGTGGTGCGGCTCTTGGGAGGCATTCAGTAACTCCTGGAGGTAGCTGGTCGGGGGGAGATCGAGGTGGAGGCGGTGGCGCGCGGGCGCGTCACTTCGCCTTCTTCTTGCCGGCGACGGTGCGCTTGGGACCCTTGCGGGTGCGAGCGTTGGTCTTGGTGCGCTGGCCGCGGACCGGGAGGCCCATGCGGTGGCGGCGACCCTGGTAGCTGCCGATCTCGATCTTGCGGCGGATGTCTGCCTGGACCTCGCGACGGAGGTCACCCTCGATCTTGAAGTTGGACTCGATCTCGTCGCGGAGCTTGACCAGCTCGTCGTCACCCAGCGTGTGGACGCGCGCGTTCGGGTCGACCCCGGTGGCGGCGAGCAGCTGCTGGGCGCGGGTACGGCCGATGCCGTAGATGTAGGTGAGTGCGATCTCGATGCGCTTGTCGCGCGGGAGGTCCACACCAACGAGGCGTGCCATGTGGCGTTTCCTTGTCTGTCTGCACAGCGGTTTCGGTTCGTGTCGCGCCCCGTACCGCCTCGGTCGGGCCCCGGCCGCTGCTCCGGAGGTGGTTCGCCCGGCGGCTGCCGGGCTAGCGATCACGTTGTGTGGTGTTCAGTTGTGTTGCTGCTGCTCGGTGGTCGAGTGCCCGTGAGGCACGAGCGGGCGTATCTCGGTGGTCGAGTGCCCGCGAGGCACGAGCGGGTGTATCTCGGTGGTCGAGTGCCCGCGAGGCACGAGCGGGTGTATCGAGACCTAGCCCTGGCGCTGCTTGTGACGCGGGTTCTCACAGATGACCATGACGCGGCCGTGGCGACGGATGACCTTGCACTTGTCGCAGATCGGCTTGACGCTGGGGTTGACCTTCACGGGGGAGGCCTTTCTCGAGTGGCTGGCTACTTGTAGCGGTAGACGATGCGACCCCGGGTGAGGTCGTACGGCGAGAGCTCCACCACCACGCGGTCCTCGGGGAGGATCCGGATGTAGTGCTGGCGCATCTTGCCGCTGATGTGGGCGAGCACCTTGTGTCCGTTGGTCAGCTCGACCCGGAACATGGCGTTGGGAAGGGCCTCCACGACGGTGCCCTCGATCTCGATCACGCCTTCTTTCTTCGGCATGTCCTCCACAATCTTCGTGCGTTGTCTACCGTGTGCGTACCGGCGGACGGCGTCCGTCGGGTGGCCCGGGAACCTCCCGGTCGCAAGCGACCGGTGGACCTCGTGGAGCGGTCCGGGTGCCCCACCCGGGCACGCGAGCGACCGGCTCGAGGAGCAGGTGTTCGGTGGTCCGGGCAGCCGCGAGGCACCACGAGACGCGACCCACGTTGGGCCGACACGCAAGTCTAGGCGGGGCGGCGGAGAAACCCTAATCGCCCGCGGGCGGCCGCCGGCGCCTGATCTCGGGCTCGACGGCGCAGGAAGCCGGGCCGGAGGTGCTCCTCCAGCGCGCCGACGACTCCCCGGTCCGGCTCAGGCCTGCGCCTGAGCCGACCGGTGGAGCGCGGGTCGCTCAGTCGTCGTGGAAGTCGCGGCGGGGTCCGGTGGCCGCGTCCTGCTCCTTGGCCGTCATGCGGTTGGCGGCCCACAGCGAGAGCACAGCGGTGATCACCAGGGTCGCCAGGATGACGACGAGCGAGAGCCAGATCGGGATCTCGAGCCAGGCGTAGTCGAGGTGCTCGCCGCCGTTGATGAACGGCAGCTCGTTCTCGTGCAGCGCGTGGAAGAACAGCTTGACGCCGATGAAGGCCAGCAGGAACGCCAGCCCGTAGGACAGGTAGATCAGGCGCTGCAGCAGGCCGCCGATCAGGAAGTACAGCTGGCGCAGGCCCATCAGCGCGAAGATGTTGGCCGTCAGCACCAGGTAGGGCTCCTTGGTGATGCCGAAGATCGCCGGGATCGAGTCCAGGGCGAAGAGCAGGTCGGTCGTGCCGAGGGTGACGATCACGATGAACAGCGGCGTGATCATCCGCTTGGCGTTGCCGTCTCGCACGAACAGGCTCTTGCCGTGCCACTCCGAGGTGGCCGAGAAGCGACGCTCGATGAGGGCGACGAGCTTGTTCTCCTCGAACTCGTCCTCATCCTCGTCCTCCGCGCCCTCCTTGGCCAGCTTGACGGCGGTGTAGACCAGGAAGAGGCCGAAGAGGTAGAACACCCAGCTGAAGTTGCTGATCGCCGCGGCACCGACGGCGATGAAGATCGCCCGCATCACCAGGGCCATCACGATGCCGATCATCAGGGCGTACTGCTGCAGCTCGCGCGGCACGGCGAACTTGCTCATGATGATGATGAAGATGAAGAGGTTGTCGATGGAGAGCGAGTACTCCACCAGCCAGCCGGAGTAGAACTCCAGCGCGTAGGTCCCGCCGGAGCTGTACCAGACACCGAGACCGAAGAGGACTGCGAGACCGACGTAGATGGACAGGTACGTCGAGCACTCCTTCATGCTCGGCTCGTGGGGCCGTCGGCCGACCACCGCCAGGTCGAAGGTGAAGATTGCGACGGTCACGACGCCGGTGGCGATCCAGACCCAGATGGGTATGTCCACGGAAGTTGCTCCTCAGGAGGGAAAAGGTGCCGGCGCGCGGTGCGCTGACCGATGCTCGATGCTCCGGAGGTCTCTTCCGCTCGGCCACGCGGCTGCGTGCGAGCCGATGGCACCGGGCTTGGACCCATCGGTCCGCGCCGTACTGACGACACCATCGCGACGGGAATACTCCCCTCCTGATGTGACCATGCTTACACAGACAGGGCCGCTGGGCCAACCGCGACCGCCGGGCGGGACAGCGTTCAGCGACCGCCGAACGGCACGCCGAGCTCCCCGAGCCGCTGCTCGCCGCCGTCGAGGGCGGTGAGCACCCACGCGCCTCGGGGCGTGAGGGTGAAGGTGTGCTCGAAGTGGGCGGCCCACGAGCCGTCCGCGGTGACGACGGTCCAGTCGTCGTCGAGGACCTCGCTGTCGTGGGTGCCGAGGGTGATCATCGGCTCGACCGCCAGCGCCAGGCCCTCCACGAGCCTGGGCCCCTTGCCGGGGCGGCCGTAGTTGGGGACGTTCGGCGGCTGGTGCATCTCCGAGCCGATGCCGTGCCCGACGTAGTCCTCGAGGATGCCGTAGGAGCCGGCGCCGCGGACGTGCTGCTCGATGGCGCAGGAGATGTCGGTGACCCGGCCCCCGAGCCGGGCGGCGGCGATGCCGCGCCACATCGACTCCTCGGTGACCTGCATCAGGGCCGTCGCCTCGGGCCGCACCTCCCCGACCGGCACCGTGACGGCGGCGTCGCCGTGCCAGCCCTCGACGATGGCGCCGCAGTCGAGGGAGACGAGGTCTCCCTCGGCCAGCGCCCGGTCGCCCGGGATGCCGTGCACGACCTCCTCGTTGACCGAGGCGCAGATCGACCCGGTGAACCCGTGGTAGCCCAGGAAGGACGGTGTGCCGCCGCCGCTGCGGATGGCGTCCTCGGCGATCGCGTCGAGCTCACCGGTGGTGACGCCCGGACGGACCGAGGAGCGCAGCAGCTCCAGCGTGCGCCCCACCACGAGGCCGGCGCGACGCATCTGGTCGACCTGCTCGGGGGTCTTGATCTGGATGCCGCGGTCGCGCAGGCCCATGTGGTCGTCCCTCAGCTCTGGGGTACGACGTCCAGCGCCTCGAAGATGCGCTCGGTGACCTGGTCGACCTCGCCCATCCCGTCGATCTCGACGATGAGCCCACGACGGCGGTAGACCTCGATGAGGGGCTCGGTCTGCTCGACGTACAGCTCCTGCCGCCGGCGGATGACGTCCTCGGTGTCGTCGGCCCGGCCCTCGAGCTCGGCGCGGCCGAGCAGCCGCTGCACGATCTCGTCCTGGTCGACGGTCAGCACCACCACGGCGTCCAGGACGTGGCCGGTGAACGCGATCATCCCGTCGAGCTCCTCGACCTGCGCGAGGGTCCGGGGGTAGCCGTCGAGCAGGAAGCCGGGGTCGGCGTCCTTCTCGTCGATCCGGTTGCGGACCATCATGTTGGTGATCTTGTCCGGGACGTACTCCCCGGAGTCCATGTAGCGCTGTGCCTCCACGCCGAGCGCAGTGCCTGCCGAGACGTTGGCGCGGAAGATGTCGCCGGTGGAGATGGCGGGGATGCCGAAGTGCTCGGCGATGAACCGCGCCTGGGTGCCCTTGCCGGCCCCGGGCGGGCCCATGATGATCAGGCGCATTACCGCAGGAACCCTTCGTAGTTGCGCTGCTGGAGCTGGCTCTCGATCTGCTTCACCGTGTCGAGCGCGACGCCCACCATGATCAGGATGGAGGTGCCGCCGAAGGGGAAGTTCTGGTCGGCGCCGATCAGCGCGAAGGCGATCAGCGGGATCAGGGAGATGAGACCGAGGTAGAGCGCACCCGGGAAGGTGATCCGGGACAGGACGTAGGACAGGTAGTCCTCGGTCGGCTTGCCGGCGCGGATGCCCGGGATGAAGCCGCCGTACTTCTTCATGTTGTCGGCCACCTCTTGGGGGTTGAAGGTGATCGACACGTAGAAGTAGGTGAAGAAGATGATCAGCGCGAAGTAGATCGCCATGTAGAGCGGGTGCTGGCCGCCCACCAGGTAGTTGTTCAGGAACGTCAGCACCGGGTTGGTGGTGTTCGCGTTGAACTGCACGGCCATGGCGGGCAGGTAGAGCAGCGAGGAGGCGAAGATCACCGGGATGATGCCGGCCTGGTTGACCTTGAGCGGGATGTACGTCGAGCTGCCGCCGAACATCTTGCGCCCGACCATCCGCCGGGCGTACTGCACGGGGATGCGCCGCTGGGCCTGCTCGATGAAGATCACGCCGGCGATGATGACGAGCCCGATGACCATCACCACGCCGAAGACCCACCAGCCCTGCGTCTGCTGGACGCCCCACAGCGAGGCCGGGAACGTCGCGACGACCTGGGTGAAGATCAGGATCGACATGCCGTTGCCGATGCCGCGGTCGGTGATCAGCTCACCGAGCCACATGATGACGGCGGTGCCGGCGGTCATCGTGATGACGATGATGAGGAACGTCGAGGTGCTGTTGCTGTGCAGCAGGTCCTGGTTGCAGTTCTGCAGGAGGTTGCCCGAGCGTGCGAGCGCCACGATGCCGGTGGCCTGGAGCAGGGCGAGGCCCAGGGTGAGGTAGCGGGTGTACTGGGTGATCTTCGTCTGGCCCGCCTGACCCTCCTTCTTCAGCGCCTCGAGCCGTGGGATGACCACGACGAGCAGCTGCAGGATGATGCTGGCGGTGATGTAGGGCATGATGCCCAGCGCGAAGATGGTGAGCTGGAGCAGCGCTCCGCCCGAGAACAGGTTGATCAGGTCGACGACGCCGCCGGAGGCCTGGCTGTCGAGGCACGACCGCACGTTGGCCACGTTGACACCGGGCGCGGGCACCTGGGAGCCCAGCCGGAAGACGGTGATGATCAGCAGGACGAACAGCAGCTTGCGCCGCAGGTCCGGCGTGCGGAAAGCGTTGGCGAACGCGCCTAGCACTGGATCCTCTTTCTGATGGGGTCCGTGGTCTCGAGGAGCTCGACCACCGGGGGGTCCGCACCGGCCCGTCGGGGACGACGGGCTGGCGTACGGGCCCGGGGAAGCCTAACAGGCAGCGACGCGTCCCCAGCCATGCAGCACGGGGCCCGGCCTGCCGCGATCACTCACGACGGGACGGGCCCCGTACCGATGTCCGACGGCGGCCTCAGGCAACCGTGACGGTGCCGCCGGCGCCTTCGATCTTGTCCTTGGCCGAGCCGGAGAACGCGTGCGCGGTCACCTGGACCGCGACCGAGATCTCACCCTGGCCGAGCACCTTGACGGGCTGGCCCTTGCGGACCGCGCCCCGGGCGACGAGGTCGTCGACGGAGACGGCGCCGCCCTCGGGGAACAGGGCCCCGAGGCGGTCGAGGTTGACGACCTGGAACTCGACCTTGAAGGGGTTCCGGAAGCCCTTGAGCTTCGGGAGCCTCATGTGCAGGGGCATCTGGCCACCCTCGAAGGCGGCCGGGACCTGGTAGCGGGCCTTGGAGCCCTTGGTGCCACGTCCGGACGTCTTGCCCTTGGAGCCCTCGCCTCGACCCACGCGGGTCTTGGCGGTCTTGGCACCCGGGGCGGGGCGCAGGTGGTGCAGCTTGAGCGTCATGTCAGCTCACTTCCTCGACCGTCACCAGGTGACGGACGGTGTGGACCATGCCGCGGATCTCCGGGCGGTCCTCCTTGACGACCACGTCGCCGATCCGCTTGAGACCGAGCGTGCGCAGGGTCTCGCGCTGGTTGGCCTTGCAGCCGATCGTGGACTTGTTCTGCTGGACCTTGAGCTGAGCCATCAGGCCGACACCTCCGCCGCCTGCTCGGCACGCGCCCGCAGGATCGCGGCCGGAGTGACCTCCTCGACGGTCAGGCCGCGACGAGCGGCCACCGCCTCGGGCTCCTCCAGCAGCTGCAGTGCCGCCACGGTGGCGTGCACGATGTTGATCTGGTTGGACGAGCCGAGCGACTTGCTCAGGATGTCGTGGATGCCGGCGCACTCGAGCACCGCGCGGACGGGACCGCCCGCGATCACACCGGTACCGGGAGCGGCCGGGCGCAGCAGCACCACGCCGGCGGCCTTCTCGCCCTGGACCGGGTGCGGGATCGTGCCCTGGATGCGGGGGACCTTGAAGAAGTGCTTCTTGGCCTCCTCGACACCCTTGGCGATCGCCGCGGGGACCTCCTTGGCCTTGCCGTAGCCGACACCGACCAGGCCCTCGCCGTCACCGACGATCACCAGGGCGGTGAAGCTGAAGCGACGACCACCCTTGACGACCTTGGCGACCCGGTTGATGGCAACGACGCGCTCGATGTAGGCAGACTTCTCGGCGCCGCCACCGCGACGGTCGTCGCGCTGGCGCCGGTCACCCGAGCCGCCGCTGCGCTGTCCGCGCTGGGCTCCGCTCATGAGATGTGCTCCATATCTAAAAGTTCTCTCTCTTGCCGCGTTGTCGTGCGATCAGAAGGCCAGTCCGCCCTCACGGGCGGCGTCGGCGAGGGCCGCGATGCGGCCGTGGTACTTGTTGCCGGCGCGGTCGAAGACCACGCCCTCGACACCGGCGGCCCGGGCGCGCTCGGCGACGAGCTCGCCGACCCGCTTGGCCTTGGCGGTCTTGTCTCCGTCGGTGGACCGGAGGTCGGCCTCCATCGTCGAGGCGTACGCCAGCGTCTGCCCGACCAGGTCGTCGACGACCTGCACCGAGATGTGGCGCGCGGACCGGGTGACGACCAGGCGCGGACGCTCGCTCGTGCCGGCGATCTTCTTGCGGCCACGCATCTGACGACGCAGGCGCGACTTCGTGCGCGCCGAGGTGTGCTTGTTGTTGCTCAGGGAGATACCCATGGCTACTTACCAGCCTTTCCGACCTTGCGGCGGATGTGCTCGCCGGCGTAACGAACGCCCTTGCCCTTGTACGGCTCGGGCTTGCGCAGCTTGCGGATCTTGGCGGCGACCTCGCCGACGAGCTGCTTGTCGATGCCGACGACACCGAGCTTGGTCGGGCCCTCGACGGTGAAGGTGATGCCCTCGGGGGCGTCGAAGACGATGGGGTGGGAGTAGCCGAGCTGGAACTCCAGCTGCGTCGGGCCCTTGGACAGGACGCGGTAGCCCACGCCCACGATCTCGAGCTTCTTCTCGTAGCCCTCGGTCACGCCCACCACCATGTTGCTGATCAGGGTGCGGGTGAGGCCGTGGAGCGAGCGGCTGGTGCGGTCGTCGTCGGGGCGCTTGACCTCGAGGATGCCGTCCTCGCCACGGTCGATCGTGATCGGGGCGGCGACGGAGTGCGCCAGCGTGCCCTTGGGACCCTTGACGGTCACCAGGGAGTTCTCGATCTGCACGTCGACCGCGGACGGGACCGTGATCGGGAGCTTGCCGATTCGCGACATGTTCTTCTCTCCTTCTCTGGTCTCGGTTACCAGACGTAGGCGAGGACTTCCCCACCCACGCCCTTCTTGTTCGCCTGGCGGTCGGTCAGCAGGCCCTGGCTCGTCGAGATGATCGCGACGCCGAGTCCGCCGAGCACCTTGGGCAGGCCCGTGCTCTTGGCGTAGACCCGGAGGCCGGGCTTGCTGATGCGGCGGACGCCGGCGATCGAGCGCTCGCGGTTGCGGCCGTACTTGAGGGTGATGTGGAGCGTCTTGCCCACCTGGCCCTCGCCGGGCTCGGCGACGTCGTAGGAGGTGATGTAGCCCTCCTGCTGGAGGATCTCCGCGACGCCCTGCTTGAGCTTGCTGTACGGCATCGTGACAGCGTCGTGGTACGCCTGGTTGGCGTTGCGCAGACGCGTGAGCATGTCTGCGATCGGGTCGGTCATCGTCATGTGTGGTCGTTCTCTCTCTTCTGTGGTTTCCCGCCCGGGGGCGGGACCTTCAGCGGTCGTGGTGGGAGGTGCTCACCAGGAGGACTTGGTGACGCCGGGCAGCTCGCCGCGGTGGGCCATCTCGCGCAGGCAGATGCGGCACAGGCCGAACTTGCGGTAGACGGCCTTGGGGCGGCCGCAGCGCTGGCAGCGGGTGTAGCCGCGCACGGCGAACTTGGGCTTGCGGGCGGCCTTGACCTTGAGTGCAGTCTTCGCCATGTCAGTTCTCCTTGAACGGGAAGCCGAGCTGCTTGAGCAGCGCGCGGCCCTCGTCGTCGTTGGTCGCGGTGGTCACGATGGTGATGTCCATGCCGCGCGACCGGTCGATCCGGTCCTGGTTGATCTCGTGGAACATGACCTGCTCGGTGAGACCGAAGGTGTAGTTGCCCCGGCCGTCGAACTGCTTGGGCGAGAGGCCACGGAAGTCGCGGATGCGCGGCAGCGCCAGCGACAGCAGGCGGTCCAGGAACTCCCACATCCGGTCGCCGCGCAGCGTGACGTGCGCACCGATCGGCATGCCCTCGCGCAGCTTGAACTGGGCGATGGACTTGCGGGCCTTGGTGACCATCGGCTTCTGGCCGGTGATCGCGGTGAGGTCCTTGACCGCGCCCTCGATGAGCTTGGAGTCGCGAGCCGCCTCGCCGACGCCCATGTTGACCACGATCTTGGTCAGGCCGGGCACCTGCATGACGTTCTTGATCTCGAACTCGGAGCGCAGTGCGGGGAGGATCTCCTCGCGGTAGCGGGTCTTGAGCCGCGGGGCGGCCGTGGTGGTGGACTCAGCCATCTCAGATGTCCTTCCCGGACTTGCGCGAGACCCGGACACTGCGGTGCGCGGTGTACTCCGACCCGTCGGGGCGACGCTTGGTGATCTCGTCGCGACGGAAGCCGACGCGGGTGACCCCGTCACCGTCGACCAGCATCACGTTCGAGACGTGGATGGGGGCCTCGGCGGTGATGATGCCGCCGGTGGTGCCGGCGCGACCGCCCTGGTTCTGGACCTTGGTGTGCCGCTTGATGCGGTTGACACCCTCGACGACCACCCGCTGCTCCTCGCGGAGCACCTGGATGACCTTGCCCTCGGCGCCCTTGTCCTTGCCGGCGATCACCTTGACGGTGTCGCCCTTCTTGATGTTCAGCGACTTGGTCATGTCAGAGCACCTCCGGTGCCAGCGAGATGATCTTCATGAAGCGCTTCTCGCGCAGCTCGCGGCCCACGGGACCGAAGATGCGGGTGCCGCGCGGCTCGCCGTCGGCCTTGAGGATGACGGCGGCGTTCTCGTCGAAGCGGATGTACGAGCCGTCGGCCCGGCGGCGCTCCTTGACGGTGCGCACGATGACGGCCTTGACGACGTCACCCTTCTTCACGTTGCCACCGGGGATCGCGTCCTTGACGGTGGCGACGATGGTGTCGCCGATGCCGGCGTAGCGACGTCCAGAGCCACCGAGAACACGGATGCAGAGGATCTCCTTCGCACCGGTGTTGTCGGCGACCTTGAGTCGCGACTCCTGCTGGATCATTGGTCTCTCCTGGTTGTCGAGCTGGTTCTCGCCGCCCTCCCGGGCGTTCGAGCCTTGCCGAACTGATGTGTGGTCGTGGGGCCGGTGGGCCAGGGGCGGACCCCTGGGATCACTTGGCCTTCTCGAGGACCTGGACGACGCGCCAGCGCTTGGTGGCCGACAGCGGCCGGGTCTCCATGATCAGCACCCGGTCGCCGATGCCGCACTCGTTCTGCTCGTCGTGGGCCTTGAGCTTCGACGTACGACGCAGGACCTTGCCGTAGAGCGCGTGCTTGACGCGGTCCTCGACGGTCACGACGATCGTCTTGTCCATCTTGTCGCTCACGACGAGGCCCTCACGGACCTTGCGCGCCTTGCGGTCGGCCTGGCCGGCCTCGGTGTTCTGCGCAGCCTCACTCATGCGGACGCCTCTTCCTTGCTAGCACCCGGGGTGGACCGGATGCCGAGCTCGCGCTCGCGCACCACGGTGTAGATCCGGGCGATGTCCTTCTTGACCGTGCGGAGGCGGCCGTGGCTCTCCAGCTGGCCGGTGGCCGCCTGGAACCGCAGGTTGAACAACTCCTCCTTGGCCTCGCGCAGCTTGGCCTCGAGGTCGGTCGCGTTCATCTCATCGAGCTCGAATGCGCTCAACTTGTCGCTCATCAGAATTCACCAGCCTCGCGGGAGATGAACCGGCACTTCAGCGGGAGCTTGTGCATCGCGCGGCGCATGGCCTCACGAGCGGTCTCCTCGTCCACGCCGGACAGTTCGAACATGACGCGGCCGGGCTTGACGTTCGCCACCCACCACTCGGGGGAGCCCTTTCCGGAGCCCATGCGGGTCTCGGCGGGCTTCTTGGTCAGCGGACGGTCCGGGTAGATGTTGATCCAGACCTTTCCGCCGCGCTTGATGTGGCGGGTCATGGCGATACGAGCCGACTCGATCTGCCGGTTCGTCACGTAGGAACCCTCGACCGCCTGGATACCGAAGTCACCGAAGGCGAGCGTGGTGCCACCCTTGGCGGCACCGGTCCGCTTCGGGTGGTGCTGCTTGCGGTGCTTGACACGACGGGGCATCAACATTGCTCAGGCCTCCCCATTGCTCGACGTGGTCGCAGCCTCGGCGGACGGGGCGTCGGTCGCTGCGGGAGCAGCGGCCTCGGCCGGCGCGTCGGTGCGGGGTGCCCCGGTGGAGCGGTCACCACGCGAGCCACGGCTCGGGCGCTCGCTGCCCCGCTCGCCGCCGCGTTGCGGGCGTCCACCGGCGCCACCGCGGCCGGGAGCACCGGCACGCGCGGCCTGCTGGGCCTGACGCTCGGCGCGGGTCGCGGCGACCTCACCCTTGTAGATCCAGACCTTCACGCCGATGCGGCCGAAGGTCGTCTTGGCCTCGTAGAAGCCGTAGTCGATGTCGGCACGCAGGGTGTGCAGGGGCACGCGGCCCTCGCGGTAGAACTCGGTGCGCGACATCTCGGCGCCGTTGAGGCGACCCGAGCACTGGATCCGGATGCCCTTGGCACCCGAGCGCATCGAGGTCTGCATCGCCTTGCGCATGGCGCGACGGAACTGCACGCGACCGGAGAGCTGCTCGGCGACACCCTGGGCGACCAGCTGAGCGTCCACCTCGGGGTTCTTCACCTCGAGGATGTTGAGCTGGACCTGCTTGCCGGTGAGCTTCTCGAGCTCACCACGGATGCGGTCGGCCTCGGCGCCACGGCGACCGATCACGATGCCCGGACGCGCGGTGTGGATGTCCACCCGGACGCGGTCGCGGGTGCGCTCGATCTCGACCTTGGCGATGCCGGCCCGCTCCATGCCCTTGGAGAGCAGCTTGCGGATCGCGACGTCCTCGCCGACGTAGGCCTTGTAGAGCTTGTCGGCGTACCAGCGGCTCTTGTGGTCGGTGGAGATGCCGAGCCGGAAACCGTTCGGGTTGATCTTCTGGCCCATCAGGCCCGTCCCTTCTTCTGGGTCCTCTGCGCGGCGACGACATCCGCCGGCTGGACGGCCAGGGTGATGTGGCTCGTGCGCTTGTTGATGCGCGTGGCACGGCCCTGGGCACGCGGACGCCACCGCTTCATCGTGGGGCCCTCGTCGACCCGGGCGACGGAGACGACCAGCTCGCCGGCGTTCAGGCTCTCGGTGCCCTCGGCGTTGGCGACCGCGCTCTCCAGCACCTTGTAGACGGTCTCGGAGGCGGCCTGCGGCGCGAACTGCAGCAGGGCCAGGGCCTCGTCGACGGGCAGGCCGCGGACCATGTCGACGACACGGCGGGCCTTCATCGGGGCGATGCGCACGTACCGCGCCGTCGCGAAGGCACCCGGCTGGTCACCCAGCAGGGACTCGCGGCGGGCGCTGGTGCGCCGGCGCTCGGTGACACTCATCGACGACGTCCCTTCCGGTCTTCCTTCACGTGCCCGCGGTAGGTGCGGGTCGGGGCGAACTCCCCGAGCTTGTGGCCGACCATCGAGTCGGTCACGAACACGGGGACGTGCTTGCGGCCGTCGTGCACGGCGATCGTGTGGCCGATCATCGACGGCACGATCATCGAGCGGCGCGACCAGGTCTTGATCACGTTGTGGCTGCCCTTGTCGTTCTCGGCATCCACCTTCTTGATCAGGTGGCCGTCGACGAAGGGGCCCTTCTTGAGGCTACGAGGCATGTCGGTTACTTCCTACCCTTGCCGGACTTGCGGCGACGGATGATCTGGGAGTCGCTGGCCTTGCGCGTGCGCGTGCGGCCCTCGGGCTTGCCCCAGGGGGACACGGGGTGACGTCCACCGGACGTCTTGCCCTCACCACCACCGTGCGGGTGGTCGACCGGGTTCATGACGACACCGCGGACGGTCGGGCGCTTGCCCTTCCAGCGCATCCGGCCGGCCTTGCCCCAGTTGATGTTGGACTGCTCGGCGTTGCCGACCTCACCGACGCTGGCGCGGCAGCGCACGTCGACGAAGCGCATCTCGCCGGACGGCATGCGCAGGGTGGCGCGCGAGCCCTCCTTGGCGACGAGCTGGGCCGAGATGCCGGCGGACCGGGCGATCTTGGCGCCGCCGCCCGGACGCAGCTCCACGCAGTGGATCGTGGTGCCGACCGGGATGTTGCGCAGGGGCAGGTTGTTGCCGGGCTTGATGTCGGCGTTGGGGCCGGACTCCACGGGGGTGCCCTGGGCCAGGTCACGCGGCGCGATGATGTAGCGCTTCTCGCCGTCGGCGTAGTGCAGCAGCGCGATGCGAGCGGTGCGGTTGGGGTCGTACTCGATGTGAGCGACCTTGGCCGGCACGCCGTCCTTGTCGTAGCGACGGAAGTCGATGATGCGGTAGGCGCGCTTGTGGCCGCCACCCTGGTGCCGGGTGGTGATCCGGCCCTGGTTGTTGCGGCCGCCCTTCTTGGGCAGCGGGCGCGTCAGCGACTTCTCCGGCGTGGTCCGGGTGATCTCGACGAAGTCGGCCACCGACGAGCCACGACGGCCCGGGGTGGTCGGCTTGTACTTGCGGATAGCCATATCAGTTCCTAGTCAGGAGCCCGGTCAGGAGACCGGACCTCCGAAGATGTCGATGCGGTGGCCCTCGGCGAGGCTGACGATGGCGCGCTTGGTGTCCTTGCGCTTGCCCAGGCCGGTGCGGGTGCGACGCGTCTTGCCGATCCGGTTGATCGTGTTGACCGACGTCACCTTCACGTTGAACACCTTCTCGACCGCGATCTTGATCTCGGTCTTGTTGGCGTCCGGGCGGACGATGAAGGTGTACTTGTTGGCGTCGAGGAGGCCGTAGCTCTTCTCGGACACGACCGGGGCGATCAGGATGTCGCGGTGGTCCTTGTGCAGGGTGCTCACTTCTCGCCCTCCTTGTCAGCGGCGCTCAGCCCGGCGGCCTCCGCGTCGTCGACGGACTTGAACCAGACCTCGGCGACGGCGGCGTCGTAGCCCGCGTCGTCGGGGGCGTGGTAGGTGCCGGCGGCACCCTTGACCTCGTAGCCCTTGGGAGCGTTGCCGCTCTTCAGGGGGGCCTTCGCGCCCTGGGGCAGCTCGACCTCGGCCTCGGCCTCGACGGTCTCGGTCTCCGTGTCGAGCCCTTCGGCGGTCTCCACGTCGGCCTCGTCGACCGGCGCCTGCGCGGGCTCGGTGACCGTGTCGGCGGCGGGCGCCTCCACGGCGGGAGCCCTGCGGCTGACCGGGCGCTCGGCCGAGGTCGGCGCCTTGGAGACGAACGCGTCGTAGGCACCCTGGGTGAAGACCACGTCGTCGCTGGCGAGGACGTCGTAGGTGTTGAGCTGGTCGACGGCCACGATGTGCACCTGCTGGGCGTTGCGCAGCGAGAGCCAGGTGACGGCGTCGGTGCGCTCGAGCACGACGAGGTGGCGCACGCGGTCGGTCAGGCCGGCCAGGGCGGCCAGCGCCGACTTCGTGGAGGGCACGTCGCCCGAGACCAGCGAGTCGACCACGTGGATGCGACCCTCGCGGGCCCGGTCGGAGAGGGCACCGCGCAGGGCGGCGGCCTTCATCTTCTTGGGCGTGCGCTGGTCGTAGTCACGCGGCTTGGGACCGTGCACGATGCCGCCGCCGGCGAACTGCGGCGCGCGGGTCGAGCCCTGGCGGGCACGGCCGGTGCCCTTCTGCTTGTAGGGCTTGCGGCCACCGCCGCGGACCTCGCCGCGACGCTTGGTGCTGGCCGTGCCCTGACGGGCGGCGGCCTGCTGGGCGATGACGACCTGGTGGATCAGCGGGATGTTGACCTCGACGTCGAAGATCTCGGCGGGAAGGTCGACCTTGAGGGTCTTGGCAGCCATGTCAGGCCTCCTGCGTCTTCTTGGCGGCCGAGCGCAGCACCACGACGCCGCCCTTGGGGCCGGGGACGGCACCCTTGAGCAGGATCAGGCCACGGTCGGCGTCGACGGCGTGCACGGTGACGTTCTGGGTGGTGACGGTGTCGTTGCCCATCCGGCCGGCCATGCGGGTGCCCTTGAAGACGCGACCCGGAGTGGCGCAGGCGCCGATCGAGCCGGGCTTGCGGTGGTTGCGGTGGGCACCGTGCGAGGCGGACACGCCGTGGAAGCCGTGGCGCTTCATGACACCGGCGTAGCCCTTTCCCTTGCTCGTGCCCGTCACGTCGATCTCGTCGCCGGCGGCGAACAGCTCGGCGCTGAGCTCCTGGCCGATGGAGTACGACGCGGCGTCGGAGGTGCGGATCTCCACCAGGTGGCGGCGCGGGGTGACCCCGGCCTTGGCGAAGTGCCCCGCGTTCGGCTTGGTGACCTTGCGGCCCTCGATCTCGCCGAAGCCGACCTGGATGGCGTTGTAGCCGTCGGTCTGGGGCTGGCGGACCTGGGTGACCACGTTGGTGGTCGCCGCGATCACGGTGACGGGGACGATGCGGTTGTTCTCGTCCCACACCTGGGTCATGCCGAGCTTGGTGCCCAGCAGGCCCTTCACGTTGCGTTCGAAAGTGGCAGTCATTGTCAGGACCTCAGAGCTTGATCTCGATGTCGACACCGGCAGGAAGGTCGAGGCGCATCAGCGAGTCGACGGTCTTGGGCGTCGGGTCGATGATGTCGATGAGGCGCTTGTGCGTGCGCATCTCGAAGTGCTCGCGCGAGTCCTTGTACTTGTGCGGCGAGCGGATGACGACGTAGACGTTCTTCTCGGTCGGCAGCGGCACGGGGCCGGCGACCTTGGCACCCGTGCGGGTGACGGTGTCCACGATCTTGCGCGCCGAGGTGTCGATCACCTCGTGGTCATAGGCCTTGAGCCTGATGCGGATCTTCTGTCCCGCCATAGGTCTCTCTCGTCCTTATCGATCTCGTACCGCCGGGCCGGCCGGTGGTACCGCGTGCTGGTCTGTTCTCGACACGTCCCCCGGGTGAGGCCGTCCCGCCTGTCTCTCCGCCACCTCGTTCGACCCCCGCGGTCGGGCGTGTCGCGCGTTTCGCACGGCATTCGGCGCAGGTCGTCGAACTCTTGCTGGGTGGCGCCCGACGGTTCGTCGGGCTGATCGGGTCTCCCTGGCACCGCACACGACCGGGATGAACAGCCGTGGATGTCAGTGGTGCGGCCGCGCACGGCGACCACTGATCCATCCGGAGACACGATTCAGCAGTCAAGTGGTGCGGCGCACCCCGGCGACCCGCCGGAGCAACCTGGATATCTTGACAGAGGTCGCGCCCGACACCAAATCCGATCGGGGGCGCCCGCTCGCCGCCCGACGGGCGGAGGGCGGAGCCGGGCTGGTGCCGGTCTGCGAGGATGGCCGCCGCAGCGAGTCGGGAGCAACAGTCGGGGGTCGGGCATGTCTGGTCAGGGCGAGTTCCCGCCCCCGGGAGCCGGTGCGGGAAGCTCCGAGCCGACCCAGCCGATGCATCCCGCGCCCGGGCACGGCCAGTGGCAGCCGGGCCAGTGGCCGCCGGCGTCCTACCCACCCCCTCCTCCTGGCTGGCGCCCGCCGGGCCAGGCGCCGATGGGCGCCGCGCACAAGCCCGGCGCCCTCCCCCTGCGGCCGCTGGGCCTCGGCGACATCTACGACGCGGCGTTCAAGATCATCCGCTTCAACCCGCGCGCGACGGTGGGGTCGGCCGTGCTGGTCGCGGCCGTGTCGATGGCCATCCCGGTGCTCATCACCGGGGGGTTCAGCGTGGCGGTCGACCTCTCCCTCGACGCGTCCGGGTCGGGCGAGCCGACCACGGCGGAGATCGCCGGGCTTCTCGGCGCTGGAGGCTCGCTCGTCCTCGGCACGGTCCTGCAGTCGATCGGGCTGATCCTGGTCACCGGCATGATCGCCCGCGTCTGCGCAGCCGCGGCGATCGGCACGCGGCTCGGCCTGGTCGAGGCGTGGCAGGAGACCCGCGGCCGTCGCTGGCGGCTGATCGGACTCACGGTCCTGCTCGCCCTGATGCTCACCGTCCTGATCGGCGTGTACGCCGGCTCGTGGGTGCTGGTCGTGCTCTCCGCCGACCGGACGTTGCCGGTGGTGCTCTACGGCCTCGTGAGCGTCCCGGTGTTCCTGGCCTGCCTCGTGTGGTTCTGGATCAGGCTCTACTACCTGCCCGTGCCGGCCCTGATGCTCGAGGACGTCGGCGTGGTCGGCGCGATCCGCCGCGGCCATGCGCTGACACGGCGCCAGTTCTGGCGCACCTTCGGCATCGCGCTGCTGACCGTGGTGGTGGCGCAGGTGGCCGGCAGCATGCTCTCCCTGCCCGTCTCCTTCCTCGGCCAGGGCGCCATGCTGGCGGGGGCGCCGCCGGAGTGGGCGCTCTTCCTGCTGGTGCTCAGCCAGGCCCTCGCCTCCGTGGTGGCGGCGGCGTTCGTGTCGCCGTTCACCGCGACGGTCACGTCGTTGCAGTACCTCGACCAGCGGATGCGCAAGGAGGCGTACGACGTCGAGCTGATGACCCGGGCAGGGATCCGGGTCCCGTGACGAGAAGCCTGCCCCTCGCACCGCTCGACCCCTCCCCCGACGAGGCCCGGTCGCTGCTGCGCCGTGAGCTGCTCCGGCCGGAGTACAACGACCAGGACCTCCTCGGCCGGCTGCTCGACTGGCTCCAGCGCACGCTGGACCGCGGCCTCGACGCCGCCTCCCGGGTGCCCGCGCTGTCCACCTTCGTCGCGATGCTCGTCCTCTGCCTGCTCGTCCTCGCGCTGGCCTGGCTCGTCAGCCGGGCCCGTGGCTCCGCGGCCGCCGACCGGGCAGCCGGTCCGGTGCTGACCGACGAGCGCGTCAGCGCTGCCGAGCTGCGCGCCCGCGCCGAGGCCGCCCTGGCCGAGGGCCGGGCGGACGACGCGCTCGTCGACGGCTTCCGGGCGCTCGCCGTACGCCAGGTGGAGCGAGGCCGCCTTCCCGAGGCGCCGGGCACCACCGCGCGCGAGGTGGCCCGCGACCTCGGTGCCGCCGTGCCGGCGCTCGCGCCCCGGGCCGAGGAGGCCGCCACCCGCTTCGACCTCGTCCTGTACGGCGGCCGCCCGGCCACCCGGGAGCAGGCCGTCTCCGTGCTGGCGCTCGACGACGACCTGGTGGGCGTGCGGTGAGCAGCGGGGGCTGGCAGCGGCACCGCTCCACCCTGCTGATCGCCGGCGGGGTGCTGGCGGCCCTGCTCGTCGTCCTGCTGCTCGGGACGCCGGGCAACCGCACCGCGGCACGGCTCGACCCTGACAACCCCGGCCCCGACGGCGCCCGCGCGCTCGGGAGGGTGCTCGCCGACGAGGGCGTCGACGTGCGGGTCGTGCGCGGCGCCGACGCCTTCGACGACGAGACCGTCGACGCGGGCACCACGGTGCTGGTGACCTCCAGCGACCAGCTGGGCGACAGCACGACCCGTCGGCTGCTCGACCACGCCTCCCCCGGCCTGCTCGTCGTCGCCGAGCCCGGCATCGGGGTCGTCGGGGCGCTCGGGGTGTCGTCGCTGCCGACGACGGTCAGGCCGGACGGCGACGTCGACGCCGGCTGCGACGAGCCCGCCCTGCGCGACCTCGACATCAGCATCGAGAGCGGCCAGGCCTTCGCGGAACCGGGCTGCTTCCCCACCGCCGAGGGCCGGCTGCTGACGCGGCCCACCGACGCGCTGGTGCTGCTCGGCGCAGGCGACGTCCTGGCCAACGACCAGGTGCTGGTGGCGGACAACGCCGCCGCGGCGCTGCGGCTGCTCGGCGAGCGGCCCCGCCTGGTCTGGTACGTCCCGTCGTACGCCGACCTCGTGGGGGACGACGGCGTCAGCGTCCGCAGCCTGCTGCCGGCCTGGTTGCTGCCGGCCGGGTGGCTGCTCGGGCTCAGCACGGTCGCCCTGATGCTCTGGCGAGGTCGGCGACTCGGGCCGCTGGCCACCGAGCCGCTGCCGGTGGTGGTGAAGGCGGTGGAGACCACCCAGAGCCGCGGGCGGCTCTACCGGCGCACCGGCGACCGCGCGCACGCCGCCGCAGCGCTGCGGCGCGCGAGCCGGAGGTCGGCGGAGACCGCGCTGCGGCTGCCGCCCGGCGACCTGGGTGCCCTGGTGCCCGCGCTCGCCGAGCGCACCGGACGCCCGCCCGAGGAGCTGGCCCGGCTGCTCGACCACGACGGTCCCCCGCCGGCGTCCGACCCCGACCTGATCCGCCTGGCCAGCGAGCTGGCCGCACTCGACAGAGAGGTACGCCGCACATGACCCACCCATCCCAGGAGGCGCTGCGCCACGACGCCGGCGACGCGCGCGAGCGACTGGCCGCCGTACGCACCGAGGTCGGCAAGGTCGTCGTCGGCCAGGACGCCGCCGTGTCTGGGCTGCTCGTCGCGCTCCTGACGGGTGGCCACGTGCTGATGGAGGGCGTGCCGGGCGTCGCCAAGACCCTGCTGGTGCGCACCCTGGCGGCGTCCCTGGACGTGCAGACCCGGCGCGTGCAGTTCACGCCCGACCTGATGCCCGGCGACATCACCGGCTCGATGGTGATCGAGGGAGCCCGCAGCGAGCTGGCGTTCCGCGAGGGCCCCCTGTTCACCAACCTGCTGCTCGCCGACGAGATCAACCGGACCCCGCCGAAGACGCAGTCGGCCCTGCTCGAGGCGATGGAGGAGGGCCAGGTCTCCGTCGACGGCGTCTCGCGGCCCCTCCCCCGGCCCTTCCTCGTCGCGGCGACCCAGAACCCCGTGGAGTACGAGGGCACCTACCCCCTGCCCGAGGCCCAGCTCGACCGCTTCCTGCTCAAGGTGGTGCTGCCCGTGCCCGACCGGGCCGCCGAGCTGGAGATCCTCAGCCGCCACGCGGCGGGCTTCGACCCGCGCGACCTCGGCGCGGCCGGGGTGTCCCCGGTCGCGGGGGCCGCCGACATCGCCGCCGGCCAGGCGGCCTGCCGGTCGGTGCAGGTCTCCCCGGAGGTGGCCGGCTACATCGTCGACATCGCCCGGGCGACCCGGCAGTCGCCGTCGCTGTCGCTGGGGGTCTCCCCCCGCGGCGCGACGGCGCTGCTGCGCGCGGCACGGGCCTGGGCCTGGCTCACCGGTCGTGACTTCGTGACCCCGGACGACGTCAAGGCCCTGGCCCACGCGGCCCTGGTGCACCGGCTCGGGCTGCGACCGGAGGCCGAGCTCGAGGGCGTCGACGTCGGCGCCGTGCTGTCCTCCGCGCTGGGCTCGGTGCCGGTGCCGCGATGAGCCGGAGGGCCTGATGGCGATCACCGGACGCGTGCCGCTGCTGCTCCTGCTGGGGCTGGTGCCGGTGGTGCTGCGACCCGGCATGGGCACGGTGTGGCTGTGGGTGCTGGCCGTCTCGGTGCTCGTGCTCCTCGACTGGGCGCTCGCGCCGCCGCCTCGGACCGTGGCGATCACCCGGCGCCCGCCCGGCACCGTGCGGCTGGGCACGCCCGCGACCTCGGAGCTGGTGCTGACCACCGGGCGGGAGCGGACCGTGCACGCGACCGTGCGCGACGCCTGGCAGCCCAGCGCCGGCGCCACCGCCAACCGGCACCGGGTGCGCGTCTCCCGCGACCGCGGCGCCCGGGTCGCGACTCCCCTGCTGCCCGTACGCCGCGGCGACCTGGCCGCGTCCGGGGTGACCGTGCGCACCGTCGGGCCCCTCGGCCTCGCCGCCCGCCAGGCCACCCTCGACGTCCCCGGCACGGTCCGCTCGCTGCCTCCGTTCGACTCGCGCAAGCACCTGCCGTCGCGGCTGGCGCGGCTGCGAGACCTCGACGGCCGCTCGGCGGTGCGGGTGCGCGGCCAGGGCACGGAGTTCGACTCGCTGCGCGAGTACGTGCGCGGCGACGACGTCCGCTCGATCGACTGGCGCGCGTCGGCCCGCAACCGCGACGTCGTGGTGCGCACCTGGCAGCCCGAGCGCGACCGCCGCGTGGTGCTGGTGCTCGACACCTCCCGCACCTCGGCCGGCCGCGTCGAGGACGTGCCCCGCATCGACTCGGCGATGGACGCCGCGCTGCTGCTCGCGGCGCTGGCTGCGCGGGCCGGCGACCGCATCGACTTCGTCGCCGGCGACCGGCAGGTCCGCAGCAGGCTGCGCTCGACCGGCGCGCGCGACGTCGCCGCGACGTTGCAGGAGTCCATGGCCGACCTCGAGCCGGTCATTGCGGAGGCCGACTGGCGTGCCCTGGCCGGGGCGGTCACGGCGCTGGGCCGGCAGCGCGCGCTGGTCGTGCTCCTCACGCCGCTCGAGCCCACGTCGGTGGAGGAGGGCCTGCTGCCCGTGCTGCCGACCCTGACCCGGCACCACCGGGTCGTCGTCGCCTCCGTGCAGGACCCCGCCCTCACCGCCATGGCCGCCCGGCACGGCGATGCCGCCGAGGTGTACGACGCGGCGGCCGCTCAGCAGGTGCTGGCCCGGCGCCGACACACCGCCGACCTGCTGCAGGCGCTCGGCGTCGACGTGGTCGACGCGCCGGCGGCCGGGCTGCCGCCCGCGCTGGCCGACCACTACCTCGCGCTCAAGGCGCGCGGCCTGCTCTAGCCCCGGTGCCGCGGCGGCTGGGGCACCTGGTGACCGAGCTCGCCCCCGATGCGACCACCGAAGGGGCGGCCGTGGTCGGCGAACTCCTCGCGGGCGTAGATCAGGGTGTGGTCGCCGAGGTCGACGCGGGTGCCGGTGCGCAGGATGCTCGACGCCTTGGGCGCACCGTGCACGCGGACCACGCCGTCGACCGCGTGCACCACCCACTCGTCGTTCTCGTCGTGGCTGATGCGGGCGTGCACCGGGGCCAGGCCGCCGAGCACCACGTCGCACGTCTCGGACGACCCGATGGTCAGGCCGTCGTGCAGCCAGTAGGTGGGCAGCCACCGTGACCGGTCGACCGGGCCGCGGGCGTGCACGAGGCGTGCCTGCCCACCACCGGCCGGGTCGTGCGTGGTCGTCGCCCGGCGACGGGGACGACGCTGCATCGTCGGGGCGATCGGCCACAGCGTCGGGGCCGGCAGCAGGCCGGCGTCGGGCAGGACGGGCGCCGTACGACGGGCCCGCGAGCGTCCCGCGGTCCAGGCGCCGCGCAGGCTGCCGAGCCGGACGCGGCGGGTCCCGGTGAGACGCCGCTGCCACCACGGCGCCGACACGGCTCCGAGCGTGACCAGGTGGGTGCCCCCGTGCTCGACGCGCACCTGCACGCCCTGGGCAGCCAGGCCCTGGGCCAGGGCCCGGACGGCGACGGCGTCCCCGGCGCCAGCGAAGGCGCCGGGGTCGTCGACCTCGAGGACGAGCCGGTTGTCGCGCCCGGTCATCCGGCCGTGCACCGTCGCGGCTCCCGGTCGCTCCAGCTCCAGGACCAGGTCGGCCGCGACGCGCAGGCTCACGCCCCGCTCCGGTCCGGTGCGCTCCCTCCGTGCTCGCTCGTGGTGATGGTGAGCGTGCCGTTGAGCTTCCACGTGGCACGCGGCGCCCGGGGGCCGGTGTCGCGCGGCACCTCGACGGCCATGTCCTCGAAGGAGTAGTGGATGGCTGCCTCACGACCGGTGAGGAAGCTCCACATGCGCTGGCCGAGATCGGTCCAGTCGACCACCTCGTTGCTCGCTCCCGTCTCGGGTCCACTGCTGATCGACACGACGCCTCCAGATTTCTCGGTCAACACCTTCCTCAACAGGTTGTTGAAGAACTATGGTCAGAACATGAACACATCGTCGAGGTTTTCGCAAGGGTCCGACGCAGGGGAGTCGGCCCTGACGATCGGCGACCTCGCCGACCGCACCGGGATCAGCCCCGCCACGCTGAGGGTCTGGGAGCAGCGGCACGGCTTCCCCTGCCCCACCCGGCTCGAGAGCGGGCACCGCCGCTACGCCGAGTCGGACGTCGAGGGCGTGCTCGCCGTCGTGCACCGTCGTGACGCCGGGGTGCGCCTCGACGTGGCCATCGAGGAGATGACGCGCGCCGCCGGGCGGGCGGCCGCACCGCGGTCGCCGTCGGTCTACGCCACCCTGCGCAGGCGCCACCCGCACCTGGCGACCCACCAGCTGAAGAAGTCCACGCTGCTGGCGCTGTCGTGGGCGATCGAGGACGAGTTCTGCGCCAAGGCCGACCGGGCGCACATCTTCGGCGCCTTCCAGACCACGAGCCGCTACGCCCCGGCGCGGGCTCGGTGGGTCGAGCTGGGCCGGGTGGCGACCTCCGCGTTCGTGTTCGCCGACTTCGACCAGCCGTCGACCGGCGGCAAGCCCGTGGAGGTGCCGCTGGCCCACGACGCCCCGATGCGCCGCGAGTGGACCGTCGTGTGCGACTCCACCGACCTGCCCGTGGCGCTGACGGCGTGGGAGGTGCCCCTGCAGTCCGGTGTGCCCGACGCCAAGCGCATCTTCGAGTCGATGTGGACCGTCGAGCCGACCGCCGTCCGCGACGCCGCGCGCGTCTGCGCGCAGGTGGCCGGGGCGGTCGCCCCCGACCGGGCGGCCCCGGTGCTCTACGACCTCGCCTCGCAGCCGGCCACCGGCGTCGCCGACCTCGCCTCGGTGACCGCGATGTTCAACCGCGTCGTCGCCTACGTCGACCGCTTCGGCTCCTGACGGTGGACCGCCGTGACGTCGTGGTGGTCGGCGCCGGGCTGGCCGGTCTCCAGTGCGCCCGCGACCTGCTCGCGGCCGGGCGGGACGTGCAGGTCCTCGAGGCGGCCGACGAGGTGGGCGGCCGGGTGCGCACCGAGGAGGTCGACGGGTTCCTCCTCGACCGGGGGTTCCAGCTCCTCAACCCCGCCTATCCCGCCGTACGCCGCCTCGTCGACGTCGACGCGCTCGGGCTCCAGCAGTTCGGCGCCGGCGTCGCGGCCCGGCTCGACGACGGGCTGCAGGTGCTCGCCGACCCGCGTCGCGAGCCCCGGCTCGCCGCGACCACGGCGCGTGCGGTGGCGTCGCGCCCCGGTGAGCTGTGGGCCCTCGCCCGCTGGACCGCTCCCCTGCTCCGCGCCTCCGTCGGCCGTGACCGGCTGGGCGCGCGGCTGGAGGACCGGGTCCACGGCACCCTGCGTGACTCCCTCGACCGGGCCGGGCTCGGCGGCACGCTGCGGCGGGTGGTCGACCGCTTCCTCACCGGGGTCGTCCTCGACGACGAGGGCGGCACCGCCGCGGCGTACGCACTGCTCCTGGTGAGCGCCTTCGCCAGCGGCACCCCGGGCCTGCCCGCGCAGGGCATGCGGGCGCTGCCCCGGCAGCTGGCCGGCCACCTCGGGGGCCGGATCCGGCTCGGAGCCCGGGTGCGGTCGGTGGCGCCGACCGCGGGCGGCTTCCACGTCGCCGTCGACGGCGAGACGCTGCGCGCCCGGCACCTCGTCGTGGCCACGGGTCCGCGGGAGGCGGCTGGGCTGACCGGCACCGGCAGCCTGGACGTCCGCGGCGTGGTCACCCAGTGGTTCGCCACCGACGACCCGCCCACCGGCTCCGACCTGCTGCACGTGGACGCCCGGGCCCGCGCCCGCGGCCCCGTGGTGAACACCGCCGTCGTGTCGAACGCCGCACCGACGTACGCACCGGCAGGCCGGCACCTCGTGCAGGCCTCGGCCCTGCTGCGCCGCGGCGGCGCGGCGCCCACCGGCGAGGAGATGGAGCGGCACGCCGCCGAGCTGCTGGGCACCCCCGGCGCCCGCTGGGAGACCGTGGCCCGCCACGAGGTGCCCGACGCGTTGCCCGCACAGCCGGTGCCGTTCGTGGAGCGGCGCCGCGTCGCCGTCCGCGGCGGGATCGTCGTGTGCGGCGACCACCAGGACACCGCGTCCCTCCAGGGCGCGCTGGTCAGCGGCGAGCGGGCCGCCCGCGCCGTGCTCGCCGTGTCGTGAACGTCGAGCCCTCGCTGCTGGCGTACACCCTCGCCGCGGCCGGCCACGCGGCCTTCCAGGTGACGGTGACCGCGCTGGTCTACCCGGCGCTGGCGCGCGTCCCGGCCGACCGCTGGCCCGAGGCGCACGGGCGCCACAGCCGCACCATCGCTCCGATCGTCGGCCTGCTGTACGGCGCGCTCGTGCTCACCGGCGGCTGGACGCTCGCGGCCGGCCCGTCGTCGTACGCCGTCGTCGCCGTCGCGCTCGCCGCCGGCTGCATCGCGGTCACCGCGTTCCTCGCCGCGCCCACCCACGGCCGCCTGGCGGAGCCCGAGCCCGCCCTCCTGCGGAGGCTGCTGGCCGTCGACCGCGTGCGGGCCCTGCTGGCGGTCGCCTCCCTGGCCGCGGCGCTCGCCGCGCTCCTCACGGGGTGACGCCGGCGCGACGTCAGGCCTGGGTGGCCACGCGGTCCTCGAGCAGCGCGGCGTCGAGGTCGCCGGTGGCGCCGCGGTGGTACGCCGCGCGACCGGCCACGAAGACGTAGGCGAGGAAGACCAGCTCGGCCACCACGCCGATGCCGACGCGCGCCCAGGTGGGCAGCCCGGACGGCGTCACGAAGGCCTCGATGACGCCGCTGACGAACAGCACCGCGACCAGCCCCAGCGCGACGGTGCCGGCGGTGCGGCCCTCGCGGGCCAGGGACTGGGCGCGCGGCAGCGACCCCGGCTCGACCCACGACCAGAACAGCCGCAGCCCGACACCGCCGGCGACGAACACCGCCGTCAGCTCCAGCAGCCCGTGCGGGAGGATCAGGCCCCAGAAGTGCCCGGCATGGCCGTGCCGGGTCATGATCGAGCCGATGATCGCCAGGTTGGCGACGTTCTGCAGGAGCAGCCAGACGACCGGCGCCCCGAGGGCCCCCAGCGCGATGCACAGCGCGGCCACCCACGCGTTGTTGACCCACACCTGGGCGGCGAAGTGCGACGCGGCGTACTGGCTGTAGTAGCCCTCGAAGTCCTCGTCGACGAGCTGGTCGACCTCGTCGGGGGTCAGCAGTCCCTGCTCGACGTCGGGATTGCCCAGCAGCCACCACATCATCACCGCGACGACCACGACGTTGGCCGCGAACGTGCCCAGCCACCACCAGCGGAGCCGGTAGAGCGCAGCCGGGAAACGCTCGGTGAAGAAGGCGAGCACCCCGCGCCAGGTCGTCGACCGGGTGCCGGCCGACTTGTTGCGCGCCCGGGACAGCAGGGCGGAGAGGTAGGCGACCAGCGCGGCGTCGGGGGCCGAGGTGCGCACGACCGACAGGTGCGTGGCGACCTGCTGGTAGCGGTCGACCAGCTCGTCGCCCTCGGCACCGGTGAGCCGGCGGCGCTTCGTGAGCTCCTCGAGGCGGCGCCACTCGTCGTGGTGTGCCATCACGTAGGCGTCGAGGTCCACGCCCACCACCCTATGCTGGCCCGCGATGGCCGAGCCCGACCTGCGGACCGCCGCGGCGCCCGAGCGCGCCGCCTACGCCGCCCTGACCACCGACGACCTCGTCACCGGGGAGGCCGTCGCCCTCGACCTGCGCCCCGCCGGACTGCCGTCGCGGCTGCTCGCCGGGGTGATCGACGCGGTCGTCCTGCTCGTCGGCCTGCTGACGCTGGGGGTCCTGGCCACGACGGTGGAGACACTGACCCGCGGCAAGTCGCTGGGCAAGTGGGCGATGGGGCTGCGCGCCGTGCGCGACGACGCCGGCCCGATCACCTTCCAGCACGCCTTCGTGCGCGCGCTGATCGGCTTCGTGGAGATCTACGCCTTCTCCGGGGCGCCCGCCTTCTTCTCGGCGATGCTGAGCTCGCGTGGCAAGCGCCTGGGCGACTACGCCGCGGGCACCTACGTCGTCCGCGACCGCGTGCGCCTCAGCCTGCCCCACCCCGTGGAGATGCCGCGCGAGCTGGCGACGTGGGCCCGGTCGGCC
>NZ_CADCUP010000035.1 GCF_902805925.1 uncultured Nocardioides sp.
CGGGCTGGCCGCCGCCGCCTCGTTCACCACCAACCCGCTGATCCTGCTCATGCTGGTGGCGGCCGCCGGCCTCGTCGTGGCGCTGCGCCGCGGCGACCACCCGTGGTCGCGGTCGTTCCGCCTCTACGTCTGGCTCGGCGTCGCGATCGTGGTGATCCGGGTGGTGTTCCGCATCCTGTTCGGCGGCGTCGAGGGCGGCACGGTGCTGATGGACCTGCCGCAGGTGCCGCTGCCCGCGTGGGCCACCGGCGTGCGGCTGCTCGGCCCGGTGACGGCGGAGGGGCTGCTGGCCGGGCTCTACGACGGCCTTCGGCTGGCCACCATCGTCATCTGCGTCGGCGCCGCCAACGCGCTGGCCAACCCCAAGCGCCTGCTGAAGTCGGTGCCGCCCGCGCTCTACGAGGTGGGCACCGCGCTGGTGGTGGCGGTGACGATCTTCCCGCAGCTGGCCGACAGCGTCCGGCGGGTCAGGGCGGCGCAGGCGCTGCGTGGTGGCAGCACCGGTGGGGTGCGACGGCTGCGGCGGCTCCTGGTGCCCGTGCTCGAGGACGCGCTGGAGCGCTCGCTGACGCTGGCCGCCGGGATGGACGTGCGGGGCTACGGGCGAGCTCCCGGCCTGACCCGCGCGCAGCGCTGGACCACCGGAGCGCTCCTGCTGCTGGCGCTGTGCGGCATCTGTGTCGGCGTGTACGCCGTGCTCGACCGCACCGCCCCGCGGGTGCTGGCGGTGCCCATGCTCGTCGCCGGTGCGCTGGCCGCCGTCACGGGGCTGGTCTCGGCCGGCCGCCGCGTCGAGCGCACGCGCTACCGGCCCGACCGCTGGCTGCTGCCCGAGGTGCTCGTGGCCCTCACCGGGCTGCTCACGGGCTACGCCGGCTGGCTGCTGGTGAGCCAGCAGCCCCTCGTCGCCCACCCGGCCGTCGACGGCTGGCCCGTGGTCAGCGTGCTCGGCCTCGCCGGTGTCCTCACCGCCGTGCTCGCCGGCCTCCTCGCCCCACCGCCCCGGGTGGTCACGTGATCGAGCTGCGCGACATCGTCTTCTCCTACTCCACCGACGGCGGTCCCGCCGAGGTGGTGCTCGACCACGTCGACCTCACGCTCGAGGCCGGCGAGCTGGTGCTCGTCTCGGGCCGCACCGGGGTAGGCAAGTCGACCCTGCTCGGGGTGCTGACGGGGCTGGTGCCCCGGTTCAGCGGCGGACACCTCACCGGCGACGTGCTGCTCGACGGCGTCAGCGTGCTGCACCAGCCGCCCCGCGAGCGGGCCCACGCCGTCGGCTTCGTCGCGCAGGACCCGCTCGCGGGCTTCGTCACCGACTCGGTCGAGGAGGAGCTCGCCTACGGCATGGAGCAGCTGGGGCTGCCCGCGGCGACCATGCGCCGCAGGGTGGAGGAGACGCTCGACCTGCTCGGCCTCGCCGACCTGCGCGAGCGCGACCTGCGCACCCTCTCGGGCGGGCAGCAGCAGCGGGTGGCGATCGGGTCGGTGCTCACCTCCCACCCGCGCGTGCTGGTGCTGGACGAGCCGACCTCGGCCCTCGACCCCACCGCGGCCGAGGACGTGCTCGCCACGCTCACCCGCCTCGTGCACGACCTCGGGCTCACCGTGCTGCTCGCCGAGCACCGCCTGGAGCGGGTGGTGCCGTTCGCCGACCGGATGGTGCTGCTGCCGGGCGACGGCTCGGTGCGCGTCGACGCGCCGTCGCGGGTGCTCGCGACCTCGCCGGTCGTCCCGCCCATCGTGGAGCTCGGCCGGCTGGCCGCGTGGGACCCCCTGCCGCTGAGCGTGCGCGATGCCCGTCGCCGCGCAGGAGGGCTGGCGTCCGGACTCGGTGGGGCGGCGCCGTACGACCGGGGGGTGGGCGGCGAGGTCCTGCTCACCGCCCGCCGGGTGGAGGTCGTGCACGGCCGCACCCGTGCCGTGGCCGGGGTCGACCTCGGCCTCCGGGCCGGGGGCGTGACCGCGCTGATGGGCCGCAACGGCTCGGGGAAGTCCTCGCTGCTGTGGGCCCTGCAGGGGTCGGGGGCGCGTGCCGCCGGCTCGGTCGAGGTCGGTGGACGCGACCCCCGGGACCTCGGCTCCGCGGCCCGCCGGGCGCAGGCCGGCCTCGTGCCGCAGACCGCCGCCGACCTGCTCTACCTCGAGACGGTGCGCGAGGAGTGCGAGGCCGCCGACGCCGGCGCCACCGCCGGCACGTGCCGTGCGCTCCTGGACCGGCTCGTGCCGGGCATCGACGCCGACGCCCACCCCCGGGACCTGTCGGAGGGTCAGCGGCTGGCGCTCGTGCTCGCCATCGTGCTCACCGCCCGGCCCCGGGTGCTGCTGCTGGACGAGCCCACCCGCGGGCTGGACTACCCGGCCAAGGAGATGCTCGCGACGATCCTGCGCGACCTCGCCGACGCCGACCACGCCGTGCTGGTCTCGACCCACGACGTCGAGTTCGCGGCGCGGGTCGCCGACGAGGTCGTCGTGCTCGCCTCCGGCGAGGTCGTCTCGTCCGGGCCCGCGCGGACCGTCCTCGCGCAGTCGCCGGCCTTCGCCCCGCAGGTCACCAAGATCCTGGGTGCGCCCTGGCTGCGCGTCGACGAGGTCGCCGCGGCGCTGGCGGTGCGCCGTGGCTGAGCAGGTGGCGGTTCGCGCCGTCCCGATCCGCGCCCGGTCGGTCGCGGTGCTCTCCGTGGCCTCGCTGGCCGGGCTCATGATGCTCGCCTGGCCGCTGCTGGTGCGGGTGCCCGAGCAGGCGCGGATCGACCCGCCGTTCATCTTCCTCGCGCTGCTGCCACTGGTGATCGTGGTCGTGCTGGCGGAGCTCTCCGAGGGGGGCATGGACGCGCGCGTGCTGGCCATCCTCGGGGTCCTCAGCGCGGTCAACGCGATCATCCGCGGGCTCGGGGCCGGCACGGCCGGCATCGAGCTGGTGTTCTTCCTGCTGGTCCTCGCCGGCCGGGTCTTCGGTCCCGGGTTCGGCTTCGCCCTGGGGTGCACCTCGCTGTTCGCGAGCGCGCTGATGACCGCCGGCGTCGGCCCGTGGCTGCCGTACCAGATGCTCGTCTCGGCGTGGATAGGGATGGGAGCCGGGCTGCTGCCGCGCCGCGTCACCGGTCGCGCTGAGATCCTGCTGCTCGTCGGGTACGCCGTCGTCGCGGCGTACGCCTTCGGGCTGCTGATGAACCTCTCCAGCTGGCCCTTCGCCCTGGGCATCGCCGTGCCCGGGCACGAGGGCTCGCTGTCGTTCGTGGCCGGTGCGCCGCTGCTGGAGAACCTCCAGCGCTTCGGCGTCTACACGCTGCTGACCTCCACCGGCACCTGGGACACCGGCCGCGCGATCACCACCGCGGTGATGATCGTGGTGCTCGGCCCGGCGATCCTCGCCACCCTGCGCCGTGCCTCGCGGCGGGTGGTCGTGGAGCGGCGGTGAGCCGAGCTTGGCAGCCCCTCCTCACGGTTCGTGGGGGTTGCAACGGGTGCCAGCCGTGGGGATCCCCGGATATCCGGGGATCCCGACCACCCCTCACGGCGTCACTTGGAGGATCCGGTCGTCCCGGGCTGCCGGCTCGCCGCGCCCGTCGCGGTTGGACGTGGTGACCCACAGCGTCCCGTCGGGGGCGGTGGCGACGGTGCGCAGGCGGCCGTAGTCGCCGACGAAGAAGTCGCGCGGCTGACCGGCCCGCGCGCCGTCGACCGGGACCCGCCACAGCCGGGTGCCGCGCAGCGCGCCCAGCCACAGCGACCCGTCGAGGAACGCCAGCCCGGACGGGGACGCCTCGCTGGTGCGCCACACGACCTGCGGGTCGGTGAACCCGGTGCCGCCGGACTCCGCGCGCCCCTCCACCTCGGGCCAGCCGTAGTTGGTGCCCTGCTCGATCAGGTTGAGCTCGTCGAACGTGCTGTCGCCGAACTCGCTGGCCCACAGCCGGTCGGTGTCGTCGAAGGCGAGCCCCTGCACGTTGCGGTGGCCCCACGTGAACACGGGCGTGCCGCCGGGGTTCCCCGGCGCAGGCTCGCCGTCGGCCGTGATCCGCAGCACCTTGCCGGCCAGCGAGCCGCGGTCCTGCGCCAGGTCGGGCTCGCCGGTCTCGCCGGTGGAGGCGTAGAGGAAGCCGTCGGGGCCGAAGGCCAGGCGCCCGCCGTCGTGGATGAAGCCCTTCGGGATGCCGGTGAGGATCGGCTCCACGTCGGCGATCCCGGAGCCGTCGTACGTCGCCCGCACGATGCGGTTGTCCTCGGCCGTCGTGAGGTAGAAGAAGACGCGCTGGTCCTGGGCGAAGTCGGGGGACAGCGCCACGCCCATGAGGCCGCCCTCTCCCTCGGGGGCGGCGGAGTCGATGCGGCCGACCTCCTGGACGCTGCCGTCGCCGGGCACGAGCAGCACCCGCTCGGTGTCGCGCTCGGTGACCAGGGCGGAGCCGTCGGGCAGGAACGCGATGCCCCACGGGACGGCGAGGCCCTCGGCGATGGTGGCGGTGACCTCCGGCGGGCCCGACGGGGCGTCGGGGGTCGACCCGGACGACGACGGGGTCGAGGGCTCCGGTGTCGGCGACTCCTCGGAGCCGGCGCTGGCCGTCACCGTCGGCGCGCTCGTGTTGGGCTCCCCGGAGCACGCGGTCGCCAGCAGCGCCGTGCCCAGCAGCGACGCCAGGCGGCTCGCGCGTCCGCTCCTCATGCGTCGACCCGCTCGAGGAACTCCAGCAGCAACCGGTGCACGACCTCGGGCTGCTCCAGGGAGAGGAAGTGGCTGCCGCTGAGCTCGACGTACGTCGCCTCGCGGAGGCGCTCGGCAGCGGTGGCCATGTTGCGGGAGCCGGCCAGGACGTCCCACCGACCGGCGACGAAGAAGGCCGGCACACCGACCCGGGAGAGCGGGATGCGCCGGTGCTCCGACGACCGGACCGCGAGGTGGGCGTACCACTCCACCGGGGTGGTGAGGAACTCGCGCACCGCCCGGGCGGTCGCCTCCACGTCGGCGACGGGGAGCATGAACCCGGTGTGCGAGAGCACCTGCACGGCCCGGCGGCCGATGGGCAGCCGCGTGGTGACCGGCGTGATCGCCCAGCCCACCGGGCGCACCGCTCGGGCGAGACCCAACCCGAGGTGGTGGGCCAGCCGGCCGGGGAGCCGCAGGGGACCCAGCATGGTGGCGAAGGAGTCGCCCGGCACCCCCGCGACGGCGAAGACCCCCGCGATGCGCTCGGGGTGGCTCAGCGCGAGCTCGAAGGCGGTGTTGACCCCCATCGACCAGCCCATGACGACGACCCTGTCGAGGCCGAAGTGGTCGAGCACCGACAGGGCGTCGCCCACGAAGTGGTCGATGCCGACGTGGGCGGGATCGACGGGGCGCTCGGACCCTCCGGTGCCTCGGTGGCTCCACGACACGACGCGCACGCCGCAGTCGGGGTCGAGCAGCGCCGGCCACACCCAGGCGTTGGTGCCCAGCCCGTTGCAGAGCAGCACGGTCGGCGCGCCGGCGGCGCTGATCGAGCCGTCGGGGTCGTTGGTCCAGGTGCGCAGCCGGGTGCCGTCGTCGGCCAGGACGTCGTCGTACCCGAGGGAGCCGCGCGTGGTGACCGGTCCGTCGGTGGCGGGTGCAGACATGCCTCGATTGTGCCCGAGGAGCGGCAACCGGACCCTCGGTCAGGCGCCCGGCGACCCGGCGCGCCCGCTCCTGCGGGCGCTGAGGGCGTCGTCGAGGCGCCGGCGGCCAGTGGTCGCCGGGCGGCCACCTGCGCGTCATCGGCGCGTGGGGCGCACGTCGCCGGCGCCTGATGAGAGTGGTCCATGGACACTTCTCGGAGAAGCATCATCAAGACCGGCGTCATGACCGGCGGCGTCGCCCTCGTCGGCGGCGGCACGCTCCTCGACCAGCGCCCCTCGGCGGCCGCGCGCTCGCCGCGGGTCGACCCCTTCACCCTCGGCGTCGCGAGCGGCGACCCCTCCCCGGACGGGTTCGTTCTGTGGACGCGGCTCGCCCCGGACCCACTCGCCGAGGACGGCCTGGGCGGCATGGCGCCGTACGCGCGGTACGTCGACTGGCAGATCTCCACCGACGAGCGGTTCCGCCGCATCGTCCGGGCGGGCCTGGCCCGCACCGGCCCCGAGACGGGGCACTCGGTGCACGTGGAGGTCGCGGGCCTCAAGCCGGGCCGGGAGTACTTCTACCGCTTCGCCCTCGGCCGGCATCGCTCGCCGGTCGGGCGCACCCGGACCGCGCCGAAGCCCCAGCACCGGGTGGCCGCGCTGTCGATGGCGTTCGCGTCGTGCTCGCAGTTCGAGCACGGGCTGTTCACCGCCTACCGCCGGCTGGCCGAGGACCAGCCCGACCTGGTGCTGCACCTGGGCGACTACCAGTACGAGTACCGCGCGAACGCCTACGTGGCCCCCGGCGGCAACGTGCGCGATCACCAGGGCCCGGAGACGGTCACGCTGGCGGGCTACCGGCAGCGCCTCGCGCAGTACAAGACCGACCCCGACCTCCAGGCCGCGCACGCCGTCGCCCCGTGGCTGGTCGTCTTCGACGACCACGAGGTCGACAACAACTGGGCCGACGAGATCGCCGAGAACGCGGCCTCGCAGCCGGGTTTCCTGGAGCGTCGGGCCGCGGCCTTCCGCGCGTACTACGAGAACATGCCGCTGCGCCGCACCTCGATCCCGAACGGCCCCGACATCCAGGTCTACCGCCGCCTGCAGTGGGGGCGGCTGGCCAACTTCCACATGCTCGACACCCGGCAGTACCGCGACGACCAGGCCTGCGGCGACGGGTACGACGACTGCCCGCCGGCCGCCGCACCGGAGCGGTCCCTGCCGGGAGCGGCCCAGGAGCAGTGGCTCGCCGAGGGGTTCCAGGCGTCCACCCAGACCTGGGACGTGCTCGGCCAGCAGGTGTTCTTCGGCCGGCGCGACAGCACGATCACCCCCGACAACACCGTCTCGATGGACGCGTGGGACGGCTACCCGGCCTCCCGCGACCGCGTGGTCCGGTCGTGGCTCGACGCCGGCGTGCGCAACCCGATCGTGCTGACCGGGGACGTGCACGCCCACTGGGGGTCCAACGTGCTCACCGACTGGGACGACGCCGCGTCACCGGTGCTCGGCGAGGAGTTCGTCTGCTCCTCGATCACCTCGGGCGGCAACGGCTACGACCAGCCGAACGGCACCCACCCCTGGGCGGCGCAGAACCCGAACCTGACGTTCTGGACCAACCTGCGCGGCTACGTGAACACCACCATCACCCCCGACTCGCTCACCGTCGACTACCGCTGCGTCCCGGAGGTGCGGTCGGGCGAGGCCGAGGCGTTCACCCGGGCGACGTTCGTCGTCGACGACGGCGTGCGGGGGATGCGCAAGGTCGCCGACAACCCGCTGCCCACGACGCTCGCCCGCCGGGCGCCGCGCAGCGAGGAGCAGATCATCGCCGACACCATCGAGGCCGAGACCGGCCACTGACCGGCCACTGACCGCCACTGCTCAGTCCGGTACCGGCTCGCGGTGCACGGCGCGAGCGGTGCGGGTGGCGCCGATGCTCGCGGCCACGACGCAGGCGATCGCGAGCCACTGCGTCACCGCCAGCAGCTCACCGAGCACGGCCGCCGCCGCCAACGCGGCGGCGGCCGGCTCCAGGCTCATCAGGATCCCGAAGACCGAGGGCCGCAGGGTGCGCAGCGCGACCAGCTCGCAGCTGTAGGGGATGACCGAGCTGAGCACCCCGATGGCCGCCCCGACCGCCAGCACGTGCGGCTCGAGCAGCGTCGTACCGCCGGAGACCAGGGCCATCGGCGCCAGCACCAGCGCCGCGATCACCGAGGCGACGGCGAGGCCGTCGAGGCCGGGCCAGCGACGCCCGGTGCCGGCGCTGAGCAGGATGTACGCCGCCCACGCGGCGCCCGCGAGCAGCGCGAACGCCACGCCGGCGAGGTCCAGGTCGGCGCGTTCCGCCCCGAGCAGCGCCACGCCGGCCGCGGCCAGTCCCACCCAGACGAGGTCCCGGGCGCGCCGCGAGCCGAGCACCGCCAGGGTGAGCGGGCCGATGAACTCCAGCGTCACCGCGATGCCGAGCGGGATGCGCGCGAACGACTGGTAGATCGCCCAGTTCATCAGCCCCAGCGACAGCGCGAAGCCGACGACCACCTGCCAGTCGGCCCCGGTGCGCCCGCGCAGCCGCGGCCTCGCGATCGCCAGCAGCACCAGTGCGCTGGTCGCCAGCCGCAGCCACACCAGCGCCGTGGGGGAGACGGTCCCGAAGAGGTCCTTGGCGAACGCCGCGCCCAGCTGCACCGAGACGATGCCGACGACCACCAGCCAGACGGCCCTACTCATCCCGAGCGGTCACTCGCCGGCCTCGACGCGGCGTACGAGCTCGGCCACGATGCTGCGCTCGGCCTCGAGGTATTCCAGGCCCCAGTCGGCGACGAGGGCGGGATGGCGGAACACCCCACCATTCTGGTCGGCCCCGCGCAGCGACTCGCGCACCTCCCGCAGAGCGGACACCTCCTCGGCCAGCGCGTCGAGGTGACCGAGCAGCATGGCGAGCGTGTCGTCGGGGTCGACGACGTGCCCGAGCAGCAGCCGCAGCGCCACGGGGTGCTTGAGCACCGGGAAGCCGACCGGTGTCTCCCGCATCCAGTGGGCGAGGTCGCGGCGCCCCCCCTCGGTGATGCGGTACGTCGTGCCCCGGCCCTCGCCCCGACGGGCCACCAGGCCGTGCTCGGTGAGCCGCCGCAGCTCGCTGTAGACCTGGCTCATCGCGGGCGCCACCCAGTAGAACCGCAGCGTCATGTCGGCCCGCTGCTTCAGCTCGTAGCCCGTGAGCTCGTCGCCGAAGGTGAGCAGCCCGAGCAGGGCGTAGGAGGTGACGGGGAGGTCTTGACGTGGCACGCAGCAACACTACTGTTCCTATTAGGAACACTGAGGTCGATCACCCGGGGAGAGCCGCATGAGCACGACGCTGTTGATGGTGGGCACGCGCAAGGGACTGTGGATCGGGCGGTCCGACGAGGCCCGGCAGGACTGGTCGTGGACCGGTCCGCACTTCCCGATGGAGGAGGTCTACTCGGTGATGCTGGACGAGCGGGGAGACGTCCCGCGGATCCTGGCCGGCGCCTCGTCGAGCTGGCTGGGACCCCAGGTCTGGCGCTCCGACGACCTCGGCGCGAGCTGGCAGGAGACGCCCAACGGCGCCGTCCGCTTCCCCGAGGACTCCGGCGCCACGCTGGCGCGCGTGTGGCAGCTCGTGCCCGGTGTGGAGGACGGCGTCGTCTGGGCCGGCACCGAGCCGGGTGCCGTCTTCCGCTCCACCGACCGCGGCGAGCACTTCGAGCTCGTGCGCGGGCTGTGGGACCACCCGCACCGCCAGGAGTGGAACGAGGGGTTCGGCGGGCAGGCGTTCCACACGATCCTGCCGCACCCCACCGACGGCGACTCCGTGCTCGCCGCGATCTCCACCGGCGGCGTCTACCGCACCGGCGACGGCGGCACGAGCTGGGCGCCCTCCAACACCGGCATCAAGTGCGAGTTCATGCCCGGCGACCGCAGCTACCCCGAGTTCGGGCAGTGCGTGCACAAGGTGGCCCGCCACCCCTCCGCGCCCGACCGGCTGTTCCTGCAGAACCACGGCGGCGTCTACCGCTCCGACGACGGCGGCGGCTCGTGGACCGACATCGCGTCCGGGCTGCCCACCGAGTTCGGCTTCGCGATGGTGGTGCACCCGCACCGGCCGGAGACGGCGTACACGTTCCCGATCGCCGACGCGGGTGCCCGCTGGCCGGTCGACGGGAAGGCGCGGGTCTACCGCACCCAGGACTGCGGGTCGAGCTGGGAGCCGATGGGGGAGGGCTCGCTGCCCGACGGCTACTTCGCCGCGGTGATGCGCGACGCGATGTGCGCCGACACCCACGCGCAGGCGGGCCTCTACTTCGGCGGCCGCAACGGCGGCGTCTGGGCCTCCCCCGACGAGGGCGGCACGTGGCGGCAGGTGCACGGGGACCTGCCGGACGTGATGGTGGTGCGGGCGGCGGTGCTGGCCTGAGGGGCGGTCGGGATCCCCGGATATCCGGGGATCCCCACGGTCCGCACCCGTTGCAACGCCCGCGAACCGCGAGAAACCAGTGCACAGGTCGCGCCATGGCTCCCGGCGTAGGCTCGTTGCCGTGAGCCTCGCACTTTCCGACACCCTTGTCCTCGGCACCCGCTTCGCCGACGAGCTGCCCGAGCTGGCGCTCCCGTGGCAGGCCGCCGAGGCGCCGGAGCCGCAGCTGCTGGTGCTCAACGAGCCGCTGGCCGCGGAGCTGGGCCTCGATGCCGAGGTGCTGCGCTCCGAGGAGGGGCTCGGGCTGCTCGTGGGCCGGGCCGTGCCCGAGGGCGCGAGGCCGGTGGCTCAGGTCTACGCCGGTCATCAGTTCGGCGGCTACTCACCGCGGCTCGGCGACGGCCGCGCCCTGCTCCTGGGCGAGGTCGCCGGACCCGACGGCGTGCTCCGCGACCTCCACCTCAAGGGCTCGGGCCGCACCCCGCTCGCGCGCGGCGGCGACGGCCTGGCCGCCGTCGGGCCCATGCTGCGCGAGTACGTCATCAGCGAGGCCATGCACGCCCTCGGCATCCCGACCACGCGCTCGCTGGCGGTGGTGGCCACCGGTGCCCGGGTCCACCGCGAGACCACGCTCCCGGGAGCGGTGCTGGCCCGGGTGGCGAGCAGCCACCTGCGGGTCGGCAGCTTCCAGTACGCCCGCGCCACCGACGACCTCGACCTCCTGCGCCGGCTCGCCGACCACGCCATCGCCCGCCACCACCCCGCAGCGGCCGAGGCCGAGCACCCGCACCGGGCGCTGTTCGAGGCCGTCGTGCGGGCCCAGGCCGACCTCGTCGCCCACTGGATGGCGGTCGGGTTCATCCACGGCGTGATGAACACCGACAACATGACGATCTCCGGGGAGACCATCGACTACGGGCCGTGCGCGTTCATGGAGGCCCACGACCCCGCGACGGTCTACAGCTCGATCGACACCGGCGGCCGCTACGCCTACGGCAACCAGCCGGCCGCGGCGGCGTGGGACCTCGCCCGGCTCGCCGAGGCGCTGCTGCCGCTGCTCCACGACGAGCAGGAGCAGGCCGTCGCCTGGGCCACCGAGGCGCTCGGCGCCTTCGCCACCCGCTACACCGCCGCCTGGTCCGCACGCGTGCACGACAAGCTCGGGCTCCCGGGCGGCATCGACGACGCGGTCGCCGGCCCGCTGGTGGAGGACCTCCTCGTCCTGATGCGCGACGGCCACGTCGACCACACGCTGCTCTTCCGCGAGCTCTCCGCCGCGGCCCGCGGGGACGCCGAGCCGGCCCGCAGCCGCTTCCTGGACCTGGCCGCCTTCGACGAGTGGACCGCGCGCTGGCGCGCGCTGGGCCCCGACGCCGGCCGCATGGACCGCGTGAACCCGCTCTACATCCCGCGCAACCACCTCGTCGAGGAGGCCCTCGACGCCGGCACCCACGGTGACCTCGACCCGCTGCACCGACTGCTGGAGGCCCTCGCCGCGCCGTACGACGAGCGGCCGGGGCTGGAGCGGTACGCCGAGCCGGCGCCGGAGGACTTCGGCAGGTACCAGACCTTCTGCGGCACCTGAGGCGTGACGGCGGCGAGACGGCGCCGGGCGGGCGGCGGGAGCCCCGTTAGGCTCGGCGCATGACCGGCGCCCCCGACATCAAGCCCCGCTCGCGCGACGTCACCGACGGCCTCGAGAGGGCCGCGGCCCGCGGCATGCTGCGCGCGGTGGGGATGGGCGACGACGACTTCGCCAAGCCCCAGATCGGGGTCGCCAGCAGCTGGAACGAGATCACCCCCTGCAACCTCTCCCTCGACCGGCTCGCGAAGGCCGTGAAGAACGGCGTGCACGCGGGCGGCGGCTTCCCCCTCGAGTTCGGCACCATCTCGGTCTCCGACGGCATCTCGATGGGCCACGAGGGGATGCACTTCTCGCTGGTCTCGCGCGAGGTCATCGCCGACTCCGTGGAGACGGTGATGATGGCCGAGCGCCTCGACGGGTCGGTGCTGCTCGCGGGCTGCGACAAGTCGCTGCCCGGCATGATGATGGCCGCCGCGCGCCTCGACCTGGCCAGCGTCTTCCTGTACGCCGGCTCGATCATGCCCGGCCAGGTCGACGGGCACGACGTCACGATCATCGACGCCTTCGAGGCCGTCGGCGCCTGTCTCGCGGGCAAGATCAGCCGCGAGGAGGTCGACCGCATCGAGCGCGCGATCTGCCCGGGCGAGGGCGCCTGCGGCGGCATGTACACCGCCAACACGATGGCCGCCGTCGGTGAGGCGCTCGGGGTCAGCCTGCCGGGCTCGGCGGCGCCCCCGGCCGTCGACCGCCGTCGCGACGGGTTCGCCCACAAGTCGGGCGAGGCCGTCGTGGAGATGCTGCGCCGCGGCATCACCGCCCGCCAGATCATGACGAAGGAGGCGTTCGAGAACGCCATCACCGTCGTCATGGCGCTGGGCGGCTCCACCAACGCCGTGCTCCACCTGCTGGCGATCGCCCGCGAGGCCGAGGTCGACCTCACCCTCGACGACTTCAACCGCATCGGCGACAAGGTGCCGCACCTCGGCGACCTCAAGCCGTTCGGCAGGTACGTCATGAACGACGTCGACAAGGTGGGCGGCATCCCGGTCGTGATGAAGGCGCTGCTCGACGCCGGGCTGATGCACGGCGACTGCCTGACCGTGACCGGTCGGACCCTGGCCGAGAACCTCGCCGACATCGCCCCGCCCGCGCTCGACGGCGACGTGCTCCGGCCCCTCGACCGACCCATCCACCGCACCGGCGGCCTGACGATCCTCAAGGGCTCTCTCGCCCCCGAGGGCGCGGTGGTCAAGAGCGCCGGCTTCGACGAGTCGACCTTCACCGGCACCGCCCGCGTCTTCGACGGGGAGCGCGCCGCGATGGACGCCCTCGAGCAGGGCCGGATCACCGCCGGCGACGTCGTGGTCATCCGCTACGAGGGCCCCAAGGGCGGCCCCGGCATGCGGGAGATGCTCGCGATCACCGGCGCGATCAAGGGCGCCGGGCTCGGCAAGGACGTCCTGCTCATCACCGACGGCCGCTTCTCCGGCGGCACCACCGGCCTGTGTGTCGGCCACATCGCCCCCGAGGCCGTCGACGGTGGCCCGATCGCGTTCGTGCAGGACGGTGACCGGATCACCCTCGACGTCGCCCACCGCATCCTCGACGTGGAGGTCGACGACCTCGAGGCGCGCAGGGTCGGCTGGGAGCCGCACCCGCCGAAGTACACCCGCGGCGTGCTGGGCAAGTACGCCAAGGTCGTGCAGAGCGCCGCCCACGGCGCGGTCTGCGGCTGAGGCGCGACGTGGGCAAGACCTACGACGCCATCGAGGGCCGGCTGCGCGCCTTCGTGGAGCGCCAGCCGGTGTTCTTCGTCGCCACCGCGCCCTCGGGCGACGCCGGCCACGTCAACGTCTCGCCCAAGGGCCTGGCCGACACCTTCGTGGTGGTCGACGAGCACACCGTCGCCTACCTCGACCTGACGGCCAGCGGGGCGGAGACGATCGCGCACGTCCGCCAGAACGGCCGGATCACCCTGATGTTCTGCTCGTTCGAGCGCACGCCCAACGTCGTGCGGCTGCACGGCCGGGGACGCGTCGTCAGCCTCTACGACGACGAGTACGCCGCCTGGGCGAGCCGCTTCCCCGACAACCCCGCGGCGCGGGCCGTGGTGGTCGTCGACGTGGAGCGGGTCAGCGACTCCTGCGGCTACGCGCTGCCGATCCTGGCGGTGCAGGAGGAGCGCGACGTGCTGACGCCCAACATGGCGCGCCGGGGTGCCGAGGGCGTCGTCGCCTACCGGCGGAGGAAGAACGCCGTGAGCATCGACGGCCTGCCCGCCTTCGACGACGATCCGGCACCCACCGCCGGTTAGGGTGCCCCCATGATCCGGGGGACTCGCGGGGCCGCACTCGCCACGCTCACGCTCACCGTCGCCGGCCTCGCCGCGACCCACGCCGCGACCACCGGGCCGGCCGTCTCCTTCCTGAGCGTCCCGTGACCGAGGTCCGCGACCCGGCGGAGCTCGACGCCGTCGACCCGCTGGCCGCCCATCGCGACCGCTTCGTCGGTGCGTCGGACCCGGTCGTCTACTTCGACGGCAACTCCCTGGGCCGGCCGCTCGCGGTCACGGGCGAGCGGCTCGGCGACTTCGTCCGCGAGGAGTGGGGTGGGCGCCTCATCCGCGGCTGGGACGAGAGCTGGATGGACCTGCCCACCGGCATCGGCGACCGGCTGGGCCGCGTCGTGCTCGGCGCGGCGCCCGGGCAGGTCGCCGTCGGCGACTCCACCACCGTGTGGCTCTACAAGCTGATGCGCGCCGCCGTGGACCACCAGCAGCGCACCGACTCCGGCCGCACCGAGATCGTCGTCGACACCGACAACTTCCCGACCGACCGCTACCTCGCCGAGGGCATCGCCGCGGAGCGGGGGCTGACGCTGCGCTGGATCGAGCCGGAGGCCGACGCCGGGGTCACGCCCGAGCTGCTGTCCGCCGCGGTGGGGGAGCGCACGGCCCTGGTCGTGCTGTGCCACGTCGCCTACAAGTCGGCGTTCCTCGCCGACGGGGCCGCGCTGACCCGCATCTGCCGCGACGCCGGCGCCCTGGTGCTGTGGGACCTGTGCCACGCGGCCGCCGCCGTGCCGATCGAGCTCGACGCCTGGGGCGCCGACCTGGCCGTCGGCTGCTCCTACAAGTACCTCAACGGCGGCCCGGGTGCACCCGCGTTCGGGTACGTCGCCACCCGGCTGCAGGGCGAGCTGACCCAGCCGATCCAGGGGTGGATGGGCGCCCGCGACGTCTTCGCGATGGCCCCGGGCTACGAGCCGGCCGCCGGGATCCGGCGGTTCCTCTCCGGCACGCCGCCCATCCTGGGCATGCTGGCGATGGAGGACATGGTCGCGCTCGTCGAGGAGGTGGGCATGGCCGCGGTCCGCGCCAAGTCGCTGGCGCTCACGGCGTACGCCATCGAGCTGGCCGACACCTGGCTGGCCCCGCTCGGGGTCGGCGTCGTCTCGCCGCGGGACGGCGAGCGGCGCGGCGGCCACGTGACGCTGGGCCACCCGCGGTCCCGCGAGGTCGTCGACGCGCTGTGGAGGGCCGACGTGATCCCCGACTACCGCAACCCCGACGGGATGCGCATCGGGCTGTCGCCGCTCTCCACGTCGTTCGCCGAGGTCCACGCGGGCCTCGCCGCGGTGCGCGAGCAGCTCGCCCGAGGCGCCTGAAACCCGGGTGAGACCGGTGCACGCCGGTGCGAGGATGGCGCCATGATCCGCTTTCCCGCACCCTTGAAGCCCGGCGACCGCATCGGCGTCACCAGCCCCTCGAGCGGGGTCCCCGACTCCCTCCGGCCGCGCCTGGACCACGCGGTGGGATGGCTGCGCGAGCGGGGGTACGACGTCGAGGTCGGCGAGTGCATGGGCCAGCCCACCCACGTGAGCGCGCCGGTGGAGCAGCGCGCCGCCGAGCTCGACCGGATGCTGCTCGACCCGGCGATCCGGGCGGTGGTGCCGCCGTGGGGCGGGGAGACGGCCATCGACCTCGTCGACCGCCTCGACTGGGACGCGCTGGAGCAGGCCGAGCCCACCTGGGTGCTCGGCTTCTCCGACATCGACACCTGGATGCTGCCGCTGACCCTGCGGCTCGGCTGGGCGACGATGCACGGCACCAACCTCATGGACACGCCGTACGTCGCCACGGACGGCCTCGTGCACTGGACCGAGATCGCAGCGACCACCGGCCCCGTCACGCAGCGGGCCACCGGCGTCTTCGGCACCAACGGCTACGGCGACTGGGAGAGCGACCCCACCGACCAGACCTACCGCCTCGACCAGCAGGGCACGTGGGAGGTGCACGGCGGCGGCGGTCTCGATGTCACCGGCCGCCTCGTCGGCGGGTGCATCGAGACGATCAGCAACCTCACCGGCACGCCGTACGGCGACGTGCCGGGGTTCGGCCGCGAGCACGCGGGCGACGGCCTGCTCGTCTACGTGGAGGCGGCCGAGGACGGCGCCTTCGAGATCTGCCGCAAGCTGCACGGGATGCGGCTGGCCGGCTGGTTCGACGACGCCGACGCGATCCTGGTGGGCCGCACCAGCGCGCCGCCCTCCGGCGACTTCTCCCAGCGCGACGCGGTCGTCGACGCGCTCGGCATGCTGGACCTGCCCATCGTCTTCGACGTGGAGTGCGGGCACGTGCCGCCGTACCTCCCGCTGGTCAACGGCGCGCTCGCGCACGTCACCGTCTCCGGCCCGACGCGGGAGATCACCCAGGAGATCGGGTGACGCGCACCAACGAGCACGGGCAGCCTGTCGGCGACGCGGTCGACTGGACCCCGCGCGAGCGCCCCGGCCCGGTGACGCTGGTCGGCAGGCACGTGCGGGTGGAGCCGCTCACGCAGGCCCATCGCGACGGCCTGTGGGCGGTCCTCGGCGGGCCGGAGGCGGCCGCGCTGTGGACCTACCTGGCTGAGGAGCCGCCGGCGTCGGCGCAGGACCTGGGGCAGGTGATCGCCCGGCGGGAGGCCGCGCCCGGCGCCCAGGCCTTCGTGGTCTGCCGCGACGGCCGGCCGCTCGGGATGGCCTCCCTGATGCGCATCGACGCCGTGCACGGCTCGGTGGAGGTCGGGGGGATCGTCCTGGGCCGTCCCCTGCAGCGCACCACCGGCTCCACCGAGGCGATGGTGCTGCTGGCCCGCCACGTCTTCGACGACCTCGGCTACCGGCGCTACGAGTGGAAGTGCGACAGCCTCAACGAGCCGTCGCGCCGGGCGGCGGTGCGGCTGGGCTTCGTGGCGGAGGGCCGGTTCCGCAACGCGCTCGTCCACAAGGGACGCAACCGCGACACCGACTGGTTCTCGATCACCGACGCCGACTGGCCGTCCGTGTCGGCGGCCTACGACGCCTGGCTCGACGAGGCGCTCGACCCCGACGGCCGTCAGCGCACCTCGCTCGGCGACCTCACCCGTCGCGCCGCGGCGGCGAGCTGAGCCGTCCGGCCGCCCACTCCCGCTCCGCCACCTCGACGAGGTGGGTGAGCGTGGCGCCGACCGGGCCCCGCCGCAGCTGCGCGGCGTGCGCCGCGCCGTACGCCTGGCCGGCCGCGTTGTTGGCCCGGTCGACCGAGGAGTCCACCGCGTCGGAGGACCCCCGCTCGTGGGCGTCGGCCAGCGCGCGGGCCATCTCGACCCCGTAGCGGGCAGTCAGCAGCGCCTGCCACGCGAAGTGGCGTACGGCGTTCTGCCGGCGCCACTCGTGCGGGTGCCGCCGCGCGGCCACCATCAGCGCCGACGCCGATGCCGACACCAGGGCGGCTGCGTCGCGGTGGTCCGCCCCGGCCGAGCGCGCCGCGGCGTACAGGCGGGGGACGCCGCTGGTGGCGGCGCGGACCGCCCTGCGCAAGGACGAGCCGAGGGACATGCGGTGAGTCTCGCACCGACACGCCCTGGACGGGCGACGCCGGGGTGCCGGTGTCCCCGGGGCGTGGCAGGGTGAGGTTCATGGACCAGCGCGTCAGCTTCATCACCCTGGCCGTCCGCGACCTCGGCGCCAGCCGCTCCTTCTACATCGACGGCCTGGGCTGGGAGCCCGCGGTCGACGTGGTGGGCGAGGTGCTGATGTTCAAGGTGGCCGACAAGGTCGTGCTCTCGCTGTGGGACGAGGCCGCGTTCGTGGCGGAGGTCGGTGCGTCGGTCAACCGGGGCGGCGGCGTCGCGCCGATCACCCTGGCCCACAACGTGGCGACGCCCGAGGGCGTCGACCGGGTGCTCGAGGCCGCGCGCCTCGCCGGAGCCGACCTCGTCTCCGAGGGCACCGAGCGGGAGTGGGGCGGCTACTCCGGCTACTTCGCCGATCCCGACGGCTTCCGCTGGGAGATCGCGCACAATCCCGGCCCCATCGGACAGGAGGTCCTCCCGTGACGGGCGGGCTCACCCACCAGCAGGTGCTCGACGCGGGCATCGACGACTGGCGGCTGCTGATGTCGCCGCTGCAGGCCCGCTTCCGCACCGGCGACTTCGCCACCGGGCTGGCCCTGGTCAACCGCATCGGCCAGGCCGCCGAGGAGGCCGACCACCACCCGGACCTCGACCTGCGCTACGCCCACCTCAACGTCCGCCTCCTCAGCCACGACGTCGACGCGGTCACCGAGCGCGACGTCGCGCTGGCCAGGCGCATCAGCGAGATCGCGCGCGAGATGGGCGTCGAGGCCGACCCTCGCTCGCTCTCCCAGGTGGAGGTCGCGCTCGACACCCCCGACCCGGCCTCCGTGCGACCGTTCTGGCTGGCCGTCCTCGGGGTGCCCGGCGGTGCGGGCGGTGACGACGTGCGCGATCGCGAGGGCGACACGGACACCCTGTGGTTCCAGCCCTCCGGCTCCGAGGAGGGGCGCCAGCGGTTCCACTACGACGTGCGGGTGCCGCCCGAGGTGGCCCAGGAGCGCATCGACGCCGCCCTGGCGGCCGGCGGGACGCTGGTCAGCGACGCGGCGGCGCCGGCGTACGTCGTGCTCGCGGACCCCGACGGCAACAAGGTCTGCGTGTGCACGTCGGCGGGGCGGGACTGACCGGGCCGACTGCGCCACATGGTGGGACCGACGTCCCGAGATGTGGGACGCCGCCCGGACCGGCTTGACGCCACGACCCGCTGACGAGGACCGTATGCCGCATGCGCACCGACATCCTCGTACGCACGCGACGCGTGAGCTGAGGCCTCCAGCCTCACCGCACACGCGTCACCCCTCGCCGTCCGCCCGGACCGAGGGGTTTTTTGTTGGGTGCACGACGGCGGAACCATGACGGACGACATCACGACGGGAACGGTGTGAGATGACCGAACAGGGCGCGGAGATGAGCGGCGCGCAGAGCCTGATCACGGCCCTGGAGCACGCGGGGACCGACACGATCTTCGGCATCCCCGGCGGCGCCATCCTCCCGGCGTACGACCCGCTGATGGACTCCACGCAGATCCGCCACATCCTGGTGCGCCATGAGCAGGGCGCGGGACACGCGGCGCAGGGCTACGCCGCGGCCACCGGCCGGGTCGGCGTCTGCATGGCCACCTCCGGCCCGGGCGCCACGAACCTGGTCACGCCGCTCGCCGACGCCCACATGGACTCCGTGCCCATGGTCGCCGTCACCGGTCAGGTCGGCGCCTCGATGATCGGCACCGACGCCTTCCAGGAGGCCGACATCCGCGGCATCACGATGCCGATCACCAAGCACAACTTCCTGGTCACCGACCCCGCCGACATCCCGCGCACGGTGGCCGAGGCCTTCCACATCGCCTCGACCGGCCGGCCCGGCCCGGTGCTGGTCGACGTCGCCAAGTCCGCGCTGCAGGCCTTGACCACCTTCACCTGGCCCACCGAGCTCGTGCTGCCCGGCTACCGCCCGGTGACGCGGCCGCACAGCAAGCAGATCCGCGAGGCGACGCGCCTCGTGCTCGAGGCGCGCCGCCCGGTGCTCTACGTCGGTGGGGGCGTCATCAGCGCCCGCGCGTCGCGCGAGCTGCGTGAGCTGGCCGAGCTCACCGGCATCCCCGTCGTCACCACCCTGATGGCGCGTGGTGCCTTCCCCGACAGCCACCCCCAGCACCTCGGCATGCCGGGCATGCACGGCACCGTCGCGGCGGTGGCCGGCCTCCAGCGCAGCGACCTGATCATCAGCCTCGGTGCCCGCTTCGACGACCGGGTGACGGGCACCCTCAGCTCCTTCGCGCCGCACGCCCTCGTGGTGCACGCCGACATCGATCCGGCCGAGATCGGCAAGAACCGCCACGCCGACGTGCCCATCGTGGGCGACTGCCGCGAGGTGATCGCCGACCTGCTGGTCGCGCTGCGCGCCGAGGCGGAGGCCGGTCGCACCGGCGACTACGAGCAGTGGGTCGACTTCGTCGCGGGGCTGAAGAAGCGCTACCCGGTGGGCTACGACCAGCCCGAGGACGGCAGCCTGGCCCCGCAGCACGTCATCCAGCGGCTCAGCGCCATCGCCGGGCCCGAGGCGATCTACGTCGCCGGCGTGGGGCAGCACCAGATGTGGGCCGCCCACTTCGTCGACTACGAGCACCCCCGCACCTGGCTCAACTCCGGCGGCCTGGGCACCATGGGCTACTCGGTGCCGGCGGCGATGGGCGCCAAGGTCGGCAGGCCCGAGGCCACGGTGTGGTCGATCGACGGTGACGGCTGCTTCCAGATGACCAACCAGGAGCTCGCGACCTGCGCGATCAACGACATCCCCATCAAGGTCGCCATCATCAACAACGAGTCGCTGGGCATGGTGCGCCAGTGGCAGACGCTCTTCTACAACGAGCGGTACTCCAACACCGACCTGCACTCCAAGCGGATCCCCGACTTCGTCAAGCTCGCCGACGCCTACGGCTGTGTCGGGCTCGCGTGCGACTCACCGGACGACGTCGACGCCACCATCGAGAAGGCGATGGCGATCGACGACCTGCCCGTCGTCGTCGACTTCCGCGTCCACCGCGACGCGATGGTGTGGCCGATGGTGGCCGCCGGCACCAGCAACGACGAGATCAAGTACGCCCGCGACCTCGCGCCGCAGTTCGACGAGGTCCAGGACGACTGGGAGGTCCGGGCATGAGCAGGCACACCCTCTCGGTGCTGGTGGAGAACAAGCCCGGCGTGCTGGCCCGCATCGCCGGCCTCTTCAGCCGCCGTGGCTACAACATCGACAGCCTGGCCGTGGGTCCCACCGAGGACCCGGAGGTCTCGCGGATGACGATCGTGGTGGCCCTCGAGGACTCCCCGCTGGAGCAGGTGACCAAGCAGCTCAACAAGCTGATCGAGGTCATCAAGATCGTCGAGCTCGACGGCGGCTCCTCGGTCAACCGCGAGCTGCTGCTCGTGAAGGTGCGCGCCGGCGCCGACACCCGCGGGCAGGTGCTCGACGCCGTGCAGCTCTTCGAGGCCAAGGTCGTCGACGTCGCCCCCGACGCGGTGACGATCGAGGTGACGGGCAGCACCGACAAGCTGGCCGCCTGCCTCGCCGTCCTGCAGCCCTTCGGCATCCGCGAGCTCGTCCAGTCCGGCATGGTGGCGATCGGCCGCGGCGGCCGCTCCATCACCGAGCGCACCGTCCGTCCCGTGCCCGTCGCGCCTCAGCGGGCCGGCTGAGCGCCGTACCACCCGCACCACCCGACCACCGAAGCAACGACGAAGGAGAGCCGCACCGTGGCTGAGATGTTCTACGACGACGACGCAGACCTGTCCCTGATCCAGGGCAAGAACGTGGCGGTGATCGGCTACGGCAGCCAGGGGCACGCGCACGCGCTCTCGCTGCGCGACTCGGGCGTCGACGTCCGCGTCGGCCTGCAGCCCGGCTCGAGGAGCCGCGCGAAGGCCGAGGCCGAGGGGCTGCGCGTCCTCACCCCGGCCGAGGCGGTGGAGGAGGCCGACGTCGTGGTGATCCTGGCCCCCGACCAGCACCAGCGCAGGCTGTACAACGAGGAGATCGAGCCGCACCTCACCGCGGGCGACACCCTGGTGTTCAGCCACGGCTTCAACATCCGCTTCGGCTACATCACCCCGCCTGAGGGCGTCGACGTCCTGATGGTCGCGCCCAAGGGCCCGGGCCACCTCGTGCGCCGCGAGTACGTCGACGGCCGCGGCGTCCCCGTGCTCGTCGCCGTGGAGGAGGACGCCTCCGGCAAGGCCTGGGACCTCGCCCTCTCCTACGCCAAGGGCATCGGCGGCCTGCGGGCCGGCGGCATCAGGACGACGTTCACCGAGGAGACCGAGACCGACCTCTTCGGCGAGCAGGCCGTGCTCTGCGGCGGTGCCTCCCAGCTGGTGATGTACGGCTTCGAGGTGCTCACCGAGGCGGGCTACCAGCCCGAGGTGGCCTACTTCGAATGCCTGCACGAGCTGAAGCTGATCGTCGACCTGATGTACGAGGGCGGCATCGCCAAGCAGCGCTGGTCGGTCTCCGACACCGCCGAGTTCGGCGACTACGTCTCCGGCCCCCGCGTGATCACCCCCGACGTCAAGGCCAACATGGTCGCCGTCCTCGACGACATCAAGAGCGGAGCGTTCGCCGAGCGCTTCATCACCGACATGGACAACGGCTCCCCGGAGTTCACCACGTTCCGCGAGCAGGGCGCGAAGCACCCGATCGAGCAGACCGGCCGCGAGCTCCGCAAGCTGATGGCGTGGGTGAAGAGCCACGACTCCGACTACGTCGAGGGCTCCTCGGCCCGCAGCTGAGGCGCGGGGACGCGGGAAGAGAACCTCCGCGGGCGGCGTTGGGCCGGACATGCGCATCGAGATCTGGTCCGACGTCGTCTGCCCGTGGTGCTACGTCGGGAAGCGCCGGCTGGAGACCGCGCTCGCCGGGTTCGCCCACCGCGACGAGGTCGAGGTGGTCTACCGCTCCTTCGAGCTCGACCCCGGCGCACCGCGGCACGGCCACGAGCCGAGCACCGAGGTGCTGGCCCGCAAGTACCGCCGCACCGACGACGAGATCCGCGACATGCAGCAGCAGCTGATCGACCTCGCGGCGCAGGAGGGGCTGGCGCTCCGGCTCTTCGACACCGTGCACACCAGCACCGTCGACGCGCACCGGGTGCTGCACCTCGCGCTCGCGACCGGTGGTGCGGCACTCCAGGGGCGGCTCAAGGAGGCCCTGCTCGCGGCGTACTTCGCGCACGCCCGGGACATCGGCGACCACGACGTGCTGCGTGCGGCCGCGGCCTCGGTGGGGCTGGACGCCGCGCGCGTGGAGGAGGTGCTCGCCTCCGACGAGTACGCCGACGAGGTCGCCGCCGACGTCGCGCAGGCCCGGGCGTACGGCGCCACCGGCGTGCCCTTCTTCGTCCTCGACCAGCGGTACGGCATCTCGGGCGCGCAGCCCGCCGAGGTCTTCGCCTCGGCGCTCGAGCAGGCGTGGGCCGCCTCGCGGCCGCAGCTCAGCGTCGTCGGCGGGGACGACGCGGCTGCCTGCGGCCCGGACGGGTGCGCCTGCTGAGCGGCGCGGCGCAAGCCGGAGGAAGGCTCGAGCCTCAGCGCCGGGCGTAGCATCGCTCCCCGTGTTCGCGAACTCTGTGCTCGGCCTTGCGGTGGACCGCGGCCGCGCGTCCACCCCCACCTCCGCCGTCCTCGCCGTGCCGTCGGGCGTCCGCCCCGGCGAGCACGTCGGCCGGTCGCTGGTCGGCTGAGCGGGCGTGGACCCGTACGCCGCTGCCCGCGAGGCGGCCGCCTGGCTCTCCGACCGCACCGGCCGGGCGCCGTACGACGCGGCGGTGGTGCTGGGCTCGGGCTGGGGGCCCCTGGTCGAGTCGTGGGGCCGGCCCACGCACCGGTTCCCCATGGCGCAGGTGCCGCACCTCCTCCCGCCCGTGGCCGAGGGCCACTCCGGGGAGGTGCTCGTGCTCGAGGTCGGTGCGGCCCGGGTGCTGGTGCTCAGCGGGCGCACGCACCTCTACGAGGGCCGCGGCCAGCGGCCGGTGGTGCACGGCGTCCGCACGGCCGCCGCGCTGGGGGTGCGCACGCTGGTGCTCACCAACGCCAACGGCAGCCTGCGCGACGACTGGGAGGTCGGGCAGGCGGTGCTGGTCCGCGACCACCTGGCCACGACGTTCACCTCACCGCTGGAGGGCCCGCGGTTCGTCGACCTGACCGACGCCTGGTCGCCGCGGCTGCGGGGACTGGCCCGCGAGCTCGACCCGTCGCTGGACGAGGGCGTCTACGCCCAGCTCCGCGGTCCGCACTACAACACCCGGGCGGAGGCCGACTGGCTGCGGCGCGTCGGCGCGGACCTCGTCGGCATGTCGACGGTGCCCGAGGCGATCGCCGCCCGCGAGGCCGGGCTCGAGCTCCTCGGCCTCTCGATCGTCACCGCCGTCGAGGGCTCGGACGCCGCGACCGACCCCACGGAGGTCGTCGCCACCGCCGAGCGCACGGCCCGCCGGCTCGGCCCCCTGGTCGCCGCCCTGCTGGACTTCCGGCCGGCGGTCGCGGTGCGTGAGGATGGGCCCCATGAGTGACCACACGCTGAGCGAGACCCGCCGCCTCGGGGTCGAGACGACGGGCATCGAGATCATCGACGAGGCCGACCGCACCGCGCGCCCGGCCGACCTGTTCTGGCCGTGGTTCGCGGCCAACGTGAGCGTCTTCGGGCTCAGCTACGCCGCCTTCGTCCTCTACTTCGGCATCTCGTTCTGGCAGGGCGTGCTCGTCAGCGTCGTGGGGATCGTCGTCTCCTTCGCCCTCTGCGGCATCATCGCGATCGCCGGCAAGCGCGGGTCCGCGCCGACGATGGTGCTCAGCCGCGCGGCGTTCGGCGTCACCGGCCAGAAGGTGCCGGGCGTCTTCTCGTGGCTGGTGTCCATCGGGTGGGAGACCTTCCTGGCCATCCTCGCGGTGCTCGCCACCTCCACCATCTTCGAGCGGCTGGGCTGGAGCGGCGGGACGGCGACCAAGGTCGTGGCCACCGCCGTCGTGGCCGCCCTCATCGTGAGCGCCAGCGTGGCCGGCTACCACGTCATCATGCGGATGCAGTCGGTGCTGACGTGGATCACCGGTGTGGTGTCGGTGCTCTACATGGCGATGACCCTCGACGACATCGACTGGTCGGCCGTGCAGGCCATCCCCGCCGGCTCCACGCAGGCCGTCATCGGCGCGCTGGTGATGGTGATGACCGGCTTCGGGCTCGGCTGGATCAACATCGCCGCCGACTGGTCGCGCTACCAGTCGCGCGACGCCTCCAACGGCGCCATCGTCGGCTGGAACACCGTCGGCGGCGCCCTCGCGCCCGTCGTGCTCGTGGTGTTCGGCCTCGCCCTGGCCGGCTCCTCGACCGAGATCCTCGACGGGGTCGCGGGCGACCCGATCGGCACGCTGGCCACCCTGCTGCCCACCTGGGTCCTGGTGCCGTTCCTGCTCGCCGCGATCCTGGCGCTGGTCAGCGGTGCCGTGCTCGGCATCTACTCCTCCGGACTGACCCTGCTCTCGCTCGGCGTGCGCCTCCGGCGGCCCCAGGCGGCCTTCGTCGACGGCGTCATCCTGACCCTCGGCACGATCTACGTCGTGTTCGTCGCGGAGGACTTCGCCGGGCCGTTCCAGAGCTTCCTGATCACCCTGGGCGTCCCGCTGGCCGCCTGGGCGGGGCTGATGATCGGCGACATCGCGCTGCGCCGGCGCGACTACGACGAGGAGGCGCTCTTCGACCCCGCCGGCCGGTACGGCGCGTTCGACTGGATCTCGATCGCCACCATGGCGCTCGCCTCGTTCATCGGCTGGGGCCTCGTCGTCAACACGTTCCCCGACGACGCCTCGTGGAACAACTGGCAGGGCTACCTCCTCGGCCTCGGCCTCGGTGGCAGGGACGGCGCCTGGGCGTTCGCCAACCTCGGCGTGCTGTGCGCCCTGGTGATCGGGTTCGCCGCGTCGTACCTCCTGCGGCGCGGCACGGTGGCCCGCCAGGAGGCCCGCTCCGCGAGGTAGCCCCGGGCGCGGGACGGCCGCTCCCCGAGACCGCGTGCCGGGCGCGGGGAGCGCCGGGTAGGGTGAGTGCCGCACAGCGTCGTGCGCCTCGACCCCCGTCCCTGACCCGTCGTGAGGACCGCTGTGACTGCACCCGTTTCCGGCAAGCCCGTCGTGCTCATCGCCGAGGAGCTGAGCCCGGCCACCGTCGAGGCGCTCGGCCCCGACTTCGAGATCCACCACTGCAACGGCGCCGACCGTGCCGAGCTGCTGTCGGCGATCGCCGACGCCGACGCCGTCCTGGTGCGCTCGGCCACCAAGGTCGACGCCGAGGCGCTGGCCGCCGCGAGCAACCTCAAGGTGGTGGCGCGAGCGGGCGTCGGCCTCGACAACGTCGACGTGAAGGCCGCCACCCAGAGCGGCGTGATGGTGGTCAACGCACCCACCTCCAACATCGTCTCCGCCGCCGAGCTGGCCGTCGCGCTGATGCTCGCCGCCGCCCGCCACGTCAGCCCCGCGCACGCAGCGCTCAAGAACGGCGAGTGGAAGCGGTCGAAGTACACCGGCATCGAGCTCTACGAGAAGACCGTCGGCATCGTCGGCCTGGGCCGCATCGGCGTGCTCGTGGCCCAGCGCCTGAGCGCCTTCGGCATGAAGGTCATCGCCTACGACCCCTACGTCCAGGCCGGCCGCGCGGCCCAGATGGGGGTGCGCCTGGTCGACCTCGACACGCTGCTGGCCGAGGCCGACTTCATGAGCGTCCACCTGCCCAAGACCCCCGAGACCGTCGGCCTGATCGGCGCCGACGAGCTCGCGAAGGCCCGCCCGCACCTGGTGCTGGTCAACGCCGCCCGCGGTGGCATCGTCGACGAGGCGGCGCTGCACGACGCGCTCAAGACCGGCGGCATCGCCGCCGCCGGCCTCGACGTCTTCGCCAAGGAGCCGTGCACCGACAGCCCGCTCTTCGAGCTCGAGAACGTGGTGGCGACCCCCCACCTCGGCGCCTCCACCGACGAGGCGCAGGAGAAGGCCGGCATCGCCGTGGCCCGCTCGGTGCGGCTCGCCCTGTCGGGCGAGCTCGTGCCCGACGCCGTCAACGTGCAGGGTGGCGTGATCGCCGAGGACGTGCGCCCCGGCATCCCGCTCACCGAGAAGCTCGGCCGCGTGTTCAGCGCGCTCGCCGGCGAGGTCGCCCAGCAGGTCGACGTCGAGGTGCGTGGCGAGATCACCGAGTTCGACGTCAAGGTGCTGGAGCTCGCGGCGCTCAAGGGCGTCTTCACCGACGTCGTCGAGCACCCGGTCTCCTACGTCAACGCGCCGCTGCTCGCCGCCGAGCGGGGGACGGCCGTCCGGCTCGTCACCGACGCCGAGAGCCCCGACCACCGCAACCTCATCACCATCCGCGGCACTCTCGCCGACGGGTCCCAGGTCTCGGTCAGCGGCACCCTCGTCGGGCTCGGCCAGCGCGAGCGGCTCGTCGAGGTCAACGGCTTCGACGTCGACATCGAGCCCACCGACCACCTCGCGTTCTTCAACTACGAGGACCGCCCGGGCATGGTCGGCACCGTCGGCGGCATCCTCGGCGACGCCGCGGTCAACATCGCCGGCATGCAGGTGGCCCGCGACGCCAAGGGCGGCTCCGCGCTGGTGGCGCTCTCGGTCGACTCGGCCATCCCGGCCGACACGCTGGCGGACATCGCGAGCGCGATCAGCGCGATCTCGGTGCGCGCGGTCAACCTGTCCTGAGGCCGGCCCGCCCGGTCACGCCACCATCACCCGCCCCCGGCGGGAGCCGGGGCGGCTGCCGGCGTCGGAGGTGACGACGTCCCACGAGACCGCGAGGCGGCGCACGGCCTCCTCGAGCTCCTCGACGGGACGGGTCCACGGGATGCGGACGAAGCGGTCGAGCCCCCCCTCGGCCGCGAACACCGGTCCGGGGGCCACGATCACGCCGTGACGCTCGGCCTCGACCGCGAGGTCGGTGGCGGCCGAGACCGGCAGCTGGCACCACAGCGCCAGCCCGCCGGTCGGCACGAAGAACGACCAGTCGGGCAGCTCTCCGCGCACGGCGGCGACCAGGGCGTCGCGCTGCTCGCGCAGCCGGGCCCGGTGGTCGGCCACGACCGTGCCGCGCTCGGCGAGCAGCCGGCTGAGCACGAGCTGCTCGAGCACCGGCGAGCCGAGGTCGAGGCCCAGCCGGGCGGTGACCAGCCGCTCCACGAGGTCGTGCGGGGCGCGCAGCCACCCCAGCCGCAGGCCCCCCCAGAACGTCTTGCTGGCGCTGCCGATGGTGATGGCACCGGGGGAGTGATGAGCGAACGGCAGCGGCATCTCCTGGCCCTCCAGCGCCAGGGCCTGGTGGGCCTCGTCGACGACGGCGGTGGTGCGGGTGGCCGCGAGGTGCCCCGCCAGGGTGGCCCGCTGCTCGTCGGTCATCAGGTGGCCCGTGGGGTTCTGGAAGTCGGGGATCAGGTAGGCCAGCCGCGGCGCCGTCTGCCGCAGCACCGCCGCGGTCGCGTCGAGGTCCCAGCCGTCGGGGTCCACCGGTGAGGGCACGATGCGGGCGCCGCTGTGGCGGATCGCGTCCACCGCGTTGGGGTAGCACGGCGACTCCACCAGCGCCCGGTCGCCCGAGCCGGTGAAGGCCTGTGCGACGATCGAGGCGGCCGACAGCGCTCCCGGCGTCACCAGCACCTGCTCGGGGTCGGTCGGGAGCCCGCGCTCGTCGTACGTCGCGGCGATGGCCTGCTGGAGCTCCGGCACGCCGGCGACGAAGTAGCCGTGGCTGGACAGGTACGCCGGGAGCTCGGCCGCGGCCGCGGCGTAGGCGGCTCCCACGCCGCACGGTGCCGAGGTGGCCGCGCAGCTGAGGTCGATGGCGTCGGCGTCGCCGGGACGCGGGAGCAGCGCCTTGTCGAGCGCCCGGGTGCGACCGCTGGGCACGCGGGTGAAGGTGCCGTGGCCCACCCGCGCCTCGGCGTAGCCGACCTCGCGGAGGGCGGCGTACGCCCGGGTCACGGTGGTGCGGGAGACCGCCAGGGTGGCGGTGAGCTCCCGCTCGCTCGGCAGCCGGGTGCCCAGGCCGATCCGGCCGTCCCCGATGAGCAGGCGCAGGGAGTCGGCCAGGCCGGCGTACGCGGGGGAGCGGTCGAAGTCACCCACGAGGGCGGCGACCCGCTGGGGACTGATGGAGGGAGCCATGCAGGCCACTGTCGCACGATTGGCTATTCATTCCAAGGCCAATCTGGGTCACCATGGAGACGTGACCCGCACGCCCCTGGCCCACCTGACCCCGCTGGAGCAGCTCCGCGCACCGCGCCTTCCCCGCCGCCTGGCCCAGCTGATGCTCGGCCTGCTCCTGTACGGCGCCTCGATGGGCATGATGATCGAGGCCACGCTCGGCCTCGACCCCTGGGACGTCCTGCACGCCGGCCTGGCGGAGCAGACGGGGTGGAGCTTCGGGACGATCGTGATCGTCGTCGGCTTCGCCGTCCTGCTGCTGTGGATCCCGCTGCGCCAGATGCCCGGCCTGGGCACGGTGGCCAACGCGGTGGTCATCGGTGTCGCCACCGACGCCACGCTGGCGCTGGTCGTCCCTCCCGACGCCCTGGCCGCCCGCCTGGCGATGCTGCTCGGCGGCGTCGTGGTCAACGGCTTCGCCGGGGCCCTCTACATCGGCTCCCAGCTCGGCCCCGGCCCCCGGGACGGGCTGATGACGGGCCTGGTGCGCCGCACGGGCCTCTCCGTGCGGCTCGTGCGCACCTCGCTGGAGGTGCTGGTGCTCGCCGTCGGCTGGCTGCTCGGCGGACCCGTCGGGCTGGGCACGGTGGTCTATGCGCTCGCGATCGGTCCGCTGGTGCACACGATGCTGCCGTGGTGCACCGTCGACCTCGGTCCGGAGTACGCCCCGGCGCCGGTGGTCGACCCCGACGTCGAGCGGCCGATCGCCAGCTAGCGCCGGGTGGCGATGAGCGCCGAGGCGTCGGGGGCGATCATCACCTCGACGGCGGTGAACCGCTCGTCGGTCAGCCACTCCTCGCGCAGGGTGTCGACCCGGCCGCGATGGATCGGCGGCCACATCTCGCACGGGATGAAGTCGTCGAGCACCACCAGGCCGCCCGGCTCGAGGAGGTCGGCGACGGCGTCCACGCGCACGCTCTCGGGCTCCCCCGAGTCGAGGAACAGCAGCGAGAAGGGGCCCTGGTCGGTCAGCGTCGACCAGTCGGCGGCCAGCACGTCGACCGACGGGTCGTCCTGGAAGATCTCCGCCGCCGCGGTCGCGAGCCTGGGGTCGAGCTCCGCGGTGACGATGCGCACGTCGTCGCGCACACCGGAGCGCAGCCAGGCGGTCCCCACGCCGCAGCCGGTGCCGAACTCCGCCATCGTGCCGCCCCGCGTCGCGGCCAGCGTGGCCAGCAGCCGGCCGGTCTCGTTGCGGCAGAACGACACGTAGCCGGCCTTGCGCGAGACGTCGAACGCACGGGCCACGATGCCGGGCAGGTCGGGGGGAGCGCTCATGCTGCGAGTCTCCCATCATGGAACCGGCGTCTCGGCATGTGACCGGTTCGGGAAAGTGCTCGATCGGGCGGCGCGGGTCGGCGTACGGTCGTGGCCATCATGCGGAGCGTTCTCGTACTCATCGGCTGCCGCGGCGAGGCCTGACACATCTGACTGTCACCGGGGCCACCTCGCCGCGGTGTTCGGCGTTGCGGTCCCGGATCTCCTCCCGACACCCGCCCGCAGACCCTGAGGACACCGCCATGTACGACATGTACCCCGAGTGGGGACCCGCCAGCCACAGCCCCGAGAACCCGCGCAGCGGCGAGGCGGCAGCCCGCGCCCTGCAGGCCTCGCTTGACCTGCGAGACAACGGCGGGCAGTCGCCCGACGACAACTAGCCTCGCCCTCCATGACCACATCGGAGACCGCCGCACCCAGCATCAGGCTCGCCGTCATCGGCGGCGACGGCATCGGGCCGGAGGTCACCGCCGAGGGCCTCAAGGTGCTCGAGGCGGTGGCGCCGGCGAAGGTCGAGGCCACCCGCTACGACCTGGGCGCCGAGCGCTACCTCGCGACCGGCGAGGTGCTGCCCGACACCGTGCTCGAGGAGATCCGCCGGCACGACGCGATCCTGCTCGGTGCGATCGGCGGCAGGCCCAACGACCCGAACCTGCCGCCGGGCCTCCTGGAGCGGGGGCTGCTGCTGCGTCTGCGCTTCGAGCTCGACCACTACGTCAACCTGCGCCCGAGCCGGATCCTCCCCGGCGTCACCTCACCCCTGGCGGACCCCGGGGAGGTCGACTTCGTCGTGGTCCGCGAGGGCACCGAGGGCCCCTACACCGGCAACGGCGGCGCCCTGCGCGTCGGCACCCCGGCCGAGGTGGCCACCGAGGTCAGCGTCAACACGGCGTACGGCGTGGAGCGGGTGCTACGCGACGCCTTCGCCCGGGCCGACCAGCGACCCCGGCAGCGGCTCACCCTGGTCCACAAGACCAACGTGCTCGTGCACGCCGGCTCGCTGTGGTGGCGGCTGACCCAGGAGGTCGCCCGCGAGTTCCCCGCCGTCACCGTCGACTACATGCACGTCGACGCGGCGATGATCTTCCTGGTCACCGACCCGGCGCGCTTCGACGTCATCGTCACCGACAACCTCTTCGGCGACATCGTCACCGACCTCGCCGCCGCCATCACCGGCGGCATCGGGCTCGCCGCCTCGGGCAACGTCAACCCCGACCGCACCAGCCCCTCGATGTTCGAGCCGGTGCACGGGTCGGCGCCCGACATCGCCGGCCAGCACAAGGCGGACCCCACCGCGGCGATCCTGTCGGCGGGCCTGCTGCTCCACCACCTCGGTCACGCCGACGCCGCCACCGCGGTGGAGGCGGCCGTCGTCGCCGACCTGGCTGCCCGGACCCCGGGGGAGTCGCGCACCACCACGGCCGTGGGCGACGCGATCCTGGCGCGCCTGGGCTGAGGAGCCGGGCCGGGCGGCCGGCCCGGTCCTCCCCAGCCGAGGCCGTTGCTCCCACCCCCGGGGTGGCTCGGCCAATCCCGTCAGCACCTGTCCGCCGGCCGCCCGAACTCTTGGATACCGTGTCGCCATGGACATCAGCACCACCCTCTCCGCCACCCCGGTCGACGACTCCCGCCTCGCCGGGATCCTGGCGAACCCGGGCTTCGGCCAGTTCTTCACCGACCACATGCTCACGGTCGAGTGGACCCCGGAGCAGGGGTGGCACGACGCCCGCATCACGCCGTACGGCCCGATCGCGATGGACCCCGCGACCGCGGTGCTGCACTACGCGCAGGAGACGTTCGAGGGCATGAAGGCCTACCGGCGCGACGACGGGTCGGTGTGGACCTTCCGCCCGGAGGAGAACGCCAAGCGGATGATCCGGTCCAGCCGGCGACTGGCCTTCCCCGAGCTGCCGGTCGAGGACTTCGTGCAGGCCGTCGACGCGCTGGTCACGGTCGACGAGCACTGGGTGCCGGAGAACGGCGGCGAGAAGAGCCTCTACCTGCGGCCGTTCATGTTCGCCTCCGAGGTGTTCCTCGGCGTGCGCCCGGCCCAGCACGTGACGTTCATGGTCATCGCCTCCCCGGCGGGCGCCTACTTCAAGGGCGGCGTGAAGCCGGTCTCGCTGTGGCTCACCCACGACTACACCCGCGCCGGTCGCGGTGGCATGGGCGCGGCCAAGACCGGCGGCAACTACGCCAGCTCGCTGGTCGCGCAGCAGGAGGCCACCGCCCACGGGTGCGACCAGGTGGTCTTCCTCGACAGCCAGGAGGGGCGGTACGTCGAGGAGCTGGGCGGGATGAACCTGTACTTCGTCTTCGACGACGGCCGGATCGTCACCCCCGAGACCGGCACGATCCTCGAGGGCATCACCCGTGCCTCGATCATCGAGCTGGCGGGCAAGCTGGGCCACCAGGTGGAGGAGCGCAGGCTCTCCATCGACGAGTGGCGCGAGGGCGTCAGCAGCGGTGCCATCACCGAGATCTTCGCCTGTGGCACCGCCGCGGTGGTGACCCCCGTGGGGACCCTGCGGTCGGCCGAGGGCGACGTGCCGGCGCCCCCTGCCACCGACGTCACGATGCGGGTCCGGCAGAACCTCGTCGACGTCCAGTTCGGCCGGGCCGAGGACACCTTCGGCTGGATGCACCGCGTGGTCTGACCCGGCCGCGAGGTCGGCCGCATCAGGTGGGTAAGGTAAGCCTTACCTCACTTGAAAGGCTCATCTCGTGCACCTGCCGTTTCCCACCCAGCCCCTCCGGCGCACCGCCACTGCCGCGGCGCTGATCCTCGCCCTGACCCCGGCGCTGGCCGCCTGTGGTGCCGGGGACGACGCGACCGCCGACGCCGGCCCGGACGCCGTGGCGGAGGAGGGCGCGTTCCCGGCCACCATCGAGCACAAGTACGGCGCCACCGAGGTGACCGAGGCCCCCGAGCGGGTGGTGACCGTCGGCCTCACCGAGCAGGACGCCGTCCTGGCGCTCGGGGTGGTCCCGGTCGGCGTCACCAAGTGGTTCGGCGAGGCGCCGGGCGCGATCTTCCCCTGGGCCACCGACGCGCTGGACGCCGCCGGCGGCGAGCTGCCCGAGGTGCTGGAGTCGGCCGACGGCATCCAGGTCGAGAAGGTCGCCGCCCTGGAGCCCGACCTGATCATCGCCATCAACTCGGGCATGACCGAGCAGGAGTACGACCTGCTCTCCCGGATCGCCCCCACCGTCGCCTCCGACGACGAGGTCGACTACACCGCGTCGTGGCAGGACATCACCGAGACGGTCGGCACGGCGCTGGGTCGGCCGGCCGAGGCGACGCGGATCATCGAGGACGTCGAGGGCCGGCTCGAGGCGGCCGCCGCCGAGCACCCGGAGTTCGAGGGCAAGCAGGCCGCCGTCGTCACGGCGTACGAGGGGCTCTTCGTCTACGGGGAGGGCGACTCCCGCGGACAGATGCTCGAGGAGCTCGGCTTCGAGTTCCCCGAGGTGCTGGAGGACCCCGACTCCGAGGCGTTCGGCTGGTCGCTGAGCGCCGAGCGCACCTCCGACCTCGGCCAGCTCGACGCCGTGGTCTGGCTCGACCACGACACGGCCGACCCGGCGATGAAGGAGCTGTTCGAGGGCAGCCGCGCGTTCGAGGAGGGTCGCTGGTTCGACATCAGCGACGCCGACGGCGGCGACTACCACGTGGCCCAGAGCATGGTCACGCCGCTGAGCATCCCCTACGTCCTCGAGCGCTACGTCCCGCAGCTGGCCGCAGCCGTCGACGGCGACCCCGCGACCGAGGTCCCGGCCGTCACCGGCTGACCCCCCAGCAGAAGGGCCCGTCCATCGGGGGAGGACGGGCCCTTCGTCGTGCCGGTCGTGCCTTTCACTCCTCATCTGATCAGTACGTCGGGAGACAGGTAGCCTTCGGCATCGACGCGCGGGGAGCAACCATGTTCCGCGGAGCTACCGGAGGACTCCTGTGACCACTGGCCGTGATCGTCCGTCGCTACCACGCGGGCTGGAGGTCGGTCGACTCCTGATCGGCTCGGTCCTCGAGCTGGGGATCAAGGCGTACGGTGTGGGCGCGGCCGCAGCTGTCGCCCTGAGCGACGCGGAGACCGTGGGCGGCAAGGGCCAGGACGCGCTCGCCGCGGTGCCCAGCCTGATGGAGCGCTATCGCGCTGCGAAGTACGTGGCCGACCACCGGCAGGAGATACAGGCCGCACTCGACTACGTGAACGCCAACACCCCTCCCCAGGCGGAGCTCGAGGAGGCCGCCAACAAGAGCTCCGAGACGCTCCGCGGCATCGAGACGACGTACGGCGAGGTCACTGCGGCGAAGGAGGCTGTCGACGACATCGACGCCCGCAGCCCGCTCGACGCGATCGACCAGACGGGGGAGGCGTTCGGCCACGTGCGCGCGGCGTGGGGAGCGAAGCCCGACCTCGACTCCATCAGCGACCTCGCCGACAAGGCCGAGCGGGTCAGTCCCTATCTGGACCAGGTGGAGGTGCTGATCCCCGTCTACTACGGAGGGCTGCTCAACGTGGCGGACAACTTCGCGAGCGACGAGATCGCAGCCACCCTCGGCGTCATGGCACTGGTGCTGGGACTCGCCTTCATCCTCGGGACGGCGGTCGGCTTCTGGGTCCGCAGAGGCCGGCCGGGGCTGATCGCCCGCACGCTGCAACGGTGGGGCGCACGCACGTTCCGGCGCTGGTACGTCCTCAACCTGCCCTACGCCCTGAGCCCGGCGCTCTACGCCGCGGCGCACGAGCGCATCCAGCGCGACATCGTGGCGGACCCGCAGAAGGCGCTCGATCCGGAAGTCTTCCGACAACTCGAGCAGTACTTCAAGGGCAGCCCCAGAGACGACGTAAACACGTGAGCGAAGGAGACGTGCCCTCGTAGGGAGCCGACCGCTGCACGCGTGCCGGTGTGCGGCACGCGAAGGCGGCGGGTAGGCGCACCTCGAAACCGCGCATCGCGGCGATCGGCGCGCGCACCGCTCGCGGACGAGGCTGGCCATCGTCAACCGGGATCACTCAGTCCTCGCCGCACCACGCGCCGCCGCAGAGTCGGGGAGGCCACCACCTCATAGCCGGCCTCGAGGAAGACCTGCACCAGCCCGACCGACGCCTCGTCCCAGATCACGGACCGGCCTGGCGGCGGCTCGATCGGGTAGCCCTCCAGGACGCGGGCGCCGACCTGCCGGCCGTACTCGACGGTGGCCGCGGCGAGCTCGTAGGTCAGCCCCGACTGGCGCCACCCTGTGCGCACGACGAAGCAGGTCACTGACCAGACGTCTGCCAGCTCGGGGTCCATCCGCATCCACGCCTGCTTCCGGCTCCACAGCCTGGGGTAGTTCTCGCGCTGCTCGACCGCCACCCAGCCGGCCGGCTCACCGTCGACGTATCCGATCAGCCCGGACGTCGGGCCGCCGGTGCCGCAGGCGGTCTGCTCGAGCAGCGCGCCGTCCCGCTCCTCCTGGGTGGTGTCACGCCAGATCCAGCCCGGCACCTTCAGGGCTTGGCAACGGCACTTGCGCGCGCCACCGGTCGCAAAGACCGCCTCGACGTCCTCGGCCGCTGCTCGATTGGCCGGGAGCCAGGTGAACTCAGGCATGCCGCGACTCTAGGACCAGCCGGACCACCCGCACTGTCGGCCGCCGGGTCTGATGGAGGCTCTCATTCCACGGAAGGATGAGAGTCATGGCGGCACTGAGCAAGTATCCCGAGGAGCTTCGGGAGCGGGCGATCCGAATGGCGGTCGATCTGCGGCGTGACCCAGCGACCCGATCGGGTGCGCTCAAGCGCGTTGGTGAGCAGTTGGGATCAATCCCGAGACGCTGCGCAACTGGGTGTCCCAGGCCGAGATAGATGAGGGCCACCGGCCCGGCGTCACCACCGCTGAGACCCAGCGCATCGCCGAGCTCGAGCGTGAGAACAAGGAGCTGCGGCGAGCCAACGAGATCTTGCGGACGGCGTCGGCGTTCTTCGCCGCGGCGGAGCTCGACCGCAAGCTGAAGTGACGACCGCGGTGCTGGTCGAGTACATCGATCAGCATCGTGAGCGGTTCGGGGTCGAGCCGATCTGCACCGTCCTCCGCAGGGCCGGCATGCAGACGCCCCGAGCAGCTACTACGCGGCCAAGATCAGAGCGCCCTCAGCGCGGGCGGTCGCCGACCAGCAGCGCCTGGCAGTGATCCGGCAGGTCCATGCCGACAACTACGGCGTCTACGGGGTGCGGAAGATGCACGCCGAGCTGAACCGTCGCGGTCACCGGATCGCCCGGTGCGCCGTGCACCGGCTGATGCGCGCCGACGGGCTGCGCGGGATCAGCAGGGCCAAGGGTCCGCGGACCGCGATCCCCGGCAGCGGACCGGACGCCCGGCCGGACCTGCTCGACCGCGACTGCAAGGCGCCGGCAACGAACCGGGTCTGGGTCACTGGTTCAACCACCGACGACTGCACGGCGAGATCGGGCTCGTCCCACCCGTCGAACACGAGGACGACCACTACCGGCACAACCCTGCACCGACTACCGTCGGCGCGCTAGTCCAGAGCCTCCACTGAACCCGGCACGCGACAGTCGTCTCAGTGATGCTCGGCGTGAGGAGGGCCGACGTGGCGCGGCTGGTCCGTGTCGGGCGGTTGCCGGGGGTCAAGCGCGGCGTGCGTGTGTGGATGCGGCGGGACCACGCTGAGCGGGCCGCCGCGGCTCGGTCCTTCGCAGCTAGCCGAGGACGCAGAGTCGAGGATGCGTGATGCATCCCGACGAAGGTCGGCGAGCAACTTCTGTACGCGCTGGTCGATTTCGTCGCGGATGTCTCGCACGGAATCGGGTCCCTTCCCGGAGGGGTCGGTGAGTGCCCAGTCCTCGTAGCGTTTGCCGGGGAAGATGGGGCAGGCGTCGCCGCATCCCATGGTGACGACCACGTCAGAGGCTGCTACGTCTTCGGTGAGCAACTTCTTCGGGAACTCCTGCGAGATGTCAATGCCGACCTCTGCCATGACCTCGACGACGGCGGGGCTGACGCTGTCGGCGGGGGCGGAGCCTGCGGAGCGCACGAGTACCCGCCCTTGGGCGTGGTGGTTGAGCAGCCCTGCTGCCATCTGTGAGCGGCCTTGGTTGTGGACGCACACGAAGAGAACTTCAGGGATGTGCCCGTCGGGCGGGGTCGTGTCAGCCATGGGTCGTCTCCTGTGTGGGGTAGAAGCGGCGGCGTGCCCAGAGGGCGACGTAGACAAGGGCGACGAGGACGGGGACTTCGATGAGGGGTCCGACGACTCCCGCGAGGGCTTGTCCAGACGTGACGCCGAAGACGCCGATGGCGACTGCGATAGCCAACTCGAAGTTGTTCCCTGCGGCGGTGAACGCCAGTGTCGCGGTGCGCTCGTAGGACATGTTGAGGGCGACACCGAGGGCAAATGACCCGGCCCACATGAGCCCGAAGTAGGCCAGGAGCGGCAATGCGATGCGGGCCACGTCGAGGGGCCGGTCGGTGATGGTGTCACCTTGGAGGGCGAACAGGATCACGATGGTGAACAGCAGCCCGTACAGGGCCGTCGGTCCGATGCGGGGCAGGAACGTTCCCTCGTACCAGTCGCGTCCCATGGCCTTCTCCCCGAAGGTGCGGGTGAGGAACCCGGCGAGCAGAGGGATGCCGAGGAAGATGAGGACGGACTTGGCCATGTCCCACACGGACACGTCGAGTCCGCCGTTGGTGGCGTTGTCGCCGAGGTTGAGCCAGCCGGGCAGTAGTTCAAGGTAGAGGTAGCCGAGCCCGGCGAACGCGACAATCTGGAACACCGAGTTGATGGCCACGAGGATGGCGGCGGCTTCGCGGTCGCCGCAGGCGAGGTCGTTCCAGATGAGGACCATCGCAATGCACCGGGCGAGGCCGACGATGATGAGGCCCGTCCGGTACTCGGGGAGGTCGGGCAGCATCAGCCAAGCCAGGGCGAACATGAGCGCCGGTCCCACAATCCAGTTGAGGACGATGGATGCGCCGAGGAGTCGCTTGTCGGCGGTGACGTGGCCGAGTTCGTCGTAGCGAACCTTCGCCAGCACCGGGTACATCATGACGAGCAGCCCGATGGCGATGGGCAGCGACACTGACCCGACTTCAACCTTCGCGAGGGCGTCGTCGAAGCCGGGAACGAGCCGTCCCAGCAACAATCCGATGGCCATCGCGGTGACAATCCAGACCGGCAGGAACCGGTCGAGGGTCGAGAGCCGCTGGATGACGGCGGCGTCGTCGGGCGCGACCGCGCGCTCGCCCACGGTGTCGCTCATCAGCGGCCGCTCGCGGTCAGTGCGGTGGTCGCGAACAGCGTCATGACGGCTGCCATCGCCTCGGGCTTGGCTTGGTAGTACACCCACGTGCCCCGCTTGTCCCGGTCCAACAGTCCTGCATCGTGCAGCACCTTGAGGTGATGGCTGATGGTGGGTTGCGAGAGGTCGAAAGCCGGGAGGAGGTCGCACACGCACGCCTCGCCGCCCTCGTGGGACAGCACCATCGACATGAGGCGGAGCCGAACCGGGTCGGCGAGGGCCTTGAGGAGAGACGCAATGTGCGCTGCCTGCTGCTCGGTGATGGGTTCTTGTGCAAGGGGCGTGCAGCACGCCAGGGCGTCGCTGCCCGTGAGGACCGTGAGCTCGAGGGACTTAGACACAGATCAATATTGACAAGGATGAATGCAACAAGCAAGGTGCTGCATAGACAACAATCAATATCTTGACCGTTCGCCGGTCAGCCCCGCCTGGCAGATAGGCACGCCATCGACCACACGGGCCGGCACCGACGAGCGCTGAGCTTTCGCCTGTCAGCGATCGCTTATTCGGCGATCCTCCAGCCCAGCGCGGCGAGCGCCCTCGGAGTCAGCCCGAGGGCCTCGGCGGCGTAGCGGGCTTCTTGGGCTTGCCATGCCGATGCGGAGCCGTCGAAGATGGCGGCGGACTCATGGATCACGAGGGCCGCCACCGTGCCCCGTTGCGTCTCGTCCCACTGGTTGGCCTGCGGGGGCTGCCACAGCTCGCTCCAGCGTCTGCTCAGCCTCGGACCACGCGCGCCCGCCCGGGATGGCTGGCACAGGCAGGTCACAGCCCGCGGCTGGCAAGTCGATGAGTCTGATCCTGCTTGATCCGGAGGAACGGCAACCGTGGCGGGCGGCGCCGCTGTGCAGATCCAGTTCGGGTTCATGTCGCAGCGGTCTCGTAGGGCCAGTGGGTCACCTGCGACCAGCCGAGCCGGCCAGACAGTGCGGCGCGGCAGCGGAGACGTGGCCGCTGGTGAGCCCCACTGATGACTATTGACGACGGCGCAGAACGGTCTTGGCTCGGCGGACCGGGCCAAGATCAGGCGCGGATCGCTCGTCGCAGCCGTCTGCTCAGCAGTTCGCTCGAGACGCTGACGGCAAAGGACGCGATCAGGAGCGTCGAGACGACGGGGAAGCGGAAAAGGTTGAGGTTCTCGGACAGAAGGCGTCCAAGACCCGCGGCGCCGACGATGCCGACGACCGCCGTCTCGCGCACGCAGATCTCGAAGCGGTAGAGGGTGTAGGTGAGCAGCTGGTGCGCTGATGCCGGGACCACGGCGGCGAGGGTCGCTAGTGCTCCCGGGACGCCGCTGCGGAGCAGGGCGTTGCGGGGTACGGGGCTCACGCTTTCCCACGACTCGGCGACCAGCCGGCCGAGCACCCCGCCGGTGTAGACGCCTAGGGCCAGGGCTCCGGGAAGGATCCCGGGGAAGAGCGCGAGCAGTGCGATGACTGCCCAGACCGTCGGTGGCACCGACCGCAGCACGAGAAGTCCGATCCGGGCGAGGGCCCAGGCCATCCGGCGAGCGATCCTGGCGGGGAGCGACCCCGGGGCGCCACCTTGAGCGCGGGTGGTGACGGCCCACGGGGCGATGACCACGGTGATCAGCACGGCGATGGCCATGGCGACCACCGCCATCGCGAGTGTGTCCAGTACCGCATCGCCCACGACCGACCATCCGCCTGCTGGCAGCTTCGGCGGCAGCAGGTCCTCGACGAGTCCACCGGTGAGCGCACGCGTACGGCTGCTGGTGAGGCCCGACAACGAGACTCCCGAGGCCAGCCAGGCCGCGACGAGCCCGGGGATGATCGCGAGGGCCGACCAGCGGGCCCACCGCGAGCGCGAGCGTCGGGGGGCGACGCCGCCGGGGGGCTCCGGCGCCGCGCCGGCCGACCACTCCGAGCAGCTCGCGACCGCCATGTCGGCGCGCAACCGTCCGCTCCAGGCATCGACGAGCGCCGAGACGATGATGACGGCGGCGATGAGGGTCCAGACCTCGTCCCAGTTGCGGGAGCTGAGACTCACCACGAGCTCCTGGCCCAGGCCGCCGACGCCGACGGCACCGAGGAGCACCGTGGACCGCACGGCGCACTCGAAGCGGTAGAACGCGTACGACAGCATCAACGGGCTCGCCGGTGGCAGCAGCGCGAAGGCGACCGCCGGCATCGTGGTGGCTCCGGCGTTGCGTAGGGAGTGCAGCGCGCTGGTGGGCAGGCCGTCGAAGGTGTCGCCGAAGACCTGGGCGGTCTGGGCGCCGAACGGCAGGGCGATCGCGAGCACGGCGACCAGCGGGTCGAGCCCGAGGACGCTGACCAGCAGCAGAGCCCAGACGAGCTCGTGGATCGACCGGGTGGCGACCAGCAGGCCCCGCAGGACCACCCGCACTGCGCGCACCGTCCGGGGCGGGCGGTGGGTCCAGGCGACGTCGCTCAGGACCAGCCCACCCAGGAGCCCGATGACCAGGGCGCCCGCGGTGCCGATCGCGGCGAAGGCCAACGTGGTGCCCGTGGCCTCCAGCACCAGGCGCAGGAAGTCGCCGTCCAGCCGGGGACTCAAGGCCTGGCCCAGGAGGTCACCGATCAGGCGAGCGCCGCCTCGGTTGACGATGTCGTGGCCGACGGGCAGCGCGCGTCCCAGCGCCCACACGAGGGGCACGACGAGCACCAGGGCACCGATGAGCCGCCGAGTCGTCACCTGGCGCCCGGTGACCCGGGGGCGGGTGCGACGCTGCGCGTCGAGGTTCGGCGGCTCGGGGCGGTCGCTGTCGGCCGGGAGGCGGTAGGTGTCCCGGACGTCGGGCATCGATCTCACCCTCGGGCGTAGAGCTGGTCGAGCTGATCGGCTCCGAGCTCAGCGATGGGGGTGTCGAAGACGAGCCGACCAGCTCGAAGTCCGATCGCGCGGGTGCAGTGGTCGCGTGCGAGCTGCGGCTGGTGCAGGGTGACCACGAGGGTCCCGGTGTCCGATGACACCCGCCCCAGCAGGGTCAGCACTTCTGCGGCCCGGGTGGGATCGAGACTGGCGACCGGCTCGTCAGCAAGCACGAGCTCGGGACGTTGCACCAGCAGTCGGGCGATCGCGACCCGCTGACGCTCGCCGCCCGAGAGCCGCTCGGTGCGCTCGTGGATGGCCCAGTCAAGCCCGACCGACTCCAGGGCCGCACCGGCGCGCTCGTCGGTGCGTGGCCACGCCAGCGCCGCCAGCGACCGCGCGGTGCCCCACTCGGCGATCCGACCGGCATTGACATTGTGCAGGACCCGCACCTGTTCGATGAGGTCCAGGCCTTGGGAGATGGTGCCCACTCTGCGTTGCAGGCGGCGACGCGTGCGGGCGGGAAGCCCGGCCGTGGCTTCCCCGAACAGCGACACAGTGCCGTGGGAGGGTTGCAGCCCGCCGTTGAGCAGCGCGAGCAGGGTGCTCTTGCCCGCGCCGCTCGGGCCGAGGACTGCGAGACGCTCGCCGGTGCGGATGGTCAGGTCGACCGCGACCAACGCCGGCGTCCCACCGAAGCTTCGTCCCGCGGCCTCGAGCTGGACGACGACCGGGGCCGACGCGGTCACGCGAGCAGGCCCAGCCTGTCGGCGACGTCGCGGATCGCGTCGTAGTTGGCGTTCTCGGTCGGCACAAACGACGTCGCCCCGAACAGGTCGAGGATCGCGGCGTCGTCGGGCTCGGAGGCGTCGAGGCCGAACAGCAGCTTCTTGATGGCATCGAGGGTGCCCGCGCCGTAGACCTCGTCGAGGTCGGGCCGGGCGAGCCAGTGGTAGTCGAAGAACTCGGGGGTTCGGAACAGGACCACCACGTCGGAGAGGTCGACCTCGCCGGCATCGACGGTCGCGTCCCAGACCTGGGAGTTGACCGCGCCCACCTCGAAGCTGCCCGCTGCGACGGCTTCGATGGTTGCGTCGTGGGAGCCGGAGAAGCCCGGCTCGCCGGACAAGTCGTCGAGGGAGAGCCCGGCCTGCTCCATGAAGTCCTGCGGCATCAAACGACCAGACGTCGAGGTGTCGCTGCCGAAGGTGAAGGTGTGCCCGGCCAGCCCGGTCAGGCCGTCGATGTCGTCGAAGGGCGCCAAGCCCGACGCCCGGGTGGCGATGAACAAACTCGTGAACGTGGCGTCGATGTCGCGCTGGGCGAACGCGGTGGCGCCCTCGACCCGCTGGGCGGCCTGGACGCCGGTCAGCCCACCCATCCAAGAGACGAAGATGTCGCCGACCTCGAAGCCGCGTACGACGGCGGGGTACTCGGTGACCGAGGTGTAGGTGACCTCCAGGCCGGTGGCGTCGGCGAAGCGGTCGGCGACCAGGCCGTAGAGCCGGTTGAGGGCCTCGGGATCCTGGTCGGGGATGGCCGAGATCGGCAACGGCCCGGTCGAGGCGTCACCGCCGCCGCCCGCGGTGGACGTGTCGTCTGTGCCGCACGCGGCGAGCAGCACCAGTCCGGAGGCCCCGGTGAACAGACCGCGGCGGCTGGTGAGGAAGGCGGCCGCGGAGGAGGTCGCTGAGGGGATGGCGGGGCGCGGGCGCGTCACAGGCGGTGGCTTTCTGCTGAGGTGGGTGTGTTGGACGTCGACCCACCGGAGCTGGCATGGCGGCCGAGCAGGAAGGCGAGCACGGCGAGGGAGAGGTAGACCGCCGCCGACGTGGTGTTGCCACCCAGGATGGGGTCGCTGAACCCGAGCTGTGCGTACAACGAGACAGCAGCCAGCACCCCGAGAGCGGCGGCGGCCTGCAGCACGGCCACCGAGCCGGCTCGAACACCGGCGAGGAGCAGGACACCGACGACGATCAGGACCACCGAACCCACCAAGTTGTAGGAGCCCAGCGAGAGGGAGGGGTCACTGCTGCCTAGCGTCGGCCCGGAGGCGGCGAGCGGATCGCCGGCCGAGCGGACGAGCTCGATGACCCCGACCAGGACCGCCACCCCCGCCCATACCTGGCCCAGGGTGCGTGCGGAGGTGGTCCCGGCGCGGACGCCGTCGGTGCCGAGCGTGCGGCCCGCCGCGGCCAGCACGAGGACGACGTGGGCCCCGACCATCAAGAAGTACGACCAGGGCCACTCGTGGGGCGCGTAGGCCACCGACAGCCCGATCGCCAGAGACTGCGCTACGCCGATGACAGCGGCCAGGCGGACGTAGGTGCCGGTGAGCAGCAGCACGGCCAGCGCGGACTCGACGATGAGCACCACCCAGCCGAACACGGGGAACACCGGCAAGATCAGGTGCTCGGTGATCCAGGCGTAGGGAGCGAGCACCGGGTACTCGACGGCGTAGGAGGTGTACTTGTAGAGCCCGTTGCCGGCGTCCTGGCCGAAGTCGGGAGCGCGCTTCCACGCCACGTTGTAGAGCCACATCAGGCCCAGCAAGATGCGCAGGAAGGCGAAGGCGACCGACTGCGCCCGCGGATGCTCGCCGGGGGCGGGGTCGAGAGCCCAGGCGACCGGGTTAGTCACCGAGGCCTTCGGTGACTCACGCACAGCGGAAGACCTCTCGTCCGCTCGCGGAGGCGGCGTCCTGCACCTGCAAGGTGTCGCGCACGACGCCGAAGATCTCCTCGAGGTCGAGGGGCGCGTCGGCGATGCGCAGGTGTGGGTTGGTGACCGCCACCGGGTGCCACCAGGCGCCGTCGGCGGTGATGACAGGCTCGGGCTCGAGGGAGTCGATCGAGACATGGATGCCGCCGTCGGCGAAGCCCTCCGCGGCGACCGGGCGGATCACGCGGTCCTCCTGGGCGATGCCCTCGACATCGAGTCGCTCGTGCAGCTCCCTCACTCCTTCTGGATCCTCATCCATCCGCGTGGCCGCGATCTTGACCCGGAAACCGAGTGAATGGGCCAGACCGATCCCGTCCAGGGCCCTGGCCCACGATCCGGCGCCGCGCATCTTGTCGTGAATCTCGGGTGTCGCGGAGTCCAGGCTGACCTGCATCACGACGTCGCGATCGATCGACTCGAGCAGCTCGCGCCGCCGACCGCGGTGAAAGATCATCGCGTTGGTCAAGATGGTGCGCTCCAGCCCGGCAGCCGCATCGACGAGCTCACCGAGCTGTGGGTGCATGAACGGCTCGCCGCCCGTCAGCAGCAGCTCCTTGCCGCCCTGTGCGCGGAACTCGGCGAAGAGCGGACCGACGACCTCGGGGTCCAGCCGGCGTGGGGCCGCCTTCGGGGACGACTCTGCGCAGCAGTAGAGGCAGGCCAGGTTGCAGTCGAAGTTGGTGTAGGCCCACAACCGGTGCCCCACCGGCGTGCGGTCACCGATGCTGAAGACCGTGCCCGCGTCGGGCTTGGCCAGCTCTGCGCCGTCCTTGCGCACCGTGAACCACCAGGGGCCGGTCTCGGACTCGGCCAGGTGGTCGGCCACCTCGTGGCCGACCAGCTCGGCCCACACCGGGAGGTCGGTGACCACGCTGCCCTCCGCGCTGCGGATGGCCAGCAGCTCGCCGGCCTGCAGGCGGCGCATCGCGCGGGTGATGAGAAGCAGCAAGCCGCTGCCGCAGTCCATGTCACCACCGTCGATGAGGCGAGCAGCGTCGCCGAGCGGGGTGGTGGTGGGCTGTGTGTCGGCGGAAAGCACCTCGCCAATCTAGATCATCCAGGAAGGCCCGGACCGCGGAGGTGATGACGAAACGATGACATGTTCACCGCTCCACCTAGGGTCGAGACCATGACCGACGCCGAGCTCCACCGTCCCGAGGACGCGGCCGCCCGCTCCGACTACTGGGAGAACGTCCATGACGGCAAGGACGTCGACGGCGTCTCGTGGTGGCAGTCGGTGCCTGCGCTGTCCCTCGGCCTGGTCGACGAGACCGGGCTGGGCGCCGACCAGCCGGTGATCGACGTCGGGGCCGGGTGGTCGACCCTGGTCGATCACCTCGTCGAGCGTGGATACACCGACCTGACCGCCATCGACCTGTCCCAGACGGCTCTGACGACGGTGCGCGGTCGGGTGGGCGAGGTGCCCGGCCGGCTCGACCTCCACGTCGCCGACGTCCTCGACTTCCGACCGGGGCGGACGTTCGCGCTGTGGCATGATCGCGCGGTCTTCCACTTCCTGACCGAGGAGGACGAGCGAGACGACTACCGGCTCTCGCTCGAGCACTGCCTCGCGTCAGGCGGGTTCGTGGTGGTGGCGACCTTCGGTCCCGACGGCCCGCTGACCTGCAGCGGCCTGCCGATCGTGCGTTACACCCACGACGAGCTGGCAGCTGAGTTCCCGGGCTACCGGCTGATCTCGACCAGCGGCGAGGACCACGTCACGCCGTGGGGAACCCGTCAGCAGTTCACCGCGATCCTGCTGCAGCGCTGAGTCCGCGTGGCCGGGGAAGGCCCGTGTCGGGAGTGCCCCTCAGTCGTCAAGGGGTTTACCTCCTGTCCGCACGATGCCGATCTCAGGAGGAACACCCATGGCACGGATCCCGGTGCACACCGTCGACAGCGCCCCGGCGGCGAGCCGCCAAGCACGATGGTGATCACGGCCAAGCCGCCCACCTCGGAGGCGGCAAGGCGGTGGGTCCGACCCAGGACGAGATGGTGGCCGTGCGCCGAGGCAGGGCCGAGGACCCGGAGCTCGACGCCCCGCTCGCAAGTTCACCGCGAGCGTCGGCAACACCAGTGACCAGACCTGGCAGGCGGCGCGCGACGCCGGAGGGACCGAGGAGCAGCTGACCGAGCTCACCACCCACGTGGTGCTCAACGTGCTGACCAACTACTCCAACCACCACGTCCACACCGAGTTCGACATGCCAGACACTCCGGCCCTGTGACCGCACGGGTGTCCGTGGCGGCCGGTGTGCCGCCGCGAGACCCCCCTGTCAGGCCACGACAGCTGCTTGGTCGCGCCGCAGGAGCCACCTGACAGCGGGGTAGCCGGTCGCCAGGCCTACGACCACTCCCAGCTGCATGAGGAACCAGAAGGTGCCCTCCGTCACCGCAGGCATCAGGCTGTTGGCGTCGAGCAGGAGCATCCAGCCGACCATGCCGACGTCGAAAGCGGCCACGGTGATGACGGCGGCAACGAGGGCCGCCCCTACAGAGACGCCTCCCATCCCCGCTGACTGACCGGGGCGTCCGCTGAGATGCACGAAGGCTGCCACCATCGCGATGGCGAGAACGGCGATCACCAGGATCATCGGCCACATGGCCATGCCCGCGATCGTCCATCCGACCGCTGCGACGAAGGGCACCGCGATCAGGTGGGCAACTGCAGATGCCCCGCCACCGGACAGCACCGCCACGATCGTTCCGTCGCGGTCAGTCTCTCCGGCGCTGTGGGCACGGCCGCGACGCAGGTAGGCCGGCGCGGCGAAGGGACCGAGGTAGAGCGCGGAGGTGATCCACACCAGCTCGGTGGCGACGCTGCGCTGGCGTCGACGGAGCACGTAAAGGTCGGCAGCGATGAAGGCGGCGCTGAGTAGCGACACGATGATGTAGGTCCAGGCGACGGGCGTGAGCCAGTCGGGCACGGCTGAGGCCATGGTCATGTCCATGAGGTGATTCCTTCGTGGTGCGAGTAGAAGAGGTCTGGCTGCTCGGCATCCGCGGGACCCGGTGGCGTCCGTGACGCATCAGCGCACCCTAGGGAGCGCGCTGCGGAGCTCGGCTCAGGGCGAGGTCCCTGAGCGACCTGTCACACCCTCAGCACACACAAGGAGACGGGGGAGGGCGCCGTCCACGGTGTCCGACGTCTTCGCCAGCATGGCGCAACGCGGAACCGGGTGCGCTCGAGCTCGCCCAGGGACGTGTCGCGGCGTGAGGCCAGCAGCAGCACCAGCACGGTGGTCACCGCGAGCCCGACTGCGGTCGCGCACGTCGCACCCAGCTCAGCCGTGCACGTGCTGTCGCACACTCCGCTTACGGCCGGCGGCGCCACCGCTGATGCGGCCGTTACCGGTTGGTCGAGGAGCCCGCGAGAGGGCAGCGTCGAGGTAGCGGTCTCCGTCGGTGAGGTGACGGCCTGCCCCATGCCAGCCATCTGTTCCATCGGGGCGGTGGACGCGGCGAGGGAGAGCAGAACGCATACCGCGCCCAGGGCCAGCGCGAGGATCGCGCGTAGGCATCGCCGCGACCAGCGGTCGGCCTCGATGCGGACGGCCTCGATGGCTGGGCATGCGAGCACCGCCCCACGATAGCGTTGCGCGACGGCAAACGCTCTCCCTTGGTTGGCGGGAAGGTCAGACCTGCTGGGCGGGTCCCTCCTGGCGATGACAACTACTCCTGCACGAGGCGGCCATGAAGGGCTCACCCAGCCTGAACCGCGAAGATGTCGAGCACGACCTGGCCGGTCTTGCGGTAGACGGCCAGTAGCACTGCCTCGAGTCGCCGCGTCGACCCTCTGCGCGGAGGAGGTGCGGCCATGGAGACGTGGCCGCCCACGCGCCACACTGGAGACGTCGCGCGCCTGAGCCGACGCACGCCTCAGACGAGGAGGAGATCTCATGACCAACGCCCCGCTCAGCCCCGACCACCCGGCCAGCCCCGACGGACCAAGAAGGCCAAGGCTGCTGGTCTTCGACGTGAACGAGACCTTGTCGGACATGGCTCCGCTGACAGCACGGTTCGCGGACATCGGTGCCCCGGAGCACCTCGCGAAGCTGTGGTTCGCCGAGCTGCTGCGCGACGGGTTCGCGCTGACGACGTCGGGGGACATCGAATCGTTCGCCACGCTGGGCGCCGAGGCGCTGAGGGTCCGGTTGGACGGCCAGCCGCTCGACCGTCCTCTCGAGGAGGCCGTCGACCACGTCATGCAGGGGTTCTCCGAGCTCGCGGTGTACCCGGACGTGGTCGAGGGTGTCCGAGCGCTGAGTGACCTCGGGATCCGGCTGGTGACCCTGAGCAACGGGGCCGCCACGGTCGCCGACACGCTGCTGCAGAGAGCGGGGGTGCGTGACCGGTTCGAGCGCCTGCTCACCGTCGAGGACGCAGGGGTGTGGAAGCCGGCTCTACGGGCCTACGCCTACGCGCTGGAGGAGTGTGGTGTGGATCCGATGGACGCGATGCTCGTCGCGGTGCACCCCTGGGACGTCGACGGTGCCCGACGCGCGAACCTGGCCACGGCCTGGATCGACAGGGCGGGCGGTCGCTACCCGTCGTACTTCGCGGCACCGGACGTGAAGGCAGCGTCGTTGGTGGAGCTCGCTGACGCACTGAGGTGACATCCGCGGAGGGCGTAGGTCCTCAGGGAGCCACCACGAAACGTGTCTCGGGCTGGAAGGCGACGCAGGCGACCCAGAACACGTCGAGGTGCTACACGGGGGTGAGCCTTTGTCCGGCGAGGGACCCGCTGAGGGCGCGACCAAGAGGTTCCACACCGATCCGGTCTGCTGGTCGCGGAACGTCCCGTCGTCGGCTTGTGTGAGGTCCAGAGCCCTTCCCTCAGCGTCCGCGACGAAGGCGGCGACCGAACCAGTGTGCGCGATGGGTCACCGAAGGTGCCTCCCGTTTAATCCCTTGCGGGCCTCCGGTTGGGCGCGCTGCGACGAGCTCGGCTCGTAGAGTCGCGGGGGTGGACGACGCTGCCGGACGATCCTGACGCCGGCAGTTTGCACGCTCCCAAGGCAATCTCGGGCGATACATACCCCCAGCGGTCTAAGCGTGAAGGTGCACCCCCTCCCGCTGTTTGTCTCCGACAGGCGCACGAAGCCCACACGAGTCCTTCGGCCCATCCCGATACGCACCCCCGCCTCGCACGGATTCGTCACCCGATCGTGCAGCAGACCCATCTGCTCCAGATTGATATGGGATCCGCATTGCGTTTGGTTCGACCAGGGGCACGTGGTGCCTCCTCAGCTCGTGCGCCTTGACGCGCCGTAGGCGGCCGAACGACGCACCCGGATTCGCGTGCACACAGGCAGCGTCTCGCTGATGCGCCTCTCGGGGTTGCCCGCGGTGGACCTGTGTCAGAGAGTGTCGTGATGGAGACGCGCAGGCTTGGACGGCTCGAGCACAAGAGCTCAGTGCTCATCTACGGTGCCGCGGCGCTGGGGGAAGTCTCGCAGGACGTGGCGGATCGTTCGATACAGCAAGCGTTGGACGGGGGCATCAACCACGTCGACGTAGCGGCCGACTACGGCGAGGCTGAGCTGCGGCTGGGGGCACGGATGTCCGAGATCCGTGACCGGATCTTCCTGGCCACGAAGACCGGACGCAGAGACCATGAGTCAGCGTGGGGTGAGATCAACCGCTCGCTGGAGAGGATGCGGACTGACCGCATCGACCTGTTGCAGCTGCATGCCATCGGCGACCTGGACGAGCTCGACTCGGCCACCCGGCCCGGCGGCGCGCTGGAGGCGGCCGTCCGCGCGCAGGAAGCCGGTCTGGTGGGGGCCGTCGGTATCACCGGTCACGGCCATGAGGCGCCAGCGACCCACCTGGAGGCGTTGCGTCGGCACCCCTTCGCGACGGTCCTGAC
>NZ_CADCUP010000036.1 GCF_902805925.1 uncultured Nocardioides sp.
CCATCAAGAGTCTTGATCCAGGTGTCAGGGATCGACCCATCGGCGCACCGCTCAAACTCGTAGCACGTTGCAACCCCACCAATCTCGCACGCCTTACCGTCGTTCACCCACGTGCCGGGGGTCTCAGGAGCGGTCACCTCTCCCGATTCGTTTGAACTTGCTGTGTTGGTTTCGGGAGCTTCACAACCCGCCGCTGCGTAGCCACCAATAGTGGAGCTCGTGCCTGTTCCTGGACAGTTGGTACCGGAAGCTTGGGCGAGATCGGGGCGCGACCACAGCGCACTGGTAAACAGAAGCAGAGCCAATAGAGTCCGGCGGCTCATCGGAGCGTCCACGTGGCAACGCTGAACCCGGTCTTGTCCCATGTCAGGTCCATGACTGCTGTCCCCGTACCGGCTGGCCGATCCACAGGCTCTGCTGACGAAGACGCCTGCTCTGTGTAAGCGCCGTTGCTGAGCTCCGCTTCTGCCCGGTACGTGCCGAAGTCAGCACCGTCTGATCTCTTGGCCAAGCGCACCCTGTTGACGGTGTAATCGACGCCCTGCAGGGAGCCGCCGTTTGCATACATGTTGCTCACGTACTCATTGCCGGAGTTGCAACTTGCGCACGACGGTAGTGACAGCTTCTTGAGCGCTTTGAGATCCCCTGTGAGTTGGGCGTAGTCGACCGCGTCCCAGTAGTACCGAACGAACGCCTCCGCTGCGGCCTCGTCGTTCCCCTCGGCCTCGGGCGGGAGCGTCGGCTCCTGGGTCGCCTCCGCGGCGGGGGAGGCGGACGGCGTACTGCTCGGGCTGGGTGCCGTGTCGGGCAGCTGGGGCTCGGGCTCGTTGCCCCCGCACCCGGCCAGGAGGACGGGGGCGAGCACCGCAGCGGCGGCGAGGAGGTGGAGCCTGGCCATGGGTACCTGCTTCCCGAGAGATGTCCAGCGCACCCAGATTATGCGGCGAATGCCTCCCAGATAAACCTCGCAGCCGCACCCTGTGGAGAACCGCCTGCGGGAACGAGACAGCGCTCGCTACCGTCGAACCACCATGAGACGCGCACCCGGCCTCCTCCTCGCTGCCCTGCTGACGCTCGGCCTCGCGGCCTGCACCGGCGACGGCGACGGCGACGACACGGCGAGCGACCCGGCCCCCAGCGACCAGACGTCCAGCGCGGGCCCGTCGACACCGACCACGACCCCGAACCCGAGCGAGGAGCCGACGGTCGAGGTGGGCGACGACGGCCCCATCCCCTTCACCGAGGTCGCGATCCTCACCGGCACCGAGGAGGACGGCAAGGCGTCCCCGACGCCGGTGCCGCTCGACTCCGAGGCGGTGCTGGACGACTTCGTCAGCCAGTTCACCGGCCCGAGCCTCGCCGACGACGTGCGCGCCGCCGTGGCGGGTGTACCCGACGTCGGCCCCGACCAGACGCTCGTCGGCGTCGTCGTCACCATCGGGTGCGACCGCCCCGACGACCTCCGCGTGGAGCGGGTCGACGGGGCGGTGCAGGTGCTCCCGGTGCTCCCCAAGAACCAGGTGCAGTGCTTCGCGGCCCAGACGACGGTGGCGGTCCTGGTGCTCGACACCGCCAAGCTGGGCCCGATCGTCAGCTGACGGGGCGGGAGAAGACGCCGATGCCGTTGGGCACGAGCCGCTCCTGGCCGTCCGACGGCGAGTTGAGCACGCCGAACTGGCCGGTCACGGTGTGACCGACCATCGTGGAGGAGCCGCCGCCGTCGAGGTTGAGCGCGTTCTCCGCACCGAAGGACGCCATCATGTTGGCGAGCTCGACCATCGTGTAGCCGCGGCTGAACAGCTGGCGGCCGTCGATCACCAGGATCAGCACCCGGCCGAGGTCGTTGTCGATGCCGATCGCCGTACGCGGGTGCATCTGGCGGTCGTCGACGACGACGCGGACGCCGTTGGTGATCAGCGGACGGTCACCGCTGATGGCCGCCACCGGGTTGGGGCGGACCGACTCGACCAGGGTGGCCTTCTCGCCGACCCTGACCTTCTTCAGCATCTTGGTGGCCGAGCCGCGGGCGACGAACACGAGCCCCTTGCCCTTGATCTTGTAGTTCTCGGAGAGCTTGGTCCGATTCGAGCGCACGACCCCGCCCCTGACGACGACCTCGCGCACCCGCTTCTGCCCGGCGGTGACCGACGAGCCCTGCGTCGGGCCCCAGGCCTTGTCGAAGACGCCGATGCCGTCGGCCTGGATGCTGGGTGAGTTGTGGTTGGAGAACTTCAGCTTCGGGTGCTGCTTCAGCTTGCCCTTGTAGGGCAGCTGGCCGATGTAGGGGTGGCCGTCCGCGTCGACCCAGAAGGAGCTGTTCCAGCCGGCCTGCGGGGCGTGCCGCAGGCCCTTCTCGCGATCCTTGCCCACCCCGAGCGGGGCGCCCGTGTCACCGATGTCGAAGAAGTCGCCGTTGACGGCCGCGACCGCGCCGACCTTCGCAGCCAGGGCGCTGACGGACTTGCGCACCGGCACCCTGGCCGGGGCGATGAGGTCGAGCTCGTTGGCCGGGTTGTTGACGTCGATGGTCAGCAGCTGGGCGCGGATCGGGCCGCGCGGGTCGATCTGGTCCCACTCGCGCAGGTTGATGCCCGGAGCCATGTCGTACGTCGTCTCGTTGAGCACCCGGATCCGCACCCGGCCGGCGGGGAGCTCGGGCGCGATGGGGCCGGCGATGCCGTCGCTGCTGTGGCGCGGGTTGTCGACGGTGCCGGTGCCGGCGGCGCGCTCGCCGTCCTGAGCGGCGGCCGGGGCACCTGCGGAGCGTCCCGCCGAGGCGGGTGCCGAGGCGCTCAGCGAGGCGACGACGCAGGCGGCGGTGGCCAGGCTGAGTGCGGGCATGGCGAAGCGCTTGGAGAAAGGCATGTGCTCGAGGGTAAACGCCGAGAGCCGGGACGGTGGGACTTCGAGTGCCTGGTGTCCCGGCCGCGCCGCGGTGCGGCAGTAGGGTCGCCGGGTGGACGAACGGCCCTGGAACGTGTTCGTGGAGGGCGACAACCTCGACGTGCTGCCCACCGTCCCGGCCGGCTCCGTTGACCTCGTCTACGTCGACCCGCCGTACAACACCGGCAACGACTTCGCCTACGTCGATCGCTACGGCCGCCACGCCGCCTGGGTCGCGATGATGCGCCCGCGGCTCGAGGCGGCGCGCGAGACGATCGCCGATACCGGTGCGATCTTCGTCAGCATCGACGACCACGAGGTCGCCCACCTGCGACTGCTGATGGACGACGTGTTCGGGGAGGCCAACTTCCTCGCCCAGGTGGTGGTCAACCTCAACCCGAAGGGGCGCCAGCTCGGCGGCGGGTTCGCCACCAGCCACGAGTACCTCCTCGTCTTCGCCCGCGACGCCCGCCGCTGCGTGCTCGACGCCAGCACCACCGACACCGTCGACCCGGCCGACTTCCCCGAGACCGCACCCGACGGGCGGCGCTTCCGCCACCTGCCGCTGCGCAACACCAACAAGAAGTTCAACCCCCTCACCGCCCGCACCCTCCACTTCCCGGTGTACGGCGACCCGCGGGGTGGCCGGGTGGCGACCGCGCCCTTCGAGGGCGGTCAGGAGGTGTGGCCGGTGTTCGGCGACGGCAGGCCGGCGGTGTGGCGGTGGTCGCGGCCGCGGATCGAGGAACGCCCCGACGACCTGGTGTGCCGCAGCATCCGGGGCCGGCACGGCGAGCGCGTCGACGTCTTCCAGCGCGACTGGCTGCACCGCGACACCCCGGGGGGGCGTCGCAAGAAGCTCCACACCATCTGGCTGGCCCAGGAGGTGGGCTCCACCGACACCGCCGTCGCCGAGCTCAAGGAGGTCGTCGGCCACGTCTTCGAGTCGCCGAAGCCCACCGGCCTGCTCCGGCGCATCCTCGGCACCATGCCGGCCGACGCGACCGTGCTCGACTTCTTCGCCGGCAGCGGCACCACCGGTCACGCCGTCGCGCTGGCCAACGCCGAGGACGGTGGCACGCGGCAGTGCATCTCCGTCGAGATCGCCCGCCCGACCAGGCCCGGCTCGAACGCCCACCTCGCCGGGCTGGTCACCGTCGCCGACATCACCCGGGCGCGGCTCCGGGCGGTCGACGTACTCCTCGGCGGGGGCCTGGTGGAGGCCGTCGACACGCTGCCGGGGTGAGCTTGGGCCCCGCTCCTCGCGGTTGGCACACGTTGCAACGGGTGCGAACCGCAGCGATCCCCGGATATCCGGGGATCACGACAGCCCCGCCGCCTCCTCCAGCGCCGCCAACTCGGAGTCGAGGTGGCCGAGGAGGCGCTGGAGGTGCGGGACGGTGCGCCGGCAGCCGGTGAGGCCGAAGCAGATGAGCCCGTCGTAGGACGTGCACGTGATGTTCAGCGCCATGCCGTGGATGGGGATGGAGAGCGGGTAGGTGCCGACGAGCTCCGCGCCGTTGAGGTACTGCTTGGTGCGAGGACCCGGCACGTTGCTGATGATCACGTTGTACGGCGGCCGCACCAGGCCCTGCACCCGCAGGATCGGCGCCAGGATCGCCGGGGCCTGGCCCAGCGCGCTCATGGCGAGGACCTGCACCGGCGTCATCGACGCGAGGGCCTGCTTGCCGTCGGTCATCGACGCGTGCACCGAGCGCAGGCGGGCGCCGGCATCGGCGTGCTCGGTGCCGAGCCTGACCATGATCGAGCCGATGGCGTTGCCGCCCTGCGCGGAGACGTCGTGCACCTGCCGGACGTCGAGGGCGACGGGCACCATCGCGACCAGGCTCTGCGCGGGCAGGGCGTCGAGGTCGAGGAGGTAGGAGCGCAAGGCACCCGAGCACATGGCGATGACGACGTCGTTGGTGGTGGTGCCGGTGGAGCGGCTCACCGCGCGCAGCCGCTCGATCGGCCAGTCCTGCGCGGCGAAGCGTCGCGAGCCGGTGATCTGCTGGTTGAACATCGTGCGTGGCGCGTAGAGCGACACCGGCGAGCTCTCGTCGCGCAGGCTCCTGCCCAGCGTCCTGACCAGTGCCCCGGGCAGGCCGGCTGCCTCGGCGGTGATGTCGAGCGCCGTACGCACGGCCTGCGCGGTGAGGTCGGAGGCGTCGGGCGGGTCGGGCTCGGGACGCTCGGGGGCCGGCCGCTCGAGGTAGCCCCACGGCGGCGGCATCCCCCGCTTGTCGGGGTCGGGGGACAGCACGCCGGCGAGCAGCCGCATGGCGGCGATGCCGTCGACCAGGGAGTGGTGGAGCTTGGTGTACATCGCGACCCGGCCGTCGCGCAGGCCCTCGATCACGTGCGACTCCCACAGCGGCCGCTCGCGGGCGAGCCGGGTCGCGTGCAGCCGGCCGCACAGGTCGAGCAGCTCGCGGACCCGGCCGGGCTGCGGCAGCGCGCTGTGTCGTACGTGGTGCTCGATGTCGAACTGCGTGTCCTCCTCCCACACCAGCCGGCCGGCGGTGCGCGCGGAGCGGTGGGGGTGCTTGAGGAACAGCGGGGCCACCCGCTCGGGGCTGCTCATGTGCTCGTAGAGCTCACGGCCGTACTGGCGACCGGCACCCTCGGGCTTGCGGAACAGCTGAAGCCCCCCGACGTGCATGGGCATCGAGCGGTTCTCAGCCATCAGGAACCCCACGCCCGTGGGGTCGATCGCGGACGCCATCCGGTGATCCTCGTCGTCGCACGGCCGCGCCACAAGGGACGCCGCGGTCGCCGCCGCGTCTGGCACCATCGAGATCATGGAGGCCACGCCGCTCGACCGTGCGCTGACCCGCAGCCGCACCTCCGTGCGCACGCGCGTCGAGCGGTGGAGGGGGAAGCGGTTCCAGATCGCGCAGTGCGCGCTCGCGGCCGGGGTGGCGTGGCTGATCGCCTCCGACGTGCTCGGTCATCAGTCACCCTTCTTCGCCCCGATCGCGGCCGTGGTGAGCCTGGGGACGTCGTACGGCCAGCGGTTGCGGCGGGTCGTGGAGGTCGCGATCGGCGTGGCGGTGGGCGTGCTGATCGGCGACCTGCTCGTCGCCGGCGTGGGCACCGGCTGGTGGCAGCTCAGCCTCATCGTGGCGCTGGCCATGACCACGGCGATCCTGCTCGACGGTGGGCAGCTCTTCGTCACGCAGGCGGCGGTGCAGTCGATCGTGGTGAGCACGCTGGTGCCCGACCCCGGGATGGGGCTCATCCGGTGGACCGACGCCCTCGTCGGGGGTGCGGTCGCGCTGGTCGCGGCCACCGTGGTGCCGGCGGCGCCCCTGCGGCGCCCGCGCGAGCAGGCGGCCGTGGTGGTGCGCAAGGTGGCCGAGCTGCTGCGGGCCTCGGCCGACGCCATGGTCGACGGCGAGGTGGGGCCGGCCATGGACCTGCTCGCCGACGCCCGCGCCACCGACTACCTCATCAACGAGCTCCGGTCGGCCGCCGACGAGGGGCTCTCCGTGGTGGCGTCCTCGCCGTTCCGGGTGCGGCACAAGGGACACGTACGCCGGATGGCCGACCTCGTCGACCCCCTCGACCGGTCCCTGCGGTCGACCCGGGTGCTGGTCCGCCAGACCGCGGTCGCGGCGTACCACCACAGGGCGGTGCCGTCCTCCTACGCCATGGTCGCCCGCGAGCTCGCCGACGCAGCCGACCTCGCCGCCGACGAGCTGTCGGTCGACCGGATGGCCTCGGCCGCGCAGCCGGCGCTGCTGGCCGTCGGCATGGCCACGGGCCGGGTCGAGCGCACCGACGTGCTCAGCGCCGAGGTGGTGCTCGCGCAGCTGCGGGCGGTGGTCGCCGACCTGCTGCTGGTCACCGGCATGGACCCGCTCGAGGCGTCCGACGCCCTGCCCCCGCCGCCGCGATGACGCGGTGGGTGCTGCACGTCGACCTCGACCAGTTCGTCGCGGCGGTCGAGGTGCTGCGCCGCCCCGAGCTCGCCGGCAGGCCGGTCATCGTCGGCGGGCGGGGCGACCCGACGGAGCGGGCGGTGGTCTCGACCGCGTCGTACGAGGCGCGCCTGCACGGCGTCGGCTCCGGCATGCCGCTGCGCATCGCCGCGCGCAAGTGTCCCGACGCGGTGATCCTGCCCGTCGACCACGAGGCGTACGACGCGGCCTCCGCGGTCGTGATGGCGACCCTGAGGGCGCTGACCTGGGACGGCGACCCGGTCGTGGTGGAGGTGCTCGGCTGGGACGAGGCGTTCCTGGCGGCCCGGCCGCCCGTGGACACCGGCGAGCGCGACCCGTTCGCCTTCGCGGCGCGGGTCCGTGAGCAGGTGCTCGCCGCGACGGGGCTGCACTGCTCGGTCGGCATCGGCGACAACAAGCTCCAGGCCAAGATCGCCACCGACTTCGGCAAGCCGCGCGGCGCCTACCGGATCACCGGCGAGACGTGGTTCGAGGAGATGGGCGACCGGCCGGTGACCGCGCTCTGGGGAGTGGGCAAGAAGACGGCCAAGCGCCTGGCGCCACTCGGCATCGAGACGGTGCGCCAGCTCGCCGAGACCGACGTGGCCCTGCTCGCGGCCGAGCTCGGGCCGACGACCGGTCCGTGGTTCTCCCGGCTGGGTCGCGGCGCCGAGACCAGCCCGGTGAGCGACGAGCCGTGGGTGCCGCGCGCGCACGGGCGCGAGGAGACGTTCCAGCGCGACCTGGAGTGGCTCGAGATCCCCGACGCGGTGCGCGCCCTGACCACCAGGGTGCTGGCCGACATCGACCGCGAGGGCCGGCCCGCGGCCCGCGTCCACCTCAAGGTGCGCTACCCGAACTTCTTCACGGTGACCCGGGTCCGCACGCTGCCGGAGCCGTCGAACGATGCCGGCCTGCTGGGCGACGTGGCCGTGTCGCTGCTCGAGCGCGTGGAGCAGGACAAGCCGGTCCGGCTGCTCGGCGTACGGCTGGAGATGGTGCCGCCGGAGGGCGGTTACTGACTCCGGGCCGTGATCGATACCGTCGTGGCCGATGAGCGACGTCAAGCAACTCAACCTCACCATCGACCTGTGCCTGCGGATCGGCGAGATGCTGCTGTCCTCCGGGGCGGGGGCGGCCGACGTGACCGTCACCATGGACTCCGTCGCCCGCCACCTCGGCATGCGCAACGCGGAGATCGACGTGACGTTCACCTCGCTGGCGATGAGCCACCAGTACGACGCGGAGCAGCCCGCGCTGTCGATGATCCGCAACGTCAAGCAGCGCGACATCGACTACAACGACCTGACGGCGGTCGACCACCTCGTGCGCGACATCCTCGACGACCGCGCCGACGTCTACCTCGCGCGCTCGCGGATGGCCACCATCGTCTCCGTCGGGCACCCGACGCACCGGTGGCTGGTCACGATCGCCTGGGGCGTGATGTGTGCGAGCGTCGCGGCGTTCCTGGGCGGCGGGGTGGTGGTGTGCGGCATCGCCAGCCTCGCCGCGATGAGCATCGACCGGGTGCAGCTGGCCATGGCGCGGCGCCGGCTGCCGGCCTTCTACCAGCAGGTCTTCGGGGGCGTGGTCGCGACGCTCTGGGCGCTCGCGGCCGCGGCCAGCGAGATCGACGTCGACCCGTCGCTGGTCGTCACCGCCAACATCGTCATGCTGCTGGCCGGCGTCGGCTTCATGGGCGCGATCCAGGACGCCCTCACCGGCTTCTACGTCACCAGTGCCGCCCGCCTGATCGAGGCGCTGCTCGCGACCGCCGGCATCATCGCCGGGGTGAGCGGCGGGCTGTCCCTCGGTCAGCGGATCGGTGTCGACGTCGGACGGCTCGACCCGGGCTACTCCGGCTGGGAGGCGACCTGGGTGCTGGTCGTGGGCTCGGCGGTGTGCGCCGCGGCGTTCGCGTACGCGTCGTACTCCCCGGCGCGGGCGCTGCTGCCCATCGCCTCGGTCTCCGCGCTGGGGGCGGCGATGTCACGGCTCGTCGAGGAGGCCGGCTTCGGTCGCATCTGGGGCGCCGGCACCGCGGCGTTCGTCATCGGCGTGGTGGCCTACTTCGTCGCCGGCCGCATCCGGGTGCCGCCGCTGGTCATCGTGGTCTCGGCCGTGGTGCCGCTGCTCCCGGGGCTCTCGATCTACCGCGGGCTCTCGCTGCTCGCCGCAGGGGGCGGGCAGGTCTCGCTCGGACTGCTCGCGATGGTCACCGCCGCCGGCGTGGCGATCGCGCTGGCGTCGGGGGTGATCCTCGGCGAGTACGTCGCACAACCGCTCAAGCGGGAGGCCCGGCGGCTCGAGGACCGGCTCTCCGGCCCGCGCCTGGTCGGGCCGATGCGGGCGCGCACGAAGCGGTGATCACCCGGTCCAGCCGCGGGGGTCGGGTAGTCCGGGGCAGATCGCACCTCGGCGGGCCGCACGAGGTGCCATTCGCCCCGGACTACCGGCGAGTGAGTGCCGCCAGCCGCTCCAGCCAGGCCAGGTGCGTGCCGTCGTACGGCGCCACCGCGTCGCGGACGGCGGCGAGCACGTGGTCGCAGCTGGCCAGGGCCGCCCGCACGACCTCCTCGGGGTAGCCGAGGGAGACCCGGTGCCGGGCGAACTCGTCCTCGTCGTCGATCCACACCCGCCCGCTGCCGCCGCGCACCACGTCGAGGTCGAGGTCGACCGAGCGCACGACGGCGCCGTCCCACACCGGTGGGGTGGCGATGTCGACGTAGACCTGCACCGGTCCGGCGGGGGAGTGGAACGCCGCGACCCAGCCGCGCTCCGCCAGGTCGGCGTGCGGGACGAGCCCCACCTGGTCGTACGGCGCGACGTAGTCGGCGCCGGGGCGGGTGAAGCGGGTGCCCTCGGGGAAGCCGAGCCAGTCGCCGTGCTCGTCGGTGCCGAGCCAGGTCGCGGGGTAGACCCAATGGGGCAGGTCGCCCCACTTGCTCATCTCGCAGCGGACGGGGTCGCCGGGGGAGTGGATCACCCGTCGAACCTCCCGCGGGCGGCTACGTCGGACATCCGCGCCACGACGTCCTGGTAGCGGGAGCCGGTGAGCCTGGCGAAGTGGTGCAGCACGTGGGAGTCGATGCCGACCAGCACCCGTGCCTTCCCGGCCAGCGCGCCGTCGAGGATGATCCTCGCGGCCTTGTCGGGGGTCATCCGGGCCAGCTTCCTCTCGAAGAGGTCGTCCAGCGCGTCGGCGTCCTGGCCGGCTGTCTTGCGGCCGTTGCGGGAGATCGCGGTCTTGATGCCGCCGGGGTGCACGCAGGTGACGGTGACCGGGTGGCGCGAGACGAGCATCTCCTCGCGGATCGCCTCGGTGAAGCCGCGGACGGCGTACTTGGTGGCGTTGTAGGCCGACTGTCCCGGGACCGAGATCAGCCCGAAGAGCGAGGAGATGTTCACCAGCGCGCCGTCGCCGGAGGCGATCAGGTGGGGCAGGAACTCCTTGGTGCCGTGCACCACGCCCATGAGGTTGACGCCCACGATCCAGTCGAAGTCGTCGTACGACATCTCCTCGAAGTGGCCGGTGGCGCTGACGCCGGCGTTGTTGACGACCATGTCGACGCGGCCGAGCTGGTCGACCACGGCGTCGGCCCACCGGCCCATGCCGGCGCGGTCGGAGACGTCGACGACGTCGCTGCGCACCTCCCGGGCGCCGACGCCCTTGACGAGGTCGACGGTCTCGGCGAGGCCGGCGGCGTTCCAGTCCGAGATGGCCAGCAGGGCGCCGCCGCGGGCGGCGCGCAGCGCGAGCTCGCGCCCGATGCCGGAGCCGGCGCCGGTGATGGCGACGACCTTGCCGGTGACGGTCTGCATGCTCACGCGCGGCTCCTTCCGGCCATGGCGTCACGCCAGTGGGGTCATTGAACACCCGGCCTGTGGTGGCGACCACGGCGGCATCGACCGCGAGCCGCTCGTCGGGGGTCGGGTGGGTCGACCGGGCCGGTGCCGGTGGTGTCGCGCAGGTAGGTGTGCCCGTGTGGGCTGGTCCAGGTGTACGCCGCGGGGCCGGTGCGGGCGTAGCGCCATCGGCCGTGGGTCTTGAGCCGGTGGTGGGTCCGGCACAGGGCGGCGAGGTTGTCGGTCGTCGTCGGGCCGCCTTGTCCCCCCCGGGGTGCTGTGGTCCAGGTCGCAGGACCGGGCGGGTCGGGTGCACCAGGGGAAGACGCAGGTGCGATCCGCTGAACCACCTGTTCCCGGAGCCGGCCCGAGGGCTGGTAGCCGTCGCAGGTCATCGCTCGGCCAGGTCGAGCACGGGCTTGACGGTGCGCGAACGGAGCGGGCTGCCGGTCCACATACGCCGCCGCGTCCTTCGAGAGGTCGGCGTGGATGGTGGTCTCCGCGACCCGCCGTGCCTTCCACGAAGCCAGCTCACCGGCCTGGACCCGGCGCCACAGCCGCGGCAGCCGACGAGCCGTGGCGCACCCGGGCCTTCGCGGCCG
>NZ_CADCUP010000037.1 GCF_902805925.1 uncultured Nocardioides sp.
GCCGGGCAGTGGCGACCGCGCCGAAGGCCCGCGCGCGGTCGAGGTCGATGCCCATGGCGTATCTGTGGCCCCAGCCCGGCGACGTCTTGCACCCTCACCGCGACGCGCTGAACGCCCCCGCCTCCAGCGCGTCGAGGTCGCGCTCGGCGTAGCGGCGGTGGCCAGCCGGGACCTGCGACCGGCTCGGTGTCGGCGGTGAGGAGCTCCTCCGTCAGCCCGTCGATCAGGGCACGGACGCTGCGCATCCGGTCGTGCCGCAGCACCAGCACCTCGTCGAGCGACGGCCTGGCCGTGCGGTCGCGCGGGTTGCCCGGAGTGTCGGGCATCTGGTCCCACGGCAGGCCGAGCGGGTGCCAGGGCGAGGGATCGCCGAGCACGCCGCGGCGTACCCACGCGTCGGTGGCGAAGACCAGGTGGCGCAGCGTCTCGACGAACGACCACTCACCGTCGACCGACGCGTGCCGGAGCCGCGGGTCGAGCGTCCGGGCCCGCTCGATGGTGCCGGCCCAGAGCCGCTCCACGACGTCCCACGCCTCGCGGAAACCCTCGGGGTCGGTGGGCCGCATCCTCGCCCGGTCGGGGTCACGCCGGTCGAGCTCGGCCTCGACGAAGGGCGTCACGTCGACCCCGTTGACGACGAGGTCCTGCACCTCGCCGACCGGTGAATTCCGTGGCCGGACGCTACCCGAGGTAGCGGACGGTCGGCGTCCGCGTCACTGCCGTCTCGCCGCGAGCTCCGCCTCCGAGGTCAGGATGCAGAACTCGTTCCCCTCCGGGTCGGCGAGCACCACCCAGCCGGTGCCCGGCCCGTGGATGCCCCGCCGGTCGGCGACCTCGGCGGCGCCCAGGGACAGGAGCCGCTCGACCTCCTCGGCCTGCGTGCCCGAGCGCGGACGCAGGTCCAGGTGCACGCGGTTCTTGCCCGACTTCTCCTCGGGCACCTCGATGAAGAGGATGCTGTGGCCGGTCTCCGGGTCCAGGACCATGCACTCCTCGTGGCCCGGCTCGTTGGGGTCGCCGGGCACGTCGGTGTAGCCGAGCAGGTGCTTCCACCACTCCGAGAGCGCGTAGGCGTCGCGGCAGTCGATGCTGGTGTGCGAGACGAAGGAGGTCATGGGGCCAGCGTGGCACCGTGGGCGAGCAGCAGCGACCGGATTTCCTCCGGGCCGTCCTCGATCTGCCACCGCACCGCCGCCATGCCGGCCGCCTGCGCCCCGCGCACATTCGTGGCGCTGTCGTCGACGAACAGCACGTCCGCGGGCGACACGCCCAGCTCGCGCGCCACGGTCTCGAAGAAGGCGACGTCGGGCTTGGCCAGGCCGAGGTCGCAGGAGTAGAAGCAGGAGTCGAACAGGTCGCCGTACCCGAGCTCTCCCTTCATGTACGACGCGCGCCGGGCGTGCTGGTTGGTGCCCAGGTGGACGCCGTGACCACCGGCCCGGAGGACACGCACGAGCGCGACCGTGGCGGGCGAGACCTCGGCCGAGAGCCACAGTGCGGCGTACGCCTCGTCGAAGCCCAGGTCGGGGAAGCGCTCGGCCATCGCGGCGCGCAGGACGGCCGGGAAGTCACCGCCGACCAGCATCGGCACCTCGAGCCGGTCGATCAGGGTCGTGAGCTCCACCGCCCGGTCCCCGGCGAGCCGGGCCAGCGTGGGCCACCACCCGCCGCGCACCGACTGCACGACCCCGTCGGCGTCGAGCAGCACGTGGGCGACCACCGTCGCTTCAGTCGGTGCCGTGGCTGCGCACGAACGCCACGATCTCGTCGGCGAGCTCGGGTCGGCACACGATGAGGTCGGGCAGCGAGACGTCGTCCTTGTTGTACACCAGCTCCGAGCCGTCCACGCGCGAGCAGAAGAGCCCGGCGGCGCGGGCGACCGCGACCGGCGCGGCGTTGTCCCACTCGTACTGGCCACCTGCGTGCACGTAGGCGTCCGCCACGTCGCGCACCACGCTCATCACCTTCACTCCCGCGCTGCCCATCGGGACCAGGTCGGCGCCCAGCTGCTGGGCGAGCGACTCGACGAAGGCGGGCGGACGGCTGCGGGACACCGCGATGCGGGGGCGCTCGGAGGTGCGCGCGGGCACCTGGCGCGGCGCGGCGGTGCTGAAGGTCTCCCCCAGGGCGGGCTGGGCGACGGCACCGGCGGTCAGCTGGCCGTCCTGCCACAGCGCCACGTGGACCGCCCAGTCGTCGCGCGGGGGCTCGGAGAACTCCCGCGTGCCGTCGAGCGGGTCGATGATCCAGACCCGGCTCGCCGTCAGCCTGGACTTGTCGTCGCGGGCCTCCTCGGACAGGACGTTGTCCTCGGGACGGTGCTCGTCCAGCAGCCGGGCGAGGAGCTCCTGCGCGGCGGCGTCGCCGGCGTTCTTGAGCTCGCGGCCCTCCAGTCCCTGGGCCCGCACCTCGAGCAGCCGGGCGCCGGCCTGCTCGGCGGCCCAGACGGCGAAGGCGTGGTCGTCGGTGAGGTCGGCAGTGGGGGTATCGGTGGTCACGGCGAGCAGCCTCTCACGGGGCGGCGTACGACGTTGGCACCCCCGCGGATCCGTCGGTTTGGCGGCGAGGTCGCCGGGGTAGGTTCCGCCCCGTCTGCTCCACTCCCCCCGTACCGGGCCACCCGCCCGACGAAAGGACATCGCTCCCATGCGCATGCCCCGCCTCATCACCGGCCTGGTCTCCGCCGGTCTCCTCGGTGTCACCCCGCTCGCCGTCAGCGCGCCTGCCCAGGCCACCGACAACCTGACCACCGTCACCGAGCTCACCGTCAGCCAGCCGGGCATCGTGTACGGCGACGACGTCTACTTCCAGGGCCGGGT
>NZ_CADCUP010000038.1 GCF_902805925.1 uncultured Nocardioides sp.
CGCGCTCCTCGACGCCCGCAACCACCGCTCGGCCGCGCTGTGCGAGCGGCTGGGCATGCGGCGCGAGGCGCACAAGATCCGCGACTTCTGGTCCAAGGGCGAGTGGACCGACTCCTTCGAGTACGCCGTGCTCGCCGAGGAGTGGCGGGCACGTTCGCACGCAGGCGCCGAGTGGCCCCCGCCGGAGCGCGGCAACTAGGCTCCGGCGCATGGTCCACCCCCACGGTGCCGACAGCGAGGTCGGCGTGCTGCAGACGGTCATGCTCCACCGCCCCGGACCCGAGCTCAAGCGGCTGACACCTCGCAACAACGACAAGCTGCTCTTCGACGGCATCCCGTGGGTCAGCCGCGCGCAGGACGAGCACGACGCCTTCGCGCAGGCGCTGCGGGACCGTGGGGTCGAGGTGCTCTACCTGACGGACCTGCTCATCGAGACGCTCGCCGGCGAGCACGCCCGCGACGTGGCGATCGGGGGCGTGACCAACACGCTGCACCTCGGCGACACCATGGCGCAGTACCTCCTCGGGTTCATGCACGAGCTCTCCCCCGAGGAGCTCGCCCACGTGCTGACCGCGGGTCTGCGCAACGACGAGGTCCGCGGCGGTCACGGCCTGGTCACCAGCCTCCTCGCCGACGACGACTTCCTCATCGACCCGCTGCCCAACCTGCTCTTCACCCGCGACTCCAGCGTCTGGATCGGCGAGCGGGTGGCGATCACCAGCCTCGCGATGCCGGCCCGCCGCCGCGAGACCCAGCTGACCGAGCTGATCTACACCGAGCACCCGCGCTTCGCCGGCACCCCCTCGATCCACGGCTGGCACCACGAGAGCGTCGAGGGCGGCGACGTGCTGCTGCTGGGTCCCGGCGTGATCGCCGTCGGCGTCGGCGAGCGCACCACGCCGGCCGGCGCCGAGCGCCTGGCACGGGGTGTCTTCGAGGCCGGCCTGGCGCACACCGTGCTCGCCGTGCCGATCGCGCAGGAGCGCGCCACGATGCACCTCGACACCGTGTGCACGATGGTCGACAGCGACAAGATCGTGATGTACCCGAACGTCGCCGACTCCCTCCAGGCGTACGCCGTCACGCAGGGCGCGCCGGGCGAGCTGCTCGTGGCCGGCGGGGAGCCGTTCCTGGTGGCCGCCGCCAAGGCGATGGAGATCGACACGCTGCACCAGATCGACACCGGCCTCGACCCGGTGACCGCCGAGCGCGAGCAGTGGGACGACGGCAACAACACGCTCGCGCTGGCGCCGCGGGTGGCCGTGGCCTACGAGCGCAACGACGAGACCAACGACCGCCTCGAGCACGCCGGCATCGAGGTCGTGCGCATCGCCGGCTCGGAGCTCGGGTCGGGACGTGGTGGTCCGCGCTGCATGAGCTGCCCGATCTCTCGCGCGCCGCTGCCGACGACCTGAGAGGCCCACGCACCACAATGGCGTCTGGGACGGGGGGCTCCTGCGCAGCCGTGGCGGGGTCAGTGACCCCTGACCGCAGGTGGGGTTGCGGGAGTACGTTCGAGGTCCGCTCTCCCAGGAGGTAGCACCGATGCTCCGTACGACCAACCGGCGACTCGCCACCACCCTGCTCCCCGCACTGCTGACCGGCGTGCTCGCCGGCGCCCTGCTCGTGCCGACGGCCACCGCGGGCGAGGCCCGGCCGAAGCCGACCAAGCCCTTCCCGAGCCGCATCGAGCTGCCCGACGGCTTCCAGCCCGAGGGCATCGCCATCGGGGGCGGCCCGACGGCGTACCTCGGCTCGCTGGCCGACGGCGACATCTACCAGGCGTCGCTGCGTACGGGCCGCGGCCGCGTGATCAGCGAGGGCGACGGCTCGCCGGCCGCCGGACTCGCCCTCGACCGGCGTGGCCGGCTCTTCGCGGCAGGTGGCGACTCGGGTACCGCCAAGGTGGTGAACACCCGCACAGGTGCGGTGGTGGCCGACTGGACGTTCAGCGCCGAGGGCAGCTTCGTCAACGACGTGGTGCTGACCAGGCGCCACGCCTACTTCACCGACTCCTCGAAGCCGGTTCTCTACCGGGTCGCGCTGGGCCGCAGGGGTGCCCCCGCCGACGACTTCACCGTCGTCCCGCTCACCGGCGCGTGGGTGCAGCCGGCGGGCTTCGGCGCCAACGGCATCGAGACCACGCCCCGCGGGCGCAGGCTGATCGTCGTCAACTCCACCGAGGGCGCGCTCTACCGGGTCGGCCCGTTCACCGGCGTGGCGAGGAAGGTCGACCTCGGCGGGTACGCGGTCACCAACGGCGACGGGCTGCTGCGCCGCGGCCGCACGCTGTACGTCGTGCAGAACCGCCTCAACACGGTGGCCGTGATCCGGCTCGACCGGAGTGGCACGTCCGGCACCCTGCGGCGCACCATCAGCTCCGACGACTTCGACGTGCCGACGACCGTGGCCCGCTTCGGTCGGTCGCTCTACCTGCCGAACGCCCGTTTCGGGACCGAGCCGACTGCGACGACCGACTACTGGGTGACGCGGGTCCACCGCTAGGGGTCCGCCCCGTTGCTGGAACGTTCGTACAACGCCCGTTGTACGAACGTTCCAGCAACCAGTGACACCACCATCACCAGTCAGAACCAGCGGTGGCTGCCGGCGCTCCAAGCCCGGGCCGAACCGGCTCACCGCCTTCGCCACCTGCTCCGGAAGCGGCTGTGTCCGGTAGCGCCGCGGGGGGCTGGAGCTCGCTCGGGAGATTCAGCCGACCAGCGTGCTCCAGTAGTCCCAGAACCTGTGCGTGATGAGAGCGACGACGGCCAGGTAGGCGACGGTGAGATGACGGCGTGGTTGCGCGCCATCGACTGTGTGACGGCGCTGTCGCGCAGTGATGCGCCGAGGTGGCCCTGGGGTGAGGTTGGTCAGGGTGACGTACCAGAACGTTGGCATGACGACTGCCCATACGACCATGCGTCGGTTCGGAGGAGCGGGGCTGCAGCTGTTCGCCGTTGACGAAGAAGGTGGGGGTCCCTTGGACGCCGAGGGCTTGCCCGTCCTCGACGTCCTTGGTGATCCGGTCGAGGGTGGCGGGGTCGTCGTAGTCGGCCTCGACTGGTCCATGTCGAGGCCGGGCGCCCTGCTGGGCAGCGGCCTCCACCGCGCGGGCGGCACGTTCGGCGTCGAAGTGGCCCGGCATCGGGAAGTAGCGGGCAACGAACGTCACCCCGCCCCTCGTACTCCCTGCGGAGCTCCTCCACCGCCGGATAGGCGGCGAGGCAGCTTTCGCACTCGAAGTCGAGGAACTCCACGAACGTCACCTCGGTGTCGGCCTTCTCGCCCAAGATGTGTGGCTGTCGGAGCGGATCAGCTGGGACTCGCCGGCCGCGACCGGCTCCTCCGGTTCGTCCGAGAACGCCTGCAAGGCGAGGAGGCCGATGAGGACGAGGGCAGAAGCGCCGATGATGGCGACAGACCGCTTGGCGCCTGGGTGCTCATGTTCGCTTCCTGAGGAAGGTGCGAGGTCAGGCTGGGACGTCGGTGCGTTCGGTGTCGTCGACGCCGATGCGCCAGCTGGTGCCCATCTCAGTCTGGGTGAGTACCGTTGCCGCCACCCCGACCGCAAGGTGGAGCGCGTGGAGGACGAGCGCCGCGACGATCACTGCTCCCCACCTCCGAGGCCACCGATCTGGAACACCTCAACGTCGTTCACGGGGGTCGAGCCGCCGCCCTTGGGTGTGCAGCAACCATCGGAGCACCCGCCGTCGGAGCACCCGCACGCCTCGTCGCTGTCCTCGTGTCCGTGGCCGGTCGCGCCGATGGGGCCGCAGCAGCTTTCCCCGCGCCATGCTTCGCGGCCCTCCTTGACCGCGACGGCAGCGATGATGAGCCCGACGATGGGGTCGGCCCACGACCATCCGAGGGTGGCGTTGAGAACGAGGCCTACCAGCAGGACAGCGGACAGGTAGGTGCAGAGAAGGGTCTGGGTCGAGTCGGCGACGACGGCGTTGGAGCCGAGCGCCCTGCCGGTACGGCGTTGCGCCCAGGACAGGAACGGCATGATGGCCAGCGACGCTGCCGCCAACCCGATGCCGACGGGTGAGGCGTCTGGGTTGTGGTCACTGAGCAACGCTCGGACGGACTCGAACGTGACGTAGGCCGCCAACGCGAAGAACGAGAGCGCCATCAGTCGCAGCGCCTGCTTCTCTCGCGTCTCAGGGAGAGGGTGGCGGAACTGCCACAAGATGATGAGCCCTGACGACACCTCGACGATGGAGTCGAGCCCGAAGCCGATGAGCGCCACCGACCCGGCGACGAGTCCGGCAGTGATGGCGATGACGGCTTCGATGGCGTTGTAGGCGACCGACGTTCCGGCGAGGAGCTGTGCTCGCTTGCCGAGCCTTGCCCGGTCTTCGACGGTCAAGGTCGAAGCGTGAGTGTGGTTGGTGGTCATCAGAGGTTCTCGAGGGTGGCGGTGCCGTAGCTGGGGCACAGGGCTACGGCGTCGCCGGTCGCTTCGAGGAGCCGTTCGGCTGCTACCCACAGGTCCATCAGCGCTTCGGCGTGGTTCAGCGAGTAGACGGTTGCCCGGCCTTCTGGGCGGGCGGCGACCAGCCCGCAGTCCCGGAGACACTGCAGGTGCTTCGACACGGTCGACTGGGCGAGGCCGAGGTGTGCGGTGAGGTCCACGACCCGGTGCTCGCCGAGGGCGAGGTGCCGCAGGATGGCGATGCGGGACGGGTCGGCGAAGCCGTGGAACAGGCATGCGGCAGCGGTCAATCCGTCGGTGGGCCGCACCCCGGCGTCAGCGCCACCCGTCTTTGTCATCGTCATCTGACGATGATAAGGGCATGGTCCGCGCAGCAGGCATGAAAGAGCCCGGCCGCTGTTGACGGGGGAAACAACAACGACCGGGCCTTGCCGAAAACCTACGCCGCGACCCCGGCCCGGGCAACCGGCACGCCGGAGATCCGCACCACAAATCTCGCCTCGAGCCGACGCGGCGTCCGCTCAGCGGAGCGTCACCTGACGGTTCGCGAGCCCGGCGCGCGCCGAGCGCTGCTCGGTGGTGAGGTCCGAGCTGTCGGCGAGGGCGTCGTCCAGCGCCGCGCCGAACGCCGCCGCCGGCTCCTCGAGCGCCTCGGCGCCCGTGCCGAGCGGCAGGTCCCACACCGGGGTGAGCAGCCCGTGGGCACGGAACATGCCGACCAGCCGGGAGTCCTCGACGAGACGGTCCTGGCCGGCCGCGTGCAGGCGGGCGAGGGCGTCGAGCAGGGCGTCCTCGGGGTGCGGCATGACCCAGCGCAGGTGCTCCTTGGTGCTGACGTCGGTCCAGTACGCCGCCTCGACGCCGCGCAGCCGCGCGGTCGGGGACGCGGCGCCGTTGGCCTGCTCCAGGGCGGCCTGCATGGCGGAGTCAGGGTCGTCCACGTCGTCGATCCAGTAGCCGAAGCCGTCGTGCACGGTCACCTCGAGCGACTGGTCGGCGAGGAGGTCCTGCAGGCGCGGCCCCTCGCCCGGGGCCGAGGTGAGGCCGACGATGCCGGGCTCCTGGGTGCCCAGCGCCTTCTCGAGCACCGCCGCGAGGTCGCGGGCCGGGTCGCCGTACTGGTGCTGGACCTGGAGGCCGAGCCACACCTCGCCGGACGCGCGCACCATCGCGGGGGCGGCCATCGGCAGCAGGCTGGCGAGCCGGACGGTGCGACCTCCGTCCCTCAGCGTGAGCGGCGCGGTCGCGGCCGGCACCAGCTCGCGCAGCGCGATGACGTCGCACTCGCCGGGCATGCCCTGGAACGGCCGGCGGACGTACGCCGCGGCGGCGCCGTCGGCCGAGCCGTGGCAGGCCTTGTAGCGCTTGCCGGACCCGCACGGGCACGGCTGGCGGGGGCCGACCTCGCCGGGAGCGGTCGCGGTGGGTTGGGAGCGGGTGCGGGACTTCTTCGCCATGCGGGCGAACCTATCTGTCGAGCAGCTCCAGCATGTAGGCCGGGCGGTCGCTGATGACGGCTCGCACCCCGAGGTCCTGGCACAGGCGCAGGTCGTCGGCGGTGTTGACGGTCCACACGTGCACCGGCCGCTTGTTCCTGGCCATCCTGGCCGCGAAGGACGGGTTCTCCCGCAGCGCGCCCATGCCCGGCCCCAGGATCCAGTCGTCGCCCACCACGGGCTTGAGCGCCGGCCAGTGGTGGCTCTTGTCGATGAGCATCACGACGTCCATCCCGGGCGCGAGCCGGCGGGTGCGCTGCAGGGCGCGGTAGGAGAAGCTCATCACCCGCGCGGGCGAGCCGGCGCGGTCCCAGCCGAAGTCGCGCAGCATCTCCACGAGCCGCCGCTCGACGAGGCCGCCGTACCGCACCGGGTGCTTGGTCTCGATCGCCACCTCCACGCGCCGGTCGAAGTCGGCCACGGTCTCGAGCAGCGTGCGCAGGGTGAGCACCTTGTCGAGGCGCTCGTCGCGGTCGGGCGCCTCGTCGTCGAAGTCGGCGAAGGGGTTCTTCCACGAGGCGAAGTCGAGCTCGTCGAGGTCGGCGAGGCGCATCGTGGAGACGACGCCCTTGCTCGCCGCCGTGCGCCGCAGGTCGCGGTCGTGCACGCAGATCAGGTGGCCGTCGGCGGTGAGCCTGACGTCGCACTCGAGGGCGTCCGCGCCGACCTCGAGCGCACGCAGGTAGGCACCGAGGGTGTGCTCGGGGTTGTCGTGGCTCGCGCCCCGATGCGCCACGACCTGCGGCCTCATGCAAGGCAGCATGTCATGCGCTTCCGGGCGTCGGGAGACCCCACGCGGCCAGCGCGGAGATCGCGGCGACAGGGCCCGCGGCCGGCACTACAGTTCGCGCCATGCGGACTCTCGGGCACGCCCCGGCATGAGGGAGGCACCGGTCGGTGTCGCCCCCGCCGACGTCCTGGCCGCGGTGAGGCGGCACTGGCTCCCCGGAGCCGTGGCGGTGACGCACCTGCCGGTCGGCTTCGGTGCACACCACTGGCGCGCCGACGGCCCGGGCGGCCCGGCGCTCTTCGTCACCCTCGACTCCCTCGGCGCGCGGCACGACCTGGCCGGCCTGCGGGCGGCGTACTCCTCGGCCGCGGCGCTGGCCGAGCGCCTCGACTTCGTCGTCGCACCCCTCGTGCCGTACGTCGTGGCGTTCGGCGCGGGCGCGCTCAGCGCGACGCCGTGGCTGCCCGGCCCGGCGGTCGGCGACGGCCCCCTCACCGACCTGGAGGGCGACGCGGTGGTGCTCGGGCGGCTGCACGAGGCGGCTGCCCCCGCCGGGACACCGGTGTGGAGGCCCCTGGTCCCCGCCGACCTCGCCGACCGGCTGCGCGATCGGCTCGCCGTGCCGTGGGACACCGGCCCCCACGGCCCGACCGCCCGCGAGGCGCTGCTCCGCCACCTCGACGACGTCGCCCGGTGGACCCGTGACTACCACCGCCTCGCCGAGGAGGCGCGCACGCGCCGCTGGGTGCCGACGCACGGCGAGCCGCACACCCGCAACCAGGTGCGGCTGCCCGACGGCCGCGCCGTGCTCGTCGACTGGGAGTCGCTCAAGGTGGCGCCACGCGAGCGCGACCTGCGTGGGTTCGTCGATGCCGGCCGCGCCGACCTGGTCGACCCGCACCCCCCGATGGTCGAGCTGTTCGACCTGGAGTGGCGGCTCGACGAGGTCGACCAGTACGCCGCGTGGTTCGCCGCGCCGCACACCGGCACGGCCAGCGACGAGGTCGCGGTGAGCGGCCTGCTGGCGGAGCTCGAACGCCCCTGAGGCCCGTGGTGTGCTACCGGACTAGGTCACCAGGTCGGCGTAGTCGGGGTGCTTGTCGATCCACCCCTTGATGAAGGAGCACTGGGGCCGGACGGCGCGGGTGCCGTCGGCACGCACCTCGTCGAGAGCCGACCTCGCCAGCGCGCTCCCCACGCCCTGGCCCTCGAACCGGTCCTCGACCACGGTGTGGGTGAAGGTGATGCGGCCCTCGGCGAGCTCGTAGGCGGCGAAGCCGGCCACCTCGTCCTCGACCACGGCCTCGTAGCGGTGCTGCTCGGGGTTGTTGCGCACGTTGACGTCGCTCATGCCCCGATCCTGCCACGGCGGTCCAGCTGCCGGGGCCACCAGAAGCGGTCGCCCATGCGCACCGCGATGGCCGGGACGAGCACCGTGCGGACCAGCAGCGTGTCGAGCAGGACGCCCACGCAGATGACCACGCCGAGCTGGGCCAGCACGACCAACGGCAGCACCCCGAGGACGGCGAAGACCGCCGCCAGCAGGATGCCCGCACTGGTGATCACACCACCCGTCGCCGTCAGCGCGCGGAGCATGCCCTGGCGGGTGCCGTGCTCCCCCGCCTCCTCCGCGGCCCGGGTGACCAGGAAGATGTTGTAGTCGACGCCGAGCGCCACGAGGAACAGGAACGCCAGCAGCGGCACGCCCACGTCGAGCCGGTCGAAGCCGAACACCTGGGTGAACAGCCACCACGAGGCGCCCAGGCTGGCGAAGTACGTCGCGACGACCGTGCCGACCAGGATCAGCGGCGCCACCACGGAGCGCAGCAGCCCGACGAGCACCAGCACCACGAGCGCGAGGATCAGCGGGATGACGACGAGCCGGTCGCGGGCGCTGGCGTCGGCGGCGTCCATCTCCGCGGCCTCCGTGCCGCCGACCCAGGTCTCGCCGAGCCCGCCGGTGGCGTCGCGCAGCCGCTCGATGGTCGCCCCGGACTCTGCGCTCCCGGCGGCGGAGGAGAGGACGACGTCGAGCTGGGCCAGCCCGTCGCCCTCGGCGCCGGGGCGCACGGACTCCACCCCGTCGACGCCCTCGACGACCTGCTGCACCTGCGCCGCGTCGGCCCGGGTGAGCACCACGGTGGGGTCGGTGTAGCCGGCCGGGAACGACTCGGCGAGCCGCTCGCCGGCCGCGATCGACTCCGGCTTCTCCAGGAACTGGTCGGCCTGGCGCAGCCCGGTCGAGATCTGGGTGACGCCGACCGCCAGCAGCGCCAGGACCACCAGCGCGCCCAGGACGGCGCCGGTCGGCCGGCGGTCGACGGCGTTGCCGACCCGACGCCACACCGAGCGGGACTCCACCAGCGTCGGCTGGCCGACCCGGGGCACCAGCGGCCAGAAGATCCAGCGGCCGAAGACCAGCAGTGCGCAGGGCAGGACGACGAGCGCGGCGACGGCGGCGATCACGACGCCGACGGCGCAGGCCACGCCGAGGCCGCGGGTGGTCGGGAAGGAGGACAGCAGCAGCGTCAGCAGCGCCACGACCACGGTCGTGGAGCTGGAGACGACGGCCTCCGCCGTGCCGCGCCAGGCGCGCCGCATGGCGTGGAAGCGGTCGGCGTGCTGCTTGAGCTCGTCGCGGTAGCGGGAGATGAGCAGCAGCGCGTAGTCGGTGCCGGCGCCGAAGACGAGCACCGAGAGGATGCCGACGGTCGACTCGTCCCACGCGATGTCGACCAGCGCGAGCGTCTGGGTGGCCATGGCAGCGGCGACGCGGTCGGCCACGCCGACCACCGTGAGCGGGACCAGCCACAGGAGCGGGCTGCGGTAGGTGATGAGCAGCAGGAGCGCCACGACGGTGGCGGTGGCCAGCAGCAGGCTGACGTCGGCGCCGTCGAAGACCGCGGCGAGGTCGGCCTCGATGGCCGCCGGCCCGGTCACCTCGGCGCTGACCCCGTCGGGGACCCCCTCGGCGAGGGCGTCGCGGATCGAGCCGACGCGGTCGGCCACGGCGGTGGCGCCCTGCTCCTCGATGGTGACCAGGCCGAACGCCGCGGTGCCGTCCTGGCTCGGGACCAGCTCGCCCTGCACACCCACCTCGTCGGCGAGCGCCTGCAGCGACCGGAGCCCGTCGGCAGGGAGCCCGTCGTCGGAGGTGAAGAGCAGCACCGCCGCCGAGCTGTCCCCCTGCGGCAGCTGGGCCTGGAGCTGCGTCACCACCGTGCTGTCGGCATCCACCGGCAGCGCGTCGGTCGGCTGGGGCTCCAGGGTCGCCTCGCCGATGAGGGCGAGCGCCGCGAACGCCCCGGCGACGGCCACCGCGAGCACGAGCCAGATCGTGAGGCGGCGGTTCCTGGTCGGCGTACTGTCCATGGCTGCGGGCTCCGGTTACTCTAGGTGTCTGTCAGTTGGTTACTAACTAGATTGCTAAGTTGATGAATGATCCTACAGGTTCCGCCGAGGCGCAAGCCGGTTCCTCCCCCGAGGAGGCGCTGCGCACGCCCACGCTGACGGCGCTGCGCGAGCTGCTCCAGCTCTCGGCCCACGTGGGGCCGACCATCGCCCGGCGTGCGGGGCTCAGCGAGAGCGAGCTCGACGCGCTGGAGCTGCTGACCCGATCGCCGGTGGGACCGGCCGACATCGCCCGGCACCTCGGCGTGACGACCGCCGCGTCGTCCGGCATCGTCGACCGGCTCGTCTCCCGAGGGCACGTCGTACGCCGCCCGCACGCCTCCGACGGACGGCGTACCGAGGTGCTGATCACCGACTCCGGGCGCGCCGAGGTGATCGGCCACCTGATGCCGATGTTCACGGCCCTGCTCGCGCTGGACCGGTCGCTCTCGCCGGCCGACGCCGAGGTGGTCGAGGCCTACCTCCGGGGAGCGATCGACGCGCTCCGCCGGGTGCTCTGAGACAGCGCGCTCCCCGGCCCTGCGGTCGAGGGCGCAGCGTTTGAGGCCGCCGGTGCCGGGGCACCGAGCACGGATCGACGTTCGGACGACAGCTGGGAGAGCCCGTGCACGAGACCCCGGACGCCTTCGGTGACGTGGGGGCCGCCCTCGCCGGCTTCGAGCACCTGCCCTCGATGACGATCGTCCTGCAGGGCCCGGAGCTGACGGTCACCGCCGCCAACGCGGCCATGCGCGCGGGCTTCGCCCGGGACCAGCTGATGGGAGTGCCGTTGCGGGAGGCCTTCCCCGAGGCCGCGGGTCAGCGCGCCTACGAGATCTACGAGCGCGCCTACGAGACCGGGGAGCCGCTGGAGCACCACGAGTTCAGGTTCGAGGTGGGGCGCGGCACGCCCGAGGTGGTGGAGGTCTTCCTCGACTTCTCGATCGCGCCGTTCCGCGACGCCGACGGCCTCGTGGACGGCCTGGTGTGCGAGATCAAGGACGCCACCGAGCGGGTGCGCGTCCGCCGCGCGGCGGAGGACCGTGCGGCTCGCGCCGAGACGCAGTACGCCGAGGTGGTCGACCTGGTGCGCACCTTGCAGGACACCATGCTCCCCGGTG
>NZ_CADCUP010000039.1 GCF_902805925.1 uncultured Nocardioides sp.
TGCGTCGCCAGCGACATCAGCACCGGGGCGTTCACCAGCGCCAGCACCAGGAGGAGCAGGAAGGCGAGGCGGCGCGGTCGTGACGGGGCCATGCGGGCCAGTATCGGCGACTCGGGAACACAGGGCTCTCGAGGTGGTCCGCGAGTGACCTGCGTCGCGTACCCTGCGTCCGGGGTCCTCGTCGTCCGCCCGGGTAGCACACCAGGCCCGAGGCCCTGACGTCCTGAGGGGGACCCATGTCCAGTCGCCGTACGACGCACGCGCTGATCGCGCTGCTGACCTCGCTCTTCCTGGCCGTGTCGGTGACGAGCACGCCTGCCGAGGCGCAGCAGCAGCGCAAGCAGACCAGGGGCAGCGTCACCTGGGTGACCGACACCTGGGTGTCGGGCTCCGGCACGGGCTACTCGCTCAGCGGCACGGTCAGCGGCGCGAGGAAGCGCCCTCTCCTCCTCCAGTACAAGGGCGCTCAGGGCTGGCAGCGGCTGGCGCGCACCAAGGCGGTCGACAACGCCTTCACCTTCAACGGCACCTGGGACTGGTACGGCACGCACAAGGTCCGCGTCCTGGCGCCCGCCACGAGGAGGCACAGCCGGCGCGCGTTCGAGGCCCACCGGGTCAACGTGGTGCCCAGCTACACCGCCCGAGGCCTCGCCGGTGACCACAACCTGCTGCGCTTCAACGGCCTGCGCGAGCGCGTCAACCCGTGCCAGCCCATCCGCTACAAGCTCAACCTCGACGACATCGGCGACGGTGTGCTGCCGATCATCGACTCGGTGCTCTTCCAGTTCACCCAGGCCACCGGCGTGCGGTTCAAGTACGTCGGCCGCACGCACACCATCCCGCAGGGACGGCGCACGATGGACCGCGGCACCGACCTGATCATCGCCTGGGCGAGCCAGTCCGAGCGCCCCGCGCTCGCCGGCGCCGTGGCCGTGAGCCAGATCGTGAAGCTCGACCTGGGCCGCGACCGCAAGGGCCGGGTGTGGAGCGTCAAGCAGACCGGCGTGACCGTCAACTCCGACCTCACGGTGCCGGGCAGCCCCAACCAGGCGGTCGACATCGCGCTCGACTCCCCCAGTCGCGCCACCCTGGGCATGACGCTGCTCCACGAGCTCGGCCACGGCTTCGGCCTCGCGCACACCGACCGCAACGAGGCCGGTCGCGCCCAGCTGATGTACTTCTCGACCGACAACCTGCCGTGGAGCAACGGCTGGTTCCGCTCCCTCTTCGGTGCCGGCGACCTCGCCGGCCTGAGGAAGGTCGGTCTCGCCGCCGGCTGCGTGCGCGACTGAGCAGCCGCCTCCTCACCACCGCTGCGGCCCCGGTCCCGCCCGACCGGGGGCGCCGCGGATTTACCTGCCGTTGACGTCGGCTCTACCTGGAGGCAACGCGGCCACGCCATCGTGGGGTGCATGGACGCACACGACCCGGCCTCGAGCCTCCCGGACCCTGCGGACGCCGGCGACCCGCGCCTGGACCAGCGGGTCCGCTCCAGCGCGCGGTACGCCTTCGCCGTCACCTCGCTCCTCGAGCGCCACCCCGCGATGCGCGGGATCTCCGGGCTCGCCGACCAGGTCGACGAGTCGGTCCGCTGGGCCGTCTGACCGGGCCCGGAGCCGGTGGCCGGCCCCGGCGTGCTGCTCGTGGAGATGGCGGCCGGCGGCGTCGTGGTGCGCTAGCCCGGGGGGCGTAGCGGCAGCGGGTCGGGCATCGCCTCGACCTGCTCGACGCACCACGGGCTCACGTCGCGGCGACCGTGCAGGACGTCGTCGCGGAACGACGTCCAGTCGACCCACTCGTGCTCGGCCACCTCGTCGGCGTCCGGCGCGAGGGTCGCCGGGTCGTCGCAGCGCGCGACGTACACGGGGCAGATCTCGTTCTCCACCGTCCCGTCGGCCATCACCGCGCGGTAGCGGAAGCCGGGCAGCACGAGCTCCAGCTCGGTCACCCGCACCCCCAGCTCCTGCTCGACCCGGCGCACGACGGCGTCGGCGACGGACTCGGCCGGGCCGGGGTGGCCGCAGCAGCTGTTGGTCCACGCCCCCGGCCACGTCTTCTTCTCCCAGGCGCGTCGGGTGAGCAGCAGCCGGTCGTCGCGGTCGAAGACGTAGCAGGAGAACGCCAGGTGCAGGGGCGTCTCGCCGTGGTGCACCTCGGACTTCAGTGCCGTGCCGATGGGCGTGCCGTCCTCGGAGAGCAGGACGACGAGCTCGGGGGTGGATGTGGTCATGCGGGCCTCGCCAGCTGGTCGACGGCCGCCCCGAACAGTCCCGGCATGCGGTGGGCGGCCGAGACGATGCGGCGGCGCACGACGGGCACGCTGGTGACAGCGAGCAGTGAGTGGGTGAGCAGGTCGTGGCGCCGGCCGAGCCGGCGGTAGTCGCCCTCGTAGCGGTCGGGCCGGTCGTCGCGCACGGCGGCGACCGCGGCCCGCGCCTGCGCCAGGCCGAGCGCGATGCCCTCGCCGGTGAGGGCGTCGACGTAGCCGGCGGCGTCCCCCACGAGCAGCACCCGCCCGGCCACCCGGGACGTCACCCGCTGGTGCAGGGGCCCGGCGCCGCGCACGCGGGAGAGCCGGTGGCCGGCGAGCCGCCCGGCCAGGACCGGGAAGTCGCTGAGCAGGTCCTCGAACGGACGGCGCTCGGCGCTGAGGACCGCGATCCCGACCAGGTCCTCGCCCACCGGCGTCACGTAGGCCTCCCCGCCGGCACCCCAGTGCACCTCGACGTACGGCGTCCACGGGGCGATCTGCGCGTGGCACCGCAGGCCGTAGCGGCGCTGGCGGCCAGGGGCGCCGTCGAGCCCGAGCATCCGGCGCACCGGGGAGTGCAGGCCGTCGGCTGCCACGAGGTAGCGGGTGGGGTCGCCGTCGACGAGCAGGTGGTCGCCGCGGTCGACCACCTCCTGGACGGCGGCGGCCGTGGTGGCGACCCCGGCCGCGGTGGCGCAGGCGCGCAGCGCGCCGTGGAGGGCGGTGCGCCGCACCCCCATGCCGCGGCCGCAGCGGAAGGCGGCCTCCGCCTCGCTGCGGCCGTCGACGTAGCGGATGCCCGTGATGGGGTGCCCGTCGAGCCGGACGCCGAGCTCGACGAGGTCGGCGACGGCGCCGGGCATCAGCCCCTCGCCGCAGGCCTTGTCGATGTCGCCGCTGCGGGGCTCGCGGACCTCCACGTCGAGGCCGGCGCGGGCGGCGTACAGGGCGGTGGCCAGGCCGGTGGGACCCCCGCCCGCGACGATGACGTCACGCACCGGCGAGCCTCGAGCCGGGCTGGGGCAGCGAGGCGAGTGCCTGGTTCTCGACCCGGATCCGCACCGTCAGCAGGGCGGCGTTGGCGACGGTGAAGACCAGCGCGGTGATCCACGCCCCGTGCACCAGGGGCAGTGCGACGCCCTCCACCACCACCGCGACGTAGTTGGGGTGGGAGAGGAGCCGGTAGGGGCCCGAGCGCACCGGCTCCAGCCCCGGCACGATGATCACGCGGGTGTTCCAGCGGGGCCCGAGGGTGAGGATGCACCACCAGCGCAGGCCCTGGGCCGCGACGACGACGGCGAGCATGCTCCAGGCGAGGGCCGGGGGGACCTCCGGGCGGCGCGCGAAGGCCTCGACCAGCATCGCGGCGAGGAACCCGGTGTGCAGCACCACCATGACCGGGTAGTGGCCCTGCCCCGACTCGCGCCCGCCCCGCTCGAGGCTCCAGGCGGCGTTGCGGTTCGAGACCACCAGCTCGGCCAGCCGCTCGAGCGCGACCAGCGCCACCACGACCGTGAAGGCCGTCAGGGTCGTCACGACTCCCCTCCCGACGGCGCGCGCAGCAGCACGAGCTCGGAGCAGAAACCGGGGCCCATGGCCATCAGCATGCCGTGCGAGCCCGCCGGCGGGGGTCGCTCGGCCAGGGTGTCGGCCAGCACGTGCAGCACCGAGGCGGAGGAGAGGTTGCCGATCTCGGCCAGCGAGGCGCGGGTGACGGCGAGGTCGTGGTCGGTGAGCTCGAGGGCGTCGCGCAGGGAGTCGATGACCTTCGGGCCGCCCGGGTGGCACACCCACCAGCCGATGTCGGCGCGGGTCAGCCCGTTGGCCTCGAGGAACGCCTCGACGTCGTCGCGGATGTAGCGCCCCACGATCGCGGGCACCTGGGCGTCCAGCACGATGCGCAGCCCGCTGCCGCCGATGTCGAAGCCCATGGTGCGCTCGGAGTCGGGGTAGAGCCGGCTGCGGCTGTCGAGCACGGCGACGTGGTCGCCGGTCCGCGAGCCGTGCGCCACCACGGCGGCGGCCCCGTCGCCGAAGAGCCCGCTGGCCACCAGGTTGGGCACGGAGACGTCGTCGTGCTGCACGGTCAGGGAGCACAGCTCGACCGCCACGAGCACCGCGACGTCGTCGGGGTGGCCCACGAGGTAGTCGTGCAGCCGGGCGACCCCGGCCGCGCCCGCCACGCAGCCGAGCCCGAAGATCGGCACCCGCTTCACGTCGGGGCGCAGGCCGACCACCGCGGCGATCCGCGCGTCCAGGGAGGGCACCGCGAGCCCCGTGACGGTCGCGGTGACGATCAGGTCGACGTCGCTGGGGGTCAGGTCGGCCGCCTTGAGCGCGTCCTCGAGCGCGTGCGCGCCCAGCGCCACGGCCTGCTCGAGGAACCGGTCGTTGGCGTCGTCGAAGGTCCGCAGGCCGGCGTACTCCTCCAGCGGCACGGCGAGGTGGCGGTGGTCCACCCCGGCGTTGGCGTGGAAGGTGCGCAGCAGGCGCTCGTTGAGCGCGCCCCCGGCGCCCACCACCTCGACGAAGGCGTCGGTGATCTGGGCCTGGGGGTAGCGGTGCTCCGGCAGGGCCCCGCGGACGGACAGGATGCGCATGGTCAGATCTCCCTGTTCATGGTGGCCGTCTCCGGCGCTGCTCCCACGCGGGAGGCTCCGAGATGGTGGACGAGCCCCTGACCCAGCCGTGGGCCCAGCTGCCGACCCAGCCCGCGGACGAGCCGGGGGGTGATCCGGCCGTCGCCGAGCCCGAGCTCGACCAGGTCGTCGAAGACGCGCTGGTGGCCCGCGGCCGCGCCGATGCCGGCCTCCACGACGGCGGGGTGCCGGGAGAGCCGGGCCGCCGCCCAGGTGTGGCGCATGTGCCGCCCCAGCAGCGACCGGAGCTCGGCCCGGTGCTGCGCACCGGCGCGGTCGGGACGGCCCACCCGCACGGATTCGGCGGCGACGCGGCCCGCCACGGCACCCGTGGCCACGGCGTAGTAGATGCCCTCGCCGGTCAGCGGGTTGACCAGGCCGGCGGCATCGCCCGCCAGGAGCAGCGGCCCGGAGGGCTGGGAGGAGCCGCGACCCCAGCCCGACAGCGGCAGGTGGTGCGCCCGCCAGTCCGAGCCCGTGGCCCCGGCGCCGGGGATGATCCGCTCGAGCTCGTCGAGGAGCAGCGTCCGCGACAGGCCCGCTCCCGGGGCGTCGAGCTCGCCGTACCCGACGTTGGAGAGGCCGTCGCCGCGGTCGAAGGCCCAGGCGTACGACGGCTGCCGCCGCTCGCCGTACCGGATCAGCTGGCGCCCCCGCCAGGCCGACGGCGTGGGTGCGTAGCCGCGGATGGCCAGCGCGCGCCGGCCGGCGAGCCGGGACCCGGCGGCCGCGCGGACGACCGAGCGGGCACCGTCGGCGCCCACCACGACGGGGGCGGCGAACCGGCCGTCGATCACCACCCGGCCGTCGGCCACCACCACGTCGCGCACCCGGTGCCGGGCCAGCACGGCACCGGCCGAGACGGCGTGGCGCACGAGGCCGGCGTCGAAGACGGCGCGCGGCACCACCCACACGGGCCGGTCGAGCCGGCCCTCGACCGACGAGGCGCCGTGGGAGAGGTCGAGGCGGAGCACCGGCTCCCAGCCCTCGACGGCGTCGTGCACCCCGAGCCGCGCCAGCACGTCGAGGGCGTGCGGCGCGATGCCGTCACCGCAGCACTTGTCGCGGGGGAAGTCGTCGCGGTCGAGCAGCAGCACGCGGGCGTGGGGGGTGGCGCGCAGGGCCGCGATCGCGGCCGTGGCGCCGGCGGGCCCGGCACCCACGACGACGACGTCCCACTGCTCGGGCGCGCTCACCGCAGCGCCACCAGCAGCACGACGTCGACCAGGGCGATGCCGACGGCGGCGCGGAACGGGGTGCGGCCGCTGCCCGCGAGCGCGGCGACGGCGAGGGCGGCGACCAGCGCCAGCGCGACGACCGATCCCGCGGAGACGCCCGAGCCGGCGCCGACCGCGATGAGCACGGAGGCGGCCACCAGCACGGCGACGGCCACGCGCGGGCTCCAGCGGGGCCCGAGGCGGTGCGGGAGGCCGCGCACGCCGGTGGCCTCGTCGTCGGCGAGGTCGGGCAGCGCGTTCACGAGGTGGGCGCCGACCCCCAGCATCGCCCCGGCCAGCGGCACCCACGCAGCGGGCGGGCCGGCCCCGGGCTCGGCGAGCGTGACGAAGACCGGCAGCGCGCCGAAGGCCACGGCGTACGGCGCCCAGGAGAACGCCGTCGACTTCAGGCCGAGGTTGTAGGCCCAGCCGGCGGCGACCGTGAGCAGCTGCACGAGCCCGACGCCCGGGCCGCAGGCCAGCGACAGCACCACGGTGAGGACGACGGCGACGCCGCAGGCGACCTGCACGGTGCGCAGCGGCAGCTCGCCGGTGGCCAGCGGCTTGTCGCTGCGGCGTACCTGCCGGTCGCGCTCGTGGTCGACCAGGTCGTTGCACCAGCCGATGCTCAGCTGGCCGGTGAGCACGGCGGCGGTCACCAGCACCACCCGGCCGGGACCGAGGCCACCGGCGACGGCGAGCGCGGCGGCGAGCACCGTGACGGCCACGGTGGGGCCGGCGTGCGACGCGCGCACCAGCGCGATCGCGGACCCGGTGCGGGGCGAGACCACCTCGGCGCTCACGGGCCCTCCAGGACGACGGCGTACGTCGGCCGCCACGTCACCGGCCCACTCCACGGGGGTACCCGGACCGGTCCCCGGACACTCGCCCGCCCGCGCCGTCGCGAGGGCTGACGGGGGCAGCGCGTGCCCGGTGCGGGTGAGCCATGGGCCCAGCCTTGCACCCGACCCCACAGCGCGGCGGGCTGCTACTCCGTCGCGCCGGCCGCGGCCCGGTCGTCGCGGACCTCGTCCCGGCGGATCTCGCGGAAGTTGAAGTAGCTGTAGACGATCATCGCCAGGGCGATCGCCGCCGAGACGATCAGCGAGCTGCCGGTGCCCCAGCCACCCGGCAGCCACCAGCGGTCGGCGAGGGGCCACCATCCCGGCGCAGGAGGACTGATCCCCCACACGACGCCGATGGCCACCAGCACCGCGACGCCGAGCACGGACATCAGGATCCGCGGCCAGGAGGCGACGCTGTCGGCGGCGGCGCGCATCGCGGCCTTCTTGACGGGCTCGAGACGCTTCTCGGCCCAGGAGTACTGCGTGGAGAGCAGCGCCAGGCCGGCGAAGAGCGCCAGCAGGCCAGGGCCGGGCAGGACCAAGGCCGCGATGCCCAGCAGCACCAGCAGCCAGCCGGCTCCCTCGACGAGCACCCGCTTGGCCCGCTTCCCCGCATCCAACGCCATGGGACACAGGGTGCCACCTCCGGCAAGAGGCGGGGGTGTGGTCACCCGCGCGAGCGACCTAGCGCTCCCCCGGCCGCACCAGCCCGTGGTCGAAGGCCCACACCACGGCGGCGGCGCGGTCACGCAGGGCGAGCTTGGCGAAGACGTGACCGACGTGGGTCTTCACGGTGCCCTCGCCGAGGACGAGGCGTCCGGCGATCTCGGTGTTGCTGAGCCCGGCCCCGAGAAGAGCCAGCACCTCGCGCTCGCGAGGGGTGAGCACGTCGAGTGCCGAGGCCCGACCGGTCACCGGACCGCCGTCGCGGTAGCCCTGCAGCACCCGACCGGTGACCGCCGGGTCCAGCCAGGCGCCGCCGCCCGCCACCTCGCGCACCGCCCGCTGCAGGTCCTCGGCCGGCACGCCCTTGAGCAGGAAGCCGGCGGCCCCGGCCCGCAGCGCCCCGGCCAGCACCTCGTCGTCCTCGAACGTGGTGAGCACCAGCACCGGTGGAGCGCTCGGGACCTGACGCAGACGGCGGGTGGCGGTGACCCCGTCGACCCCGGGCATCCGGACGTCCATCAGGACGACGTCGGGGTGGGTCTCCGCGACCGTCTCGACGACACGGGCACCGTCGGCCAGCTCCCCCACGATCTCGAAGCCGAAGCGGGCGCGCAGGATGCCGCGCAGCCCGGCCCGGATCAGCTCCTGGTCGTCGACCAGCAGCACGCGCACCGGCGCCGTCACGACGGCAGCACCGCCTCGACGCGCCACCCCTGCCCGGCGGGCCCGGCGCGCAGGTGCCCGCCGACCGCCTCCGCCCGGTCCCCCATGCCCAGCAGCCCCGTGCCTCCCGGCGTACGACGGGCGGGGGCGCCGTCGCTGTCGACGGTCACCCGGGTGCTCCCACCACCGGCCCGTACGCACACCTGTGCCCGGGAGCCGGCGGCGTGGCGGGCGACGTTGGTGAGCGCCTCCTGGACGATCCGGTGGACCGCCAGGGCCGTGGTGGCCGGCAGCGTCGCGAGGTCGCCCTCGACGTCCAGGGTGACGGCGGTGCCGGCACGGCGGAACGACGCCACGAGCTCCTCGAGGTCGCCGGCGCCCGGCAGGGGGACCACGTCCCCCGACCCGGACCGCACCATCCCGACCGTCGCCCGCACCTCCTCCAGGCTCCGGCGCGCCAGCCGCTCCGCCTCCTCCAGCGACGCCCGGGCCTCCTCGGGGTCGTCGTCGATGGCCAGCCGGGCGCTGCTGACGTGGAGCAGCGAGACGGTGAGCGCGTGCCCGATGACGTCGTGCACCTCGCCGGCGATGCGGGCGCGCTCCTCGGCCCGGGCCCGGTCGGCGAGCCCGGCCTGCGCCTCGCGCAGCTGGTCGAGGAGGATCCGCTGCTGCCTGGCGAAGCTGCAGGACAGCGCGGTGAACAGCACCCCGGCGATCCACGCGCCCCACCCCGGCTCGTCGCTGAGCAGCAGCCACTGGACCACGAAGCCGGCGCTGAGGAGGCAGCCGACGACCAGGCCGGCGACGGTCGGCGCGGCCAGCGCGCACCAGCCCGCGAGCACGCAGAGCGCGAACCAGCCGAGGTTCGATGGCTGCGTGTGGCAGACCGCCGTCACGCCGGCCGCCGCCACCAGCGTCCCGGCGGCGAGCGGCCAGCCGGTGGTCGCGCGCGCGGCGAGCACCACGGCGACGCCGAGGGCGAGCAGCGCCCCGGCCAGGGCCACCGCCGGCGGCTGCACGGAGAGCACCACGCCGACCACGACGAACAGCGCGACGGCGAGCGGGGCCGCCGCGCGCGCGGTCCGTTCCACGGTCACGTGGGTGACCCTACGGTCACCGGAAGGGTCACCGCGACCGTCACAGGACCGTCACAGGGCCGTGCGCCGGGCGGCCAGCGCGGTCGCCGCCACCGCCAGCCCGGCGACGACCGCCAGCGTGCCGGTGGCGTTCCCCAGGCCGAGCCACGGCTGCCGGACCGCCTCGTTGGCCATCGCCAGCGGCAGCCAGTCCGAGAGGCTCCGCAGCGCCGGGCTCATCACCGCGGGCGGCGGTCCGCCGACGCCGAGCAGGAAGGAGGGGAAGAAGAGCAGCAGCCCGATCGCCTGGGCCGCCCGCGCCGAGGGCAGCAGGGTGCCGAGCAGCACGCCGAGGCTGACGAACGCCACCGACCCGGCGACCAGGCCGCCTGCGGCGCGCACCGGGTCCTCCACCGCCGGCACGCCGTACACGGGCGCGGCGACGGCCAGCAGCAGCGCCCCGGCGACCGCGATCGCGACCAGGCCGACGACGAGCTGGGCCAGGGCGAAGGACCACCGCGGGAAGCCGGAGGCCGCGAACCGGCGGAGCACCCCGCGCTCGCGGTAGGAGGCGATGTGGACCGGCAGCATGATGAGGCCGGTCGCGCCGATGACGACGGTGAGGTACGACGCGACGTACCAGTGCGAGGGGTTCACCGGGAACGCCTCGTCGGGGGTGGTGCCGAAGGACCCGCCGATGATCAGCATGGTCACCACGGGGAAGACCAGCACGAAGGTCAGCGTCATCGGGTCGCGGCCGAGCAGCCGGAGCTCCGCCGCCACGAGGCGACGGGTGGCGGAGCGGTGCCGCCGGGTGCGTACGCCGACGGCCGGGGTCGCGTCGTGCGTCGAGGTCGAGGTCGGGGTCTGGGTGTGGGTCCGGGTGTCGGTGGACATCAGGCGGCTCCGGTCAGGTCGTGGGTCGATGCGTCGAGCAGGGCGAGCAGGGCGGTCTCGAGGTCGGGCACCTCGACGCGCAGGTCGTCGGGGACCCGGCCGCGGGTGACCAGCCAGGCGCCGGTGTGCGCGATGACCGCGCGGGCGCCGTGCACGACGACCTGGTCGCCGTGTCGGGTGACGTCGCTGACGCCGGGCAGGCGGCGCAGGGCGGCCAACGCCTCGTCGGGGCGTCCGGAGGGGAGCGCGAAGCGCACCGTCGCCCAGCTCGCGTGCCGCGCGACGAGCTCGGCCGGCGTGCCCGCGTCGAGCACCCGGCCCGCGCGCATGGCCACCACGCGCTCGCACAGCGCCTCGGCCTCGTCGAGCTCGTGGGTGACCAGCAGGACGGTGGTGCCGGCCTCGCGCAGCTGCGACACCGCGCTCCACACCTCGCGCCGGGCCGAGGGGTCCAGACCCTGGGTCAGCTCGTCGAGGATCACCAGCCGCGGCTGGTTCAGCAGGGCCAGCACCAGGAAGAGCCGCTGCCGCTCGCCGCCGCTCATGGTGCCGAAGGCGTAGCGGCGGCGGTGCCCGAGCCCGAAGCGCTCGAGCAGCAGGTCGGCGTCCTTGGCCCGGCGGCCGGAGAAGAGCTCGACCGCCTCGCCCACCCGCAGCCGGTCGGGCAGGCCGGAGCTCTGCAGCTGGCTGCCGACCAGCGGCCGCAGGCGGGCGGCGTCGCGCACGGGGTCGAGGCCGAGGACCTCGATGGTGCCGCTCTCGGGCCGGCGCAGGCCCTGGACGCACTCGACGGCGGTGGTCTTGCCGGCACCGTTGGCGCCGATCAGGCCGACCACCTCCCCGGCGTGCACGTCGAGGTCGAGGTGGTCGACGACGATGCGGCCGCCGTAGGACTTGGTCAGGCCGCGCACGGCGACCACGGGATCGGGGATCTTCATGCCTCCCATGCTCGGCCGCCGCGCCGCCCGGCACATCGCCCCGGGGACAGAGGTTCCTCTCCGCCCGGGGACAGAGGAGGGAGGTCCCCGCCACCTGGGGACACCGCTCCCTCGTGGGCGGGACACGTCCCGCCGCACTGTTCTCGTGCGGCACAGGGCCGCCCCGAACTGGAGGACATCATGCTCAAGCACGACATCGTCGCTCGTCGGCCGCGGATCGCGGCCGCGCTCGTCGTCACCGCCGCGGTCGCCAACGCCGCCGAGTCGATCGGCATGCGGATGCTGCTGCCGCCGCAGCCGGAGGACCACGCCGAGGCACTCGCGCTGGTCGCGGCCCATCGCCCGACGTACGCCGCGCTGACGGTCGTCGGGACGCTCGCGGTCCCGCTGCTGGCGGCGGCGTTCTGGGTGCTCACCGGCCTGGCCCGGGAGCACACCCCCCGCCTCGCACTGACGGCTCGCGGCCTGCTGCTCGCCGGGATGTGGGGCTTCCTCGGCATGCACGTCGTCAACCTGGCGCAGGTGCCGTTCAGCGCCGACGGGACCCGGGAGGCGGGCGCGACGGCGATCGCGGCCATCCAGTCCTCACCGGTCTTCCTGGTGCTGTTCCTGCTGCCGTTCCTCCTCGGGTGCGCGCTGGGACTGCTCCTGCTCGCCATCGCGCTGCTGCGCAGCCCGGTCGCCCGCTGGATCCCGCTGGCGCTGCTCGCGTTCCTGGTCGTGGACTTCGGCCTGCGCAACGCCGGGCCCGTGGACGCGCACTGGCTGTTCGTCGCCGCGAGCGTGGGCGCCGCGCGCGAGATCCTGCGTCAGCCCTCCACGGTGGCGCTCGCTGTGGAATCCTCCCCTCGTGTCGTCACCGTCGCCTGAGGACGCCGCAGCGCGAGGCGCCGTCCTCGTGCGGACCGCCGCGGTGCTGGCCGTGCTCCTGGGCACGGCCGGCGTCGCGGTCGCCGCGTTCGACGGCGAGCTCGAGCGGCTGCTGCGGACCCCCGAGCCGGTGGTCGCACCGTCCTTCGGGATCGTGGCAGCGGCCCTGGCCCGCCACCGCCGCGCCCGCCGGATGGGCGGCCTGCTGGCGGCCGTGGCCCTCTTCGCCGGCGTCTACACGGCGGCCACCGCGCTGGTCCTGCACGGCGCGGGATCGTCCTCGCCGGTGCACGCGCTCGCCGGCTGGCTGACCGGGTGGACCTGGGTGCCGGCCCTGGGCCTGATCGCGGTGGTGCTGCCGGCCGTGGTCCCCGACGGCCGGCCGCTGGGCGGGTGGTGGCGACGGCTGCCGACCGCGTCGTACGCCGTGGTGGCGTGCGGCTCCGTCCTCGCGATGGTCGCGCCCCGCCGCACCACCTTCGACCCGGACCTGCCCAACCCCCTCGGCGTGCCCGCGCTGGACGCGGTCGTGGCCCCGATGGGCCTGGGCCTCGTCGCCCTGGCGGTCCTGCTCAGCCTGGCCGGTCTCGTCTCACTGGTCGTGCGGGCCCGGCGGGCGACCGGCGTCGAGCGGCGTCAGGTCGCCTGGTTCGGGTACGGCGTCGCCGGGACCCTGGTGGCCACCGCGCTGGCACCCTCGGAGGTCCGGGCCCTCGCGGTGCTCCTGGTGCCCGGCGCGGTGCTGGTGGCCGCGACCCGCTACCGGCTCTACGACATCGACCGGCTGGTCAACCGGACCGCGGTGGCGGCGGTGCTCCTCGCCGGAGGAGCCGTGCTGTACGCCGCCGTGGCCGGGTGGGCGGCGGTCGTGCTGGGCGACGGCAGCAGCGCGACGTCGTTCGCCGCGGCCTTCGCGGTCGCCCTCGCCTTCCACCCCGCGCGCATCCGGGTGCAGCGCGTCGTGGACCGGCTGCTGCTGCCCGAGCGCCTCGACCCGCGGCAGCTGGAGCTCGAGCTCGCCGACGTGGCGCGCCGGGCGGCGGGACCGGCGCAGGCCCTGCAGGACTCGGTCGAGCTGCTGCGGCGGCGGCTGCACGCCGGCGCGGTGGCGGTGCACCCCGCCGGTGCGTCCGGCAGGCCGGCGCTCGCGCGGGCGGGCACCGCGGTGGGTGCCACGGTGGGTGCCACGGTGCAGGTGCCGCTGCTGCAGCACGACGAGGTGGTGGGGCGGCTCGACCTCGTGGCCCGGGACGCCGCGGGCGAGACGCTGGTGCACAACCCGGCCGTGCAGGCGGCGGTCGTCGGACCACTGACCGCGGCGCTGCACGCCTCGGCGCTCGCGGCGGACCTGGAGAGCAGCCGCGAGTCCATCGTGGCCGCCCGTGAGGAGGAGCGCCGCCGGCTGCGGCGCGAGCTGCACGACGGCCTCGGCCCGCAGCTCGCCGCGATCACGATGACCCTGGACACCGCGCGGCGCTCGCTCGGCACCGCGCGCCTGGAGCGCGCCGACGCGCTGCTCGAGGCAGCGGTCGAGCAGTCCCGCACCGCGGTCGAGGACGTGCGGGCGATCGTGGCCGGCCTGCGCCCGCCGGCGCTCGACGAGCTCGGGCTGGAGGGTGCGCTCCGCTCGGCCGGCCCCGGTGTCCTGGTCGACCACGACTCCTCCACCCGGATCACCATCCGCGGCCGCGGCCCGCTCGTGGGGCTGCCCGCGGCGACCGAGGTGGCGGCGTACCGCATCGCGCAGGAGGCGATGGCGAACGCCGTGCGGCACGCGGGCGCCGACCTGGTGGAGGTCGAGCTGCTGCAGGACGCCGAGGGCCTCCGGCTCCTGGTGAGCGACGACGGCCGCGGCTTCGACCAGCAGGTCGCGGCGCCCGGGGTGGGGCTGGCCAGCATGCGGGAGCGAGCGGCCGAGCTCGGCGGCTCCTTCTCGGTCAGCTCCTCACCGGGCGGGGGCACCCGCGTCGAGGCCGTGCTGCCGGATCGCGGGGCGGACCGATGACGTCGGTGGTGCTGGTCGACGACCACCCGGTGTTCCGCAGGGGCCTGCGCGCACTCCTCGAGGAGCTGGACGTCGAGGTGCTCGGCGAGGCGGGCGACGGCCAGGAGGGCCTCGACCTCGCCCTGCGCGCGCGTCCCGACGTGGTGCTGATGGACATCCAGATGCCCGAGCTCGACGGCGTCGAGGCGACCCGCCGGCTGCTGGCCCAGTGGGCGGGGGCCAAGGTGCTCGTGCTGACCATGGTCGCCGACGACAGCGCCGTCTTCGCCGCCATCCAGGCCGGCGCGCTCGGCTACCTGCTGAAGGGCTCGGGCCTGGAGGAGATCGACCGGGCCGTCTCCGCGGTGGCCGCCGGCCAGGCGGTGTACGGCGCCGAGGTCGCCTCGCGCCTCCGCGCCTTCTTCACCGCCGGCGGCGGCGCGGCCCAGCCGTTCCCCGAGCTCACCGAGCGCGAGCGCGAGGTGCTCGCCCTGATGGCCGACGGCCTCAACAACACCGAGATCAGCCGCCGCCTGTTCCTGTCCGACAAGACCGTCCGCAACCGGGTGAGCACGATCTTCGCCAAGCTGGGCGTCCGGGACCGCCCGACGGCGATCGTCCGGGCCCGGGAGGCCGGGTTGGGCTCGCGCTGAGGGGCGAGCAACCGGGACGGCGAAGGCCACCAGCCGGGAGGGCTGATGGCCATCGTGTGGGTATCGCGTTCCACGCGTGCGCGAGGGGGGAGTTGAACCCCCACGTCCTTTCGGACACACGGACCTGAACCGTGCGCGTCTGCCTATTCCGCCACTCGCGCGTGAAGCAGTCGAAGGCTATCCCAGCGCGCGGAGTTGTCCCAAACCGGGCGCTGCGGCACGGGCTGGGTGGCAAGGAGTTCGACCCGGCCCGGATAGCATCGGTCGCAGCCCGCACCCTGTCGGGCCGGTCGTGGTGCACGCGGGGCGCCACGACGTCGACCGACGTGAGGAGACGCAGTGGGTGGGCTGCAGCGCTTCGAGCAGCGTCTGGAACAGCTGGTCTCGGGGGCGTTCGCCCGGGCCTTCCGCAGCGCCGTGCAGCCCGTGGAGATCTCCGCGGCGCTCCAGCGCGAGGTCGACAACAACACCCAGATCCTCAGCCGCGACCGCCGCCTGGTGCCCAACGACTTCCACGTCGAGCTCTCCCCGGTCGACCTCGAGCGCCTCGCGCCGTACGACAACGCGATGGCCCAGGAGCTGACCGACCAGCTCCAGGAGCACGCCGACAACCAGGGCTACGTCTTCCCCGGGCCCGTCGCGATCGCCTTCGAGTCCGCCGAGGACCTCACGACCGGACGCTTCCGGATCCGCAGCCGGGCCCAGGCCTCGGTGACCGGCAGCGAGGCACGCGGCGCGGCGTCCGGCGCCGGGTCCCGGCGGATGCGCGCGGTGCTGGAGATCAACGGCACCCGCCACCCCCTCTCCCCTCCCGGCCTCGTCATCGGCCGCGGCAGCGAGGCCGACGTGCGCATCAACGACCCGGGGGTGAGCCGCCGGCACGTGGAGTTCCAGGTGACGCCGTCGGGCGGCTCCGGGGTCGAGGTGCAGGTGCACGACCTCGGCTCCACCAACGGGATGCTCGTCGACGGCCACCGGATGGCCCGCGCCTCGCTGCGCGACGGCAGCACCGTCCGCATCGGCCACACCACGATGCAGGTGCGCCTGACCCCGACCGACGGCGGCGCCGATGTCTGAGCTGACGCTGTTCCTCATCCGGCTCGCCTATCTCGCGATCCTGTGGATCTTCGTGCTGTCGGCCATCTCGGTGATCCGCTCCGACATGTTCGGGGCCCGGGTGCCCGCGGCCGCCCGCGGGACCGGCGGTCCCACCAGGGCGCCCAAGCCGCCCAAGGCCGGGCGCCGCCGCGGCGCGCCCACGCACCTGCTCGTGGTGGAGGGCGAGAACGCCGGCGCCCGCGCGGAGCTCGCCGACGCCCCGCTGCTCATCGGCCGGGGCAACGACGCCGCGATCCGCCTCGACGACGACTACGTCTCCACCCGGCACGCCCGCGTCGCCGCCGCGGGCGACCAGTGGTTCGTCGAGGACCTCGGCTCCACCAACGGCACCTACCTCGGCTCCGTGCGCATCACCCAGCCCACGACGCTGACGCTCGGCACCCAGGTCCGTATCGGCAAGACCCTTCTCGAGCTGCGGAAGTAGGCGCCCCATGACACAGCGCGGGCCCGACGTCCGGCACGACCCCCAGTACGACGCCCAGTACGACGCCCAGTACGACGCCCGGTACGAACCCGAGAGCGACACCGTCATCAGCGACACCCGGATGGCCTTCGACCTGGACCGGCTGACCGGCGATGCCGGCCAGCCCGGGGACGCCGGCCAGCCTGGCGAGGCCGGCGACCACCCCGGCCGGCACCCCGACGACCCGCACCCCGACACCGTGCAGCGCGAGGGCACCACCGCCGCCGAGGGTCGACTGCGCCTCGACTACTCCGCGATCTCCGACGTCGGCCGCGTCCGCCGCGACAACCAGGACTCCGGGTACGCCGGCCCGTGGCTGCTGGCGGTGTGCGACGGCGTGGGCGGCGCGGTGCGCGGAGACCTGGCGTCCAGCACGGCCGTGGGCGTCATCCGGCGCCTCGACACCGCGCCGGCCGACGACCTCCTGGGGCAGGTGGCCGGCTCCCTGCACCGCGCGCACGACCGCATCGGCGAGCTCGTCGACGAGGACCCGTCCCTCAACGGCACCAGCACCACCGCCACCGTCGCGCTCTTCGACGGGCACCAGCTGGGCATGGGGCACGTGGGCGACTCCCGCGCCTACCTCCTGCGCCGCGGCGAGATCAGCCAGCTCACCCACGACCACACGTTCGTGCAGAGCCTGATCGACGAGGGGCGGATCACCGAGGCGGAGTCGCGCAGCCACCCCCACCGCAACCTCATCCTCAAGGCGATCGACGGCATCCGGGAGGCCGAGCCCGATCTCTTCATCGTCGCGCTGGAGATCGGCGACCGGGTGCTGCTGTGCTCCGACGGCGCCTCCGGCGTGCTCACCGACGACCGGCTGGCCGACGTCCTCGGCTCCGGCACCCCCGACTTCGCCGCCGTCGAGCTGGTGCGCGCCAGTCTCGAGGCCGGCACCTCCGACAACGTCACCTGCGTGGTCGCCGAGGTGGTGCCCGCCGATCAGGAGATCAGCGCCGACCAGCCCCTGCTCGTGGGTGCCGCCGCCGAGCTGCCCCGCCGGTCCGGCGCCGGCGAGGCGACCGCGACCCCTTTCCGCGGGCACCGCTCCGGCGACACCGGGGAGATCGACGCCGTGGGCGGCCGCACCGCCGAGGCGCCGGACGACGCGACGCACTCCCGCGAGCGCATCGACCCCGAGGACGCCCGCTACGCCCCGCGCCCGCCGGCTCGCCACGGCTGGCTGCGCCGGGTGCTGGTGCTGGCCACCGTCGTCGGCATCGCGTGGATGGCCGGCGCGACGGCGTGGCACTGGACCCAGCAGCAGTTCTACGTCGGCGAGCGCGACGGCGTCGTGACGATCTTCCGCGGCCTCAACACCGACGTGCCGGGGCTGGAGCTGTCCAGCCCCTACGAGACGACCGACCTGTCGACCGACCGGCTCTCCGACTACGACGCCAACCTGGTGCGCGACGGCATGGAGGCCGACAACCTCGACGACGCCCACCTCACCGTCGACAGCCTCGCCGCCCAGCAGGTCGCCGGCTGATCTGATGTCCCAGCCAGCGACCCCCATGGGCTTCGTGCACCGGCAGCGCCGGGGTGCGGAGCTGGTGCTGCTCGTCCTCTCCCTCGCCGTGGGCATCGGCGGCTACGTCGCCGTCGGCCTCGGCGTCCAGGGCGAGGTGCCGACCGACGTCATCGGCTACGGCGGCTGGCTCGCCGGCCTGGTGCTGGCCGCGCACGTGACGATCCGCTTCACCGCGCCGTACGCCGACCCGGTGCTGCTGCCGGTCGTCTCGGCGCTCAACGGGCTGGGCCTCGCGGTCATCCACCGCCTCGACCTGGCCAAGGAGGCGGGCGACGCCGACGCCGGCTTCGCCCAGCAGCAGCTGACGTGGATGACGCTGGGCGTCGTCCTCTTCGTGGTCTCCCTCGTGGCGGTGCGCGACCACCGGGTCCTGCAACGCTTCACCTACACCTTCGGGCTGCTGGCGATCGTGCTGCTGCTGCTGCCGCTGGTGCCGGGGCTCGGCCGCGAGATCTACGGCGCCCGCATCTGGATCATCGTGGGGCCCTTCAGCTTCCAGCCCGGCGAGGTCGCCAAGGTGCTGCTGGTGATCGCCTTCGCCGGCTACCTCGTGCTGCACCGCGACGCGCTCGCGCTGGCCGGCCGCCGGCTGCTCTTCATCGACTTCCCCCGCGGCCGCGACCTCGGGCCGGTGCTGGCGATGTGGCTGGTGAGCCTGGGGATCCTGGTCTTCGAGACCGACCTCGGCTCCTCGCTGCTGTTCTTCGGCCTCTTCCTCATCATGCTCTACGTCGCCACCGAGCGCCCCGGCTGGCTGGTGCTGGGCGGTGGGCTGTTCGCGGCCGGCGCGGTCCTGGGCTACTACGCGTTCGGGCACGTCCGCGAGCGCGTCGACGTGTGGCTGGACCCGATGGCCTACTACGGCGCCGCGCCGCCCAAGCCCGACAGCTACCAGCTCGTCGAGTCGCTCTTCGGCATGGGCTGGGGCGGGCTGATCGGCCGCGGCTTCGGCGGCGGCAGCCCCGAGCGCATCCCGGTGGTCGAGTCCGACTTCATCGTCGGCGCCATCGGCGAGGAGCTCGGCCTCACCGCCGTCATCGCGGTGATCCTGCTGTACGGCCTGATCGTGGAGCGGGCGCTGCGCATCGCGCTGATCTGCCGTGACGGCTTCGGCAAGCTGGTCGCCACCGGCCTGGGCAGCGTCTTCGCGCTCCAGGTGTTCGTGGTCATCGGCGGCGTCACCAAGCTCATCCCGCTCACCGGTCTCACCACCCCGTTCCTGTCCTACGGCGGGTCGTCGCTGGTCGCCAACTGGGTGCTCGTCGCGCTGCTGGCCCGGATCTCCGACCAGGCCCGGCGCCCCGTTCCCGACCTCTCGGCCGCCGACGACTCCGACACCACCCAGGTCGTGAAGCTCGCATGAACAAGCCCATCCGTGCCATCTCCGTCTTCTGCCTCGTGCTCTTCCTGGCGCTGATGGTCAACGCGACCTACGTGCAGTACGTCAACGCCGGGGACCTGGCCGACGACCCCAACAACCGCCGGGTGATCGCGGCGGCGTATGCGCGCGAGCGCGGCGCGATCCTGGTCGGCCGCGACCCGGTCGCCGAGAGCGTCCCGTCCAACGACCGGTACGAGTTCCAGCGGCAGTACCCCACGCCGCTGCTCTACGCCCCCGCCACCGGCGCGTTCACCTACTTCAGCCAGACCGGCGTCGAGCGCAGCCAGAACGACGTCCTCTCCGGCGACGACTCGCGGCTGTTCGTCACCCGGCTGGTCGACATGTTCACCAACGCCGAGCCCCAGGGCGGCAACGTCACCCTCACCCTGGATCCCGAGGCGCAGCAGGCTGCGTACGACGGCCTGGCGAACCTCCCCGGACCGGTGGAGGGGGCGGTCGTGGCGATCGCGCCGTCCTCGGGCAAGATCCTGGCGATGGCCTCACTGCCGACCTACGACCCGAACCGGCTGGCCTCCCACGACTTCTCCGAGGTCTCCCGGGCCAGCGAGGAGCTGCAGGCCGATCCCTCGGAGCCGCTGCTGAACCGGGCGATCGGCAAGCGCCTGCCCCCCGGCTCGACCTTCAAGCTGGTCACCGCGGCGGCGGCCATCGAGAGCGGCGACTACGACGCCGACTCGCAGGTGCCGGGCGGGGCGACGTACCAGCTCCCGCTCACCAGCGGCCCGACCGGACTGATCGACAACGGGGGCCGCCCCTGCGGCACCAACCGGATCCCGTTCGTGCAGGCGATGGAGTTCTCCTGCAACACCACCTTCGCGGCGCTGGCCGTCGAGCTGGGGCCGGAGGCGATGTTGGAGCAGGCGGAGCGGTTCGGCTTCAACTCCCAGTACCTCGACGACCTCGGCGGCCAGGCGGCGTCGGTCTTCCCGGCCGAGGCCGACCAGGCGCAGGTCGGCCAGACCGGCATCGGGCAGTTCGAGGTGGCGGCCACCCCGCTGCAGATGGCCATGGTCGCGGCCGGCATCGGCAACGGCGGCTCGGTGATGAAGCCCTACATCGTCGACGAGGTGCGCTCCCCCAACCTCCAGGTGCTCGACAAGACCGGCGACCGTGAGCTGTCGCAGGCCGTGTCCTCGGCCACCGCCAGCGACCTCACCGACCTGCTCGTCGCCACCGTCGACACCGGCACGGCCTCGCCCGCCGCGATCCCGGGCGTGCGCGTAGCCGGCAAGACGGGCACCGCGCAGAGCGGCGTCCCCGACGTGCCGCCGTACGCCTGGTTCGTCTCCTTCGCCCCCGCCGACGACCCGGAGGTCGCCGTCGCGGTGATGATCGAGGCGGCCGGCATCGAGCGCGGGGAGATCGCCGGTGGCCAGCTCGCCGGGCCGATCGCCCGATCGGTGATGGAGGCGGTGTTGGGCCAGTGAGCCAGGTCCCGCAGGTCGACGACGCCGACCGGTACCGCCTCGAGTCGCGCATCGCCACCGGCGGCATGGGCGAGGTCTGGCGCGGCACCGACTCCGTGCTCGGGCGCCCCGTCGCGGTCAAGCTGCTCAAGGCGGAGTACGCCGACGACCCGACGTTCCGCACCCGCTTCGAGGTGGAGGCCCGGCACGCCGCCGCCCTCCACCACCCCGGCATCGCCGCGGTCTACGACTTCGGCGAGGGCTCGCCCGCCGACGGCAGCGGCAGCCACCGGCCGTTCCTGGTCATGGAGCTCGTCGACGGGCAGCCGCTCTCGGCGCTGCTGCGCCGTGGCGAGCCGCTCGAGCCCGGGGCCGTGCGGCAGCTGCTGGCCCAGGTGGGCGACGCGCTGGGCGCGGCCCACGCCGCCGGCATCGTGCACCGCGACGTGAAGCCGGCCAACCTGTTGGTCACCCCCGACCGCCAGGTCAAGGTGACCGACTTCGGCATCGCCCGGGCGGCGCAGGGCATCGCGCTCACCCAGACCGGGCAGGTGATGGGCACCCCGCAGTACCTCTCGCCCGAGCAGGCCGAGGGCAAGACCGCCAGCCCCGCCTCCGACGTCTACTCCCTCGCCGTGGTGGCCTTCGAGTGCCTCACCGGCCGGCGTCCCTACGACGCCGAGAGCGCGGTGGCCACCGCGCTGGCCCACGTCCGTCAGCCGGTGCCCGACCTGCCGGCCACCGTCCCGGCCGACCTGGCGGCCGTCGTACGCCGCGGGCTGGCGAAGGACCCCGCCGACCGGTACGCCGACGGCTCCGCGTTCGCCGACGCCCTGCGCGACCCCGCCACCGCGGCCACCGCCGTGGTGGCACCCGCCGCCGCGGTGCCTCCGCCACCGGTGCAGGACCGGACCCGGGTCGCAGCGCCGCCCGCGCCGCCGGCCACCCCCGAGGCCTCCGCTGTGCCGGCGGACGTCCCGGCGAGGAAGGCGCCGGTGTGGCCTTGGCTGCTCCTCGCCGCCCTCGTCCTGGTGGGTGCCGTCGTCGGGTGGCAGCTCCTCTCGGGAGGCCCCGAGCAGGACCAGGCCGAGCCCGACAGGTCCCCCAGCCGCTCCGCCTCGCCGTCGCCGACGCAGCAGACCCAGGAGACGCCGGAGACGGTGACGGTCGACGAGGACGACTACGTCGGGCGCGACGTCCGCCGCGTCGTCCGGGAGCTGACCCGCGCCGGGCTGCAGGTCGACCGCGACGAGCTGGAGAACCCCGGTGGTGAGACCCCCGGCGAGGTGACCGCCGTCGAGCCGTCCGGCGACCTCACGGTGGGCGACACGGTGACCGTGAGCTACTTCGGGGCCGAGCCGGAGCCCGAGCCCACGCAGGAGCCCTCACCCACCGAGGAGCCGACCCCGACCGAGGAGCCGACGCCGACCCCGACACCCACGCCGACCCCGACACCCACGCCCACGCCGACGCCCACCCCCACGCCGACACCCACGCCCACCCCCACGCCGTCGCCCGCGTCCACGACCCCGTCCACGCCGACAGCGACCCCCACGCCGACCCCGACGCCTCAGGTGGGGGGCGACCAGGGGGGCGCCACCACGGCGTCCCCGTCGGCCGCGCCCATCGCGGGAGGTCCTCGATGAGCAGGCCGGAGTCGGTCATGATCGGCGGCCGCTACGAGCTCGGCGAGCTGCTGGGGCGCGGCGGCATGGCCGAGGTGCGCAGGGGCACCGACAGCCGGCTCGGGCGCACGGTGGCGGTCAAGCGGCTGCGCACCGACCTCGCCAGCGACGCGACGTTCCAGGCGAGGTTCCGTCGCGAGGCCCAGTCGTCGGCCTCGCTGAACCACCCCTCGATCGTGTCGGTCTACGACACCGGCGAGGACATGTCCACCGACGGCAGCGGCGTGGCCCAGCCCTACATCGTCATGGAGTTCGTCGCGGGCCGCACGCTGCGCGACATCCTGCGGGAGGGCCGCAAGATCCTGCCCGAGCGGGCGCTGGAGATCACCAGCGGTGTGCTGTCCGCGCTCGACTACAGCCACCGCGCGGGCATCATCCATCGCGACATCAAGCCCGCCAACGTGATGCTGACGCCGTCTGGCGACGTCAAGGTGATGGACTTCGGCATCGCCCGGGCCGTGTCGGACGCCCAGAACACCATGACGCAGACGGCGGCCGTGGTCGGCACCGCGCAGTACCTCTCCCCCGAGCAGGCACGCGGGGAGACCGTGGACTCGCGCTCCGACGTCTACTCGACCGGGTGTCTGCTCTACGAGCTGCTGACCGGGCGTCCGCCGTTCGTCGGCGACTCCCCGGTGGCGGTGGCGATCCAGCACGTCCGGGAGGACGCCGTACCCCCCAGCGACCTCGACGCCGAGCTGACGCCCGAGATCGACGCGATCGTGATGAAGTCGCTGGCCAAGCGCGTGGAGGACCGCTACCAGAGCGCGGCGGCGATGCGCGCCGACATCGAGCGCCACCTCGCCGGCACCCCGGTGCAGGCCCCGCCGGTCGCGGCGGCCCCGCCGGCCGCCCCGGCGACGGCTGCAGTCCCGCTCGCGACCCGTCAGCAGCCCCTCCTGGGCCCGCGCACCGGACAGCAGCCGGGCGGCGACCGTGGCTCGCGCACCGGCCTCGTCGTCCTGCTCGGCCTCCTGGCGATCGGCCTGGTCGCGGCGGCGGCGTTCGTGCTCCCCCGGATGTTCGACGACCCGGTCGACGAGGAGCCGGTGCCCAACCTCCTCGGGCTCACCGAGCCCCAGGCGCGGAGCGCGATCGGCGAGGCGGGCTTCACCGTCGGCCGCATCGACTTCGAGCCGTCGGCCGACGAGCCCGCCGACACGGTGATCCGCCAGGAGCCCAACCGCGACACCTTCTCCGCGCCGGGCTCGAGCATCGGGTTCGTGGTGTCGACCGGCAGGCCCGAGGTGCAGGTGCCCTTCGTGGTGGGCCTGCCCAAGGAGCAGGCCCGCGACCAGCTGCGGGCGCGCAACCTCAAGGTGCGGCTCGTCGAGGCGGAGTCGGACGAGCCACGCGACCAGGTCGTGGAGGTGACCCCGCCCGCCGGGGAGAGCGTCGCCGAGGGCACCACCGTCACCGTCTCGTGGTCCGAGGGCCGCGAAGCGGTTCCCGAGGTCGTCGGGCAGCGCCGGCGCGCGGCCGAGGCGGCGATCACCGCGGCCGGCTTCGTCCCCGACGCGGTGCCGTACGGCGACACCACCGAGCCCGCCGGGACGGTCGTGCGCCAGAGCCCGCCGGGCGGCGAGGCGCCCGCGGGCACGACGGTGACGATCTTCGTGTCGACCTACGAGCCGCCGACCGAGCCGCCCCCGGCGCCCCCGACCGAGCCGCCCCCGGCGCCCCCGACCGAGCCGCCGCCAGTGCCGCCCACCGAGCCGCCCCCGGCGCCGTTGTCGGCGGTCAGCTCGCCGCGGCCGGCTCCAGAGGCGTGGCGAACCCCAGGCTGAGCAGGCCGTCGTACGCCGGCGCGGTGACCTCGGACGGCAGCTCGATGCCGAAGCCGACCGCGATGTCGGGGTCGGCGGCGTCACGGCGGTAGCGCGAGATGTAGTCGTCGTCGTCGATGGAGCCCAGCAGGTCGGCCTGGTCGCCGACGCCGGTGATGACGTACGGGGGGGAGTACGGCACACCCTGCAGGGTGACGGTGTTGCCCGTGCACTTGATGCCGGTGGTCGAGATGATCCGCTGGCCCTGCACCGTGACCGCCTCGGCGCCCCCGCGCCACAGGGCGTTGACGACGGCCTGGATGTCCTGCTGGTGCACGACGAGGAAGTTGGGGTCCTCGGCCGAGGTCTCGATGAGCTCCTGCGGTGCGTCGGTGAGCGTCACGGTGACCCCCGGCCCGGTCCGCGGCGTGAGCCCGGCCGGGTCGGAGAGCTCGTCGACCTCGCGCTGGTAGCGGTCGACCGCCCGGTCGCCGAGGCGCGCGCTGAGGCCGTCGACGGACTCGGTGAGCGCCGCCACGCGCTCGGTCAGCCGGGTCGCCTCGTTGCGCTCGGCCCGCACGACCGAGGCCATGTCGGTGTAGCGACCGGGACGCAGGTCGGTGCCGTCGCTGTTCTCCGCGCTCGTCACGAACAGGGCCCCACTGAGGAGGAAGACCACCGGGGTGCCCACCTGCCACAGCCGTTCGCGACGGGTGCGCCGGGGGCGCGCGTCGAGGCGTGCGTGGGAACCGTGCGGCATGGCGACTACGCTAGCCCCCCGGTGGGCGTGTGTCGCACGCGTGCCCGTCGCATCCGATCGAGCAGTGAGGAACCACCCGGTGGCCAAGCCGTCCGTGCCCAGCAAGTACACCGACCCGACCGCGGGTCCCCTGATCACGCCGCGCTTCGTCCTCGCGCTGCTGCTCGTGGTGCTGGGCATCGCCTGGATCGTCTACTACTACCTCGCGGTGCGCGTCGACCCCTCCGTGGTGCCCGCGCCGGAGGCCGGCGGCCCCGCCTTCATGGCCGACCTCGGCCGGTGGAACTACACGATCGGCTTCGGCCTGGTGATGCTCGGGCTGGCCATCTCGGCCCATCCCTCCACCCCGCTGGGTCGCGGCCGCGGCGTGGTCGTCGGCATGCTCGGCTGCTTCATCGTCGGCCTGATCTGGATCTGCACCTACTACGTCGTCAGCGACGACCCCTCCGCCGTGCCGGTGATGAACGACCTCGGCCAGTACAACCTCGTGGTCGGCATCGGCCTGATGGCCGTCGGCTTCACCTTCGCCACCCGCTGGGAGTAGCCGGCCCTCGCCGCGTCCTGCCGGCCCGCTCCTCGTCCCGGGGGGCGGGCCGTCGCACTTTCCGGGGCCGTCATGCACACCTGGGGACAGGGGTGTGGAGGAATGACACTCGTGTAGTTCTCCACAGCTGTGGATGCGGTTGTGGACAGCCGGCGGTCGGGCGCGCGTGCTCCTCACGCTCCATTACCCATTCCTGCCTGCCCGTATTCGCGGCGGTGCAGGAATGAGGGAGCGGGACGGGACCGGGCGGCCGAGCCTCAGGCCAGGGCCAGCGTCCGCGCCACGACGAGCGCGACGAGCACGGCGGCGAGAGCGGCGAGCCCGGCCACCTGGACGGGAGTACGCCGCGACCTCGGCGCGTAGACGATGACCGCCGCGATCAGCACACCGCCGACGAGACCGCCGAGGTGGCCCTGCCAGGAGATGAAGCCGCGGCCCACGACCGTGATGGCGACGTTGATGCCGATCCACACCAGGATCTGCGAGACGTTGCCGCGCACCTTGAAGGCGAGCACGAGCAGGCCGCCCATCAGGCCGAAGACCGCGCCTGAGGCGCCCAGGGTGGCACTGGTCTCGGGGGCCAGCCAGTAGACGCTGGTGGAGCCCGCGAGGGCGGAGAGCAGGTAGAGCGCCAGGAAGCGCACCCGCCCCAGGGCGGCCTCGAGCTGCGGGCCGAGGACCCACAGGGCGAGCATGTTGAAGCCGATGTGCCACACCTGCTCGTGCAGGAAGGCGCTGGTCAGGAGCTGCCACGGCGCGCCGTCGGCGACGCCGGGGACCCAGGTCGCGCCCGGACCCGTGGCACAGACTGCTGCGTTGGTCGCCCGCGGGAAGTAACCGGTGAAGTCGGCGTCCCAGCACCGCCCCAGCGGGGTGAGGTACAACCGTGCCGCCAGCCACGACGACCCCGCACCGGTGGCCAGCACCGCGAGGAAGACCGCGGCGTTGACGCCGATGAGCACCTTCGAGGTGAGCGTCGGGTCCGAGGACCGCCTCCCGCCGTACGTCGCGAGTCCGGACCTCGTCGACTTCGCACCCTCCGCCACGCAGTGCGGGCACTGGAAGCCCACGGCGGCGTCGCGCATGCAGTCGGGGCAGATCGACCTTCCGCAGCGCTGGCAGGAGATGTACGTCTCCCGGTCGGGGTGCCGGTAGCAGGTGGGCACCCCGACCGGGGTGGTCGGCTCGGTCACGTGGGGTGGTGCCTCAGGAGCCGGTGGTCTCGACGGTCTCGATGACCACGGGCTCGGCGGGGCGGTCCATGGCGCCGGTGCGCACCTTGGCGATCGTGTCGACGACGTCGCGCGAGGCCTGGTCGGCGACCTCGCCGAAGATGGTGTGCTTGCGGTTCAGGTGCGGCGTCTTGCCGACGGTGATGAAGAACTGCGAGCCGTTGGTGCCGGGGCCGGCGTTGGCCATGGCCAGGAGGTAGGGCTTGTCGAAGACGAGCTCGGGGTGCGGCTCGTCCTTGAACGTGTAGCCCGGGCCACCGGTGCCGGTGCCGAGCGGGCAGCCGCCCTGGATCATGAAGCCGTCGATGACGCGGTGGAAGGAGAGGCCGTCGTAGAAGCGCTCCCCACTGCGGCCGGCGTCGTCCTTGTAGTCCTTGGTGCCCTCGGCCAGGCCGACGAAGTTCGCCACGGTCTCGGGTGCGTGGTTAGGGAACAGGTTGATGACGATGTCGCCCTTGTTGGTCTTCAGGGTGGCCTGCTGGTCAGCCATGGCTGCCTCTCGGTTCGGCGGGTCGGATGCGGCGCCCACACGCGATGAGCGCAAGCGCGATCCTCCCACGAGCGCCAAACCGGGCGACCCGGGGCCGAGCCGTTCACCGGACCGGCGGTAGCAGCCGCAGGCCCGGCGTGGTGAGATGGAGACCCACCGACGAAAGGTTGGCCAGATGCGACTGCGCCGCAAGCAGACCCTGATGGATCGGGCCTCGGAGTTCGCCGAGACGGTCCTCCCCCAGATCGAGTCCGCGCTGGAGTCGGCCCTGGAGACCGGCAAGGAGCAGGCGCGCGAGGCGCAGGCGAAGGCCGCGCCCCTGATCGCCCAGGGCCGCGACATCGTCGTGGAGAAGGCCTCGACGGGCGCGACGTACGCCTCGGAGAAGGCCCCGATCCTCGCGGCCGCGGCGGCGGAGAAGGCGTCTGCCGCCTCGTCGTACGCCGCCGAGAAGGCCCCCGTCGTCGCGGCCCTGGCCGCCGAGAGGGCCGCGACCGGTCGCGACGCCGCCGTCGCCAAGGTCAACGAGCTGCGCGGCATCGAGCCCGAGCCGGAGCCCGGCGGCCGCCTGAAGAAGCTCCTGCTCGTCACCGGCCTGCTGGCCATCGGCGGCTTCGTCTTCAGCAGGCTCCGCAGCTCGGGCCAGGACACCTGGCAGTCCTCCTACACCCCGTCCCCGGCCCCGCCGCGGTCGACGACCTCGCCCGCACCGGGTGCCCACCTCGCCGCGCACGACGCCGCGGGGGGCACCCCCGGTGAGGCCGTGGCCGACGCCGTGGAGGAGCCGCACGCCGCGACGACGCCCGACGCGCCGGCCGAGATCATCGACGTCGACGACGTGCCCGGCGACGTGCCCGGCGACGTGCCCGGCGACGGGCCGAGGCCCTAGCAGCAGCACGTCAGGACCGGCCGGAGGGGAGCTCCTCCGGCCGGTTCTCGGCTATCCAGGCGTCGATGCGCGCCCACCACTCGAAGAGCCACTCGATGCGCTCCTCCCGCCCGGCGGGGATCTCCTCGCGCGGCACCTCCCACCACCGCATGGTGATGCGCTTGTCGACGGGCAGCTCGCGCCACACGTCGCCGATCGTCAGCAGGTGGTCGAGCCCGGTGTGGGCCACCATCACCACGTCGGCCTCGGGAGCCGCGTCGAGCGCCGCGAGGAAGCCGCCCGGCCGCGGCGCGATCACGTGGATCATCGCCTCGGCCCGCACGGCCATCCGCTCCAGCCCCAGGCTGCGCAGCTTGGCGATGGCGCGCTCGCGGCGCTGCGGGGTGAAGTTCCCGCCCTCGGGGAAGATGACGAAGGCGTCGTTGTCGTCGAGCTGCGAGGCCAGGGCGCTGATCTGGGTCTCGATGTCCTCGCCCTCCCGCGGCTCGGAGGAGATGAAGCGCGCCGGGATGCGCCGCAGCAGCACGTCGATGGCGGGGTCCCACGCGAGGGTGTCCTTCAGGACGACCCGCGGCTCACGCCGGTACCAGTGCATGAGGGCGTACATCAGCGTGAAGGAGTCCCCGGGCCCGGCGTGCCGGCAGCACACCAGGATCGGGGTGTCGGGGTGCTGGTCGGGCGCCGGTCCGTCGGTGACCACCTGGAGCCGCAGCACCCGCCGCGCCTCGCGGAAGAACACCACGAGCACGCCCTGCACGAGGTCGTAGTGGATCCCGGCGAAGTACGGCGACCGGATCCGCCACCCGAAGCCGCTGGCCAGCCACAGGCCGAACAGCACGACGAGCAGCAGCGACTCGCAGGTCAGGTAGAGGATCGCCACCCACCCGACCCGCAGCACCCGCCACATGCCCGGCAGCACGCGCGCCACGACAGGTGACAGCGCCGCGAGGATGAGCCAGAGCGGCAGCGTCACCCAGACCAGCACGGTGAGCCCGATGACGGCGGGCGCGAGGACGAGCCGGCGGAGCGCCCAGGTCACGGCAGCTCGTCGAGGTAGGTGCGGGTCGCGTCGTAGGTCGCTGCGATCCGCTGCGCCACCCCGCCGAAGTCGCGGGCGGCGAGCACCGTGTCGTCGCGCGCCGACGTCCCCCTGGCGGGCAGCACGTGGGCGACCACGCCGTCGGGCAGCTCGGCCAGCTCGCGGGTGAAGCGGTGCCGGCGGGCGATCTCGAAGCTCACCCGGGCCACCTCCCACGGTCGGCTCGGCGGGGTCAGCGGCCGGTCGATGCGACCGACCTGCAGCACGAAGATACGCGTCGCGCCGAGCTGGGCGGCACGCCCGACCGGGATGGAGTTGACGATGCCGCCGTCGAGGAAGTGCTCGACGCCCTCCGCGGTCACCACGCGCGCCGGCGGCAGCAGCCCGGGCACCGCCGCGCTGGCGACCACGGCGTCCACGACCGGACCGGTGGAGAACCAGTGCTCGGCGGCCCGCTCGATGCTGGCCGCGCACACCTGGAGCCGCACGGGCAGCTGCTCGAAGGTGACGTCGCCGAGCTCCTCGCGCAGCCGCCGGCTCAGGGGTGCGGCGGAGTAGACGTGGGTGCCGGTGGAGATGACCCGGCGGACCGTGCGCAGCGGGCGGTCGCCGTACACGTCCCGCGAGCGGGCGGTGTCGTTCCACAGCGCGGCGAGGCGCTCGATGACGGCGAGGGTGGGGTCGCGGGCGACCATGGCGCCGTTGAGGGCGCCGACGCTCGTGCCGAGGACGAGGTCGGGGGTGATGTCGCGTTCGAGCAGGGCCCGCAGCATGCCCACCTCCGCGGCTCCCAGGACGCCGCCGCCGCCCAGCACGAACGCGGTGGTCACCCCGTGACCCGGTCGGGGTCGCGCAGCTCCGGGTGCTCGGTGCGCAGGCGCGAGGCGACGTTGTGCTCGACCCAGAAGATCAGCACCGGGACGAGGCCGGCCAGCAGCATCACGACCAGGAACTGCAGCGACCAGCCGGCGCGCCGGGAGAGCAGGAACGCCACGACGACGTAGACGACGTAGACCCAGCCGTGGATGAGCGCCACCACGGCGGTCAGCTCGTCGCCGAAGACCTGGAGGTCACCGCCCTCGGCCAGGCCGTACTTGAGGACCATGCCCAGGGTGAGGGCGAGGAGGAGGAGGCCCACGACCAGGGCCAGGACGCGGTAGACGGTGAAGAGCTTGCGCACCCCCTCAAACTACCGAGTCGACCTCGTCCTCGACCGATGCGCTCCCCAGCGCTGAGTCGTCGCGCACCCAGCGCCACCAGATGAAGGCGGCGAAGGCGCCGAAGAACCACCACTCGATCGCGTAGAGGAAGTTGCGCAGCGCGGTGAACCGGCTCGCCTTCGGCAGCTCGGCGAGGTCGGCCGGGACGAGCGTGTCGGACCCGGCGTTGCTCTGGGCCGCCTCGGGGTCGACCACGGCGTAGGCGCCGTACAGGTCCTGGTCGACGTGCTGGATGGCGTCGGCGATGCGCAGCTGCGGCAGGACGTCGTCGCCGGGGTCCTCGTCGCGCTGGCCGGTGCCGTCGGGCGGCTGGAGCCATCCCGTCACCGCGGCCTGCCCGGTGGGCGGCTCGCCGGCGTCGGCGACCGTGGGGGCCCAGCCGCGGACGACGAGGAGCGCTGCGGCGTCCGGCCCGCCCACCGCGAGCGGTGTGACGGCCCAGAAGCCCGGCTCGCCGTCGTGCTCGCGGCCCTCGACGTACACGCTGCCGCCGGGCACCCACGTCCCCTGCACCGTCACCGGCTGGCCGACCCGGTCACCGGGGAACGGGTCGTCGGGACCCATCGCGTCGACCAGTGCGACCGCCTCGGTGCGGGTGAGGTCGCTCGCCTCGGCGGCACGCTGGGCCTGCCACGCCTCGAGCTGCCAGAAGCCGAGCCACCCCGCGATCGCCACGAGCACCGCCGCGAGGAGGTGGACGCCGAGCGCCGCGGGCCTCAGCAGTCGAGGCAGGCGTGGCGCGGTCACGTCAAGAGCCTAACGAGCGCCCGTACGCCGCCCGGCCGGTGCTCGTGCGGACCGCCCGCGCCGCCGGGCTCATGCGGGCCCCTCCACGCCCAGCCCGCACACCTCGCACCGGCCACGGACCCTCAGGTGGTATCCCGCTGCGGCCGGCAGCAGTGCCGGACCCCAGACCGGCAGCGGCAGGAGCAGGTAGACCATCGGCGTTCCGTCGTCGCCGCCCGCGCCTCCCAAGCAGTGGTGGCGATCGGTGGAGCCTAGGGGACTCGAACCCCTAACCCCCTGCTTGCAAAGCAGGTGCGCTACCAATTGCGCCAAGGCCCCGGGTGGTGCGGCGGTGCGGTGCTGCGGGAGCGTCAGGCCTTCTCGACGGTGTCGGTGGCCTCGGCCCAGAGGGCCTGCTCGTCGCGGGAGTCGTCCAGCTTCTTCTTCGCCATGGCGGCACCGAGGGCGGCGACCAGGACGAGCAGGACCTTCTTCATGTGTTCCTCCGTGTGTCCCGGCGAGGATGGGAGTGGGCCTAACAGGACTTGAACCTGTGACCTCTTCCTTATCAGGGAAGCGCTCTAACCGTCTGAGCTATAGGCCCGCCGCACGAGCGGCGAGTGGCCTCGCGACTGTGCGCTGGAAGGCTACCCCACGCCCGATCGGCGCCACAAAGCGAGTCCCGCGCTGGCAGGCGCGGCGGTCCTAGATACCCCAGAAACACCGGGATCGCGCCAAGCTGCTCCTCCGTCACCTCGGCGTAGGGATCCCCGGATATCCGGGGATCCCAACCAACCGGCACGCCGACCTCCCTCAGCGCTCGTCCTCCGACAGCGTGACCTCGATGCCGCCGAGGAGGGCGGCGGCCATGTTGTAGAGGAACGCTCCCAGGGTGGCGATCGCGGTCAGCAGGATCACGTCGATCACGGTGATCAGCAGGGTGAAGCCCAGCACCCTCGACATCCCGACGTAGTCGGTGACGTCGAAGTCGCTGGTCTGGTCGCCGGCGACCACGCTCGCCACGGTGGAGTTGATCGACTCCCACACGCCGGCGGCACCGAGCACCGACCACACCATGAACACCGCCACGAAGGTGACCACGCCGAACGCGATCGAGAGCAGGAAGGAGGCCTTCATGACCGACCAGGGGTCGATCCTGCTCAGCCGCAGCCGCGCCCGGCGGGGCTGCTTCCTGCCCGTACGACGCGGCGCGGACTCCGGGTCGGCGTTGCTGCGGTGCTCGCTGGCGGCGACCGACAGGGCGCCGGACAGCCGCCTCTTGAGAGGTGGGCGCTCCGCCGGCTCGTCAGCGGTCGCCGAGCCGCGGCGTCCGCTCGTCGTACCGGCGGTGCGCTCGCTCATCAGGACTCACTCTCACCCGGGTCGTCTGCAGCCTCGCCCGAGTCGTCGGCGTCCGCCTCGAGCACGTCGTTCTCGATTGTCGCACCCTCGACGGTAGCCGACGAGTCCGCGACCTCCGGGTCGGCGGTCGCGGCCGCCGGGTCGAGGCCGGCCTCCTCGAGGATCTCCTCGAGCTCCTCCTCGTCACGCGCCTCCACCGAGCGCGCCACCACGGCGACGGCGTCGCCCGACTTGGGCGTCACGAACCTCACGCCCATGGTCGAGCGGCCGGTCCGGCGGAAGTTCTCGTTGATGGGGCTGCGCACGACCTGGCCGCCGTTGGTGATCGAGAGGACCTCGTCGCCCTCCTCGACGATGAACGCGCCGACCAGCCCACCGCGGTCCTCGTTGGCCAGCGACATCGCCTTGATGCCGATGCCGCCGCGGGACTGGAGGCGGTACTCGGAGATGCGCGAGCGCTTGGCGAAGCCGCCGTCGGTGATGGTGAAGACGTACTGCTCCTTGACGTCGCTCTCCTCCACCGACTCGCCCGCCGCCTCGGCGGCCTCCTCGGCCGCGACCTGCTCGGCGCGGATCACCGAGAGCGAGAGCAGCGAGTCGCTCGCGCGGAACTTCATGCCCGCGACACCGGAGGTGGCGCGACCCATCGGCCGCAGCTGGGCGTCGTCGGCGCGGAAGCGGATCGCCTGGCCCTTGCGGGAGACGAGCAGGATGTCGTCGTCGGCGTCGACCAGCTCGGCGCCGATCAGCTCATCGTCGTCCTCGCGGAAGTTGATGGCGATGACGCCGGCCTGGCGCGGGGAGTTGTAGTCGCCCAGCCGCGTCTTCTTCACCAGCCCGTGGCGGGTGGCGAGCACCAGGTAGGGCGCCTGGTCGTAGTCGCGGATCGCCAGCACCTGCGCGATGTTCTCGTCGGGCTGGAAGCTGAGCAGGCCGGCGACGTGGCCGCCCTTGGCGTCGCGCTGGGCCTCGGGCAGGTTGTAGGCCTTGGTGCGGTAGACCCGGCCCTGGGTGGTGAAGAACAGCAGCCAGTGGTGGTTGGAGGTGGCGATGAAGTGCTCGACCACGTCGTCGCCACGCAGTGTCGCCCCGCGCACGCCCTTCCCGCCGCGCTTCTGGGTGCGGTACTGGTCGGCCCGGGTCCGCTTGGCGTAGCCGCCGCGGGTGATGGAGACGACGAGCTCCTCGTCGGGGATGAGGTCCTCCATCGAGAGGTCCCCGTCGGCGGCGATGATCTGGGTACGCCGCTCGTCGCCGTACTTCTCGACCAGCTCGCCGAGCTCGTCGATGACGATCCGGCGCTGACGGGCCTCGTTGGCGAGGATGTCCTCGAGGTCGGCGATCTCGACCTCGATCTTGGCCAGCTCGTCGACGATCTTCTGGCGCTCCAGGGCCGCCAGGCGCCGCAGCTGCATCTCCAGGATCGCGTTGGCCTGCAGCTCGTCGATCTCGAGGAGCTCGATGAGGCCGGTGCGGGCCTGCTCGACGTCGGGCGAGCGGCGGATCAGCGCGATGACCGCGTCGAGCTGGTCGAGCGCCTTGACCAGCCCGCGGTAGACGTGCGCGCGCTTCTCGGCCTCGGCGAGGCGGAAGCGGGTACGCCGCTGGATGACGTCGATCTGGTGGGCCACCCAGTTGCTGATGAACTGGTCGACGGTGAGCGTGCGCGGCACGCCGTCGACCAGCGCGAGCATGTTGGCGCTGAAGTTGGTCTGGAGCTCGGTGTGCTTGAGCAGGTTGTTGAGCACGACCCGGGCGACGGCGTCGCGCTTGAGCACGATGACCAGCCGCTGGCCCGTGCGGTCGGAGGTGTCGTCGCGGACGTCGGCGATGCCCTGGACCTTGCCGCCGTCGGCGAGCTCGGCGATCTTCAGCGCCAGGTTGTCGGGGTTGACCATGTAGGGCAGCTCGGTGATCACCAGGCAGGTGCGGCCCTTGGCGTCCTCGTCGACCTCGATCACCGCGCGCTGCGTGATCGAGCCGCGGCCGGTGCGGTAGGTCTGCTCGATGCCCTCGCGGCCCACGATGAGGGCGGCGTTGGGGAAGTCGGGGCCCTTGATCCGCGCGATCAGCTCGTCCTGGAGCTCCTCGCGGGTGGCGTCGGGGTGCTCGAGGGCCCAGGTGGCACCGTCGGCGACCTCGCGCAGGTTGTGGGGCGGGATGTTGGTGGCCATGCCCACCGCGATGCCGGCCGAGCCGTTGACCAGCAGGTTGGGGTAGCGCGCGGGCAGGATCGTCGGCTCGGAGCTGCGGCCGTCGTAGTTCGGCGCGAAGTTGACGGTGTCCTGGTCGATGTCGCGGACCATCTCGGTCGCCAGCGGTGCCATCTTGCACTCGGTGTAGCGCATCGCGGCGGCGGGGTCGTTGCCCGGGGAGCCGAAGTTGCCCTGGCCGTGGATCAGCGGCGCGCGCATCACCCACGGCTGGGCGAGGCGGACGAGGGTGTCGTAGATCGCGGTGTCGCCGTGCGGGTGGTACTGACCCATGACGTCGCCGACCACGCGCGCGCACTTGGAGAAGCCGCGGTCGGGCCGGTAGCCGCCGTCCCACATGGCGTAGAGCACGCGCCGGTGCACCGGCTTGAGGCCGTCACGCACGTCGGGAAGGGCCCGGCCGACGATCACCGCCATCGCGTAGTCGATGTAGGAGCGCTTCATGGACTCCTGGAGGTCGATCTCCTGGATCCGGGGCCCGCCGCCCTCGCCGCTGCCGGTCTGCTCAGTCATGGATGTCCTTCTGCTCGGATCTACGCGCGTCTAAGGAACTTGTTAGACAAGGGGATATCGCTGGAGACGTCCCTCAGATGTCGAGGAAGCGGACGTCCTTGGCATTGCGCTGGATGAAGGAGCGGCGCTGCTCGACGTCCTCGCCCATCAGGATCGAGAAGATCTCGTCGGCCTGCGCGGCGTCCTCGAGGGTGACCTGGAGCATCAGTCGCTGGTCGGGGTCCATCGTGGTCTCCCACAGCTCCTTGGCGTTCATCTCGCCCAGGCCCTTGTAGCGCTGGACGGGGTTCTCCTTGGGCAGCTTCTTGCCGCTGGCCAGGCCGTCGGCCATCAGCGCGTCGCGCTCCGCGTCGGAGTAGGTGAACTCGTGCTCGGCCGGCTTGTTCCACCGCAGGCGGTAGAGCGGCGGCTGGGCCATGTAGACGTAGCCGTGCTCGATCAGCGGCTTCATGAAGCGGAAGAGCAGCGTCAGCAGCAGCGTGTTGATGTGGTGGCCGTCGACGTCGGCGTCGGCCATCAGCACGACCTTGTGGTAGCGCAGCTTGTCGAGGTCGAACTCCTCGTGGATGCCGGTGCCGAGCGCCGAGATGATCGCCTGGACCTCGGTGTTGGCCAGCACCCGGTCGAGGCGGGCCTTCTCGACGTTGAGGATCTTGCCGCGGATCGGCAGGATCGCCTGGATGCGCGGGTCGCGGCCCTGGCGGGCCGAGCCGCCGGCGGAGTCGCCCTCCACGATGAAGACCTCGCACTCGGAGGGGTTCGTGGACTGGCAGTCGCTCAGCTTGCCCGGCAGCCCGCCGCCGCCGAGGAGGCCCTTGCGGGAGCGGGCGAGGTCGCGCGCCTTGCGCGCGGCGATCCGCGCCTGGGCCGCCGCCTGGGACTTGCGCACGATGTCACGGCCCTCGGCGGGGTTCTGCTCGAACCAGGCACCGAGCTGGTCGTTGACGATGCGCTGGGTGAAGCCCTTGGCCTCGGTGTTGCCGAGCTTGGTCTTGGTCTGGCCCTCGAACTGCGGCTCACCGAGCTTGATCGAGATGATCGCGGTGAGGCCCTCGCGGATGTCGTCACCGGAGACGCGGTCCTCCCGCTTCTTGATCAGGCCCCACTCCTCGCCCCAGTTGTTGACCAGGGAGGTGAGCGCCGCGCGGAAGCCCTCCTCGTGCGTGCCGCCCTCGTGGGTGTTGATCGTGTTGGCGAAGGTGTGCACCGACTCCTGGAACGTGGTGTTCCACTGCATCGCCAGCTCCAGGCTCATGTGCTGGTTGCCCGTGGCCGGGTCGGCGGCGGTCTCCGCCTCGAAGTTGATGATCGTGGGGTTGGCCACGGTCTTGCGGCGGTTGAGGTGCTCGACGTAGTCGACCAGGCCCCGGTCGTACTTGAAGACCTGCTCGATGCCACCGGTCTCGGCCCGCTGGATGGCGTCGTGGCCGGCGGTGTCGACGGTGGCGTCGATGGTGCCGTCCTGCACCGCCTCGGCGATCTCCGCGGCCTCGGGCCGCTCGTCGCGCACCACGATCTCGAGGCCCTTGTTGAGGAAGGCCATCTCGCGGATGCGGGTGGTGATGGTCTCCAGGGAGTACGTCGTGGTCTCGAAGATGTCCTCGGAGGCCCAGTAGGTCACCGTGGTGCCCGTGTCCTCGCCGTCCTCGAGCGCGCGCACCTGCTCGAGGCCGCCCTCGGGCACCCCGAGCTGGAACCCCTGGCGCCACAGGTGGCCACGGTTCTTGACCTCCACGACGAGCAGGCTGCTCAGCGCGTTCACCACCGAGACGCCGACACCGTGCAGGCCGCCGGAGACCTTGTAGCCGCCGCCGCCGAACTTGCCGCCCGCGTGCAGCATCGTCAGCGCCATCGTGACCGCCGGCATGTCCTGGCCGGGGGCGGTGTCGGTGGGGATGCCACGGCCGTTGTCCTCCACGCGCACCGCGCCGTCGGGGGTGAGGGTCACCACGATGCGGTCGCAGAAGCCGGCCAGCGCCTCGTCGACCGCGTTGTCGACGATCTCCCAGATCAGGTGGTGCAGGCCGCGCTCGCCGGTGGAGCCGATGTACATGCCGGGGCGCTTGCGGACGGCCTCGAGGCCCTCCAGCACGGTGATGGCCGAGGCGTCGTAGGCCACTCCCTCGTCGGGGGCGCTGGACCTGATCGGCTGCTTCTCTTCGGGCGTTTCAGCGGTCACGGCGGGGCCTTCTTCCAGGGCCCGACGGGCCTCTCGACATGGCAAAGGCCGCTGCTTCTCCGCGTCCGGTGCACGGGCGCCCGACAGGTCAGCGACCTCACGCTCATATTAGCGGCCAGGCACCCAGAATCCACGCACCCATCCACAGTTTGGGGTGACGGATCGGCGAAACAGCTCGCCTGCGGGCCGCCAACCCGGTTCTCCGCCCCGATCAGGGGTCCCGGTGACTCCCCATACGCAGACCGGGCCCGCAGATCGGCAGCCAGGGCCTCAGGGCTGGGGCGCGTCGACCCAGAACGCCTTGTACGCCAGCTCGGGCCGTCGGTGCTCCCGGCTGGACCGGCCCGACACCTCGAGGCCCCACCCGGCCACCGCGGCCGCCAGCCGGTCCTTGCCGCGCTCCTCGTTGAAGGTCCCGACCACCAGGCGGCCGCCGGGCTCGAGGAGCCGCAGCAGCCCCGCGACGTACGCCGGTGCGCGCGGCGCCGGCACGTAGTCCAGGCCGGTGCGCACGTAGGTGAACCGACGGCCGGGGTCGAACCCGTCGGCGTTGGCGGTCCAGATGCGGTCCGCCCACCGGGGGAGTCGCCACCGGGCCAGGTCGGCGAGGCGCGCGGAGATCTCGACACCGTACGGCTCGAGACCGCCGCCGGACCACGCTGCGACCGACTCCATGAGGAGCCCGTTGGCGCAGCCCACGTCGAGGAAGGTGCCGGGGCCGGTGACGGCGTCCAGCACCAGCCGGCGGGCCTGCTCCCAGCGCGCGGCGTCCCCGCTGTGGCCCGAGCCGCCCTGCGGCGTCGTCGCCGCGAGGTACGGCTCCTCGATCAGGGCCAGGGCGCGGGCGTGCCACCCCTCCCGGTCGATGTCACCGCGGGCCAGCGCCGCGTCGATCGCGTCCAGCTCCCGCCAGCCCCGCTCCTTGGCCGTGCGCACGTCGTCCTCAGCCATAGGTGTCCCGCGGGCCGCGCCCGTCACGCACCGACCGGGGTCCCCGCTTCCAGCTCGGCAGGTGCGGTCCGAGCACGTCGATGACGGTGACGGTGCCGTGGCCGAGCTCCTCGTTGAGGCGGCGGACGAGGGTGGGCGCCACCAGCTTGAGCTGCGTGGCCCACGCGGTGGCGTCGGTGCGCACCACGAGCCTGCCGTCGACCAGCGACTCGGGCCGGCAGTGGTCGGCCACCTCGGCGCCCACGATCTCCGACCACCGGCCGAAGACCTGCTGGACACGTAGGTCGAGCTCCCAGCCGTGGGAGCTGACCATCCGCTCGACGAGCCCCTCGAGCAGCTGGGGGTCACGGTCGTCGGGGTGCGCGCCGGAGCCACCGCGGCCCCCCGTGCGGCGGGTGCGCCGCTTGTCGGCGTCGCTCGGCGGGCCGCCGCGCCGCCTGGCCGGGACCCCGCCCGGGGCCCGGGCCGCTGCCCGGGCCGCCGCCCGGGCGTAGTCGAGGCCGCCGTCGTCGTGCGGCGGCTCGACAGGCTGCTCATCCGTCACGGCGGACCTCCCCTCCCGCGACGAGGAACCGGCTGCCGGACAGCGCCTCCGGCACGTCGGCGGCCACCGCCGCCGTGACCAGCACCTGCTCGGCACCGGCGACGAGCTCGGCGAGCTGCTGGCGGCGTTCGGTGTCGAGCTCGGCGAAGACGTCGTCCAGGATCAGGATCGGGTCGTCGCCGTCGGCACGCAAGAGGTCGTACGACGCCAGCCTGAGCGCCAGCGCGAACGACCAGGACTCGCCGTGCGAGGCGTACCCCTTCACCGGCAGCGGGGTGCCGCCCTCGCCGGCCTGGCCCAGCGTCAGCACCAGCTCGTCGCGGTGCGGGCCCACGAGCGAGATGCCCCGGTCGAGCTCGTCGCCGCGTCGCCGCTCGACCTCTGCCAGCAGGGCGGTCGTGAGGTCGTCGCGCCGCGTGGCCCCACCCAGGTCGAACGACGGCCGGTAGGCGAGATGGGCGTCGTTGCGCGACGCCCCCCGGGCGACCGCCTCGTAGGCGGTGCCGACGTGGGGCCGCAGTCCCTCGACCAGCGCCAGGCGCTCCTCGAGCAGCTCGGCGCCGATGCGGGCCAGGTTGGAGTCCCAGACCCCCAGCGTGGAGAGCGCCGCCTCCTGCGAGGAGGAGCCCCGGCGGGCGTGGCCGGCGGTCTTGAGCAGCGAGTTGCGCTGCCGCAGGACGCGGTCGTAGTCGGAGCGCACGCCGGCGAGCCGCGGCGTGCGCAGGACGAGGAGGTCGTCGAGGAAGCGCCGCCGGTCGGAGGGGTCGCCCTTGACGAGGGTGAGGTCCTCGGGCGAGAAGACCACCGTGCGCACCAGGCCGAGGATCTCCCGGGGCCGCGGCACCTGCGAGCGGTTGATGCGCGCGCGGTTGGCCCGGCCGGGGTTGAGCTCGACCTCGATGATCGCCTCGCGGCCCTCGCGCACCACCGCGGCGCTGATCACCGCCTGGTCCGTGCCGGCCCGCACCAGGGGGGCGTCGGAGGCGACCCGGTGGGAGCCGAGCCGGGAGAGGTAGTCGACCGCCTCCACGAGGTTGGTCTTGCCCTGCCCGTTGCGGCCGAGGAAGGCCGTCGCCCCCGCGTCCAGCTCGAGGTCGAGCCGGGGGTAGGAGCGGAAGTCGTGCAGGGAGAGACGGGCGACGTGCACCGGGGACTAGCTCTCGGCCTGCTCGTTCCCGGAACCGGCACCGGCCTTCTTCGACTCGGGCGACAGCGGGGCACCGACCTCGCCCTCGGCGTCGCCGCCCTTGGGGGCACCGGTGCGGACCGCATGGCCGCCGAACTGGTTGCGCATCGCGGCGACCGCCTTCATCGACGGGCTGTCGTCCTGGCGGGAGACGAAGCGGGCGAAGAGCGCGGCGGTGAGCGCCGGCACGGGCACGGCGTTGTCGATGGCCGCCTCGACCGTCCACCGGCCCTCCCCGGAGTCCTCGGCGTAGCCGGCGATGGAGTCCAGGCCGGGGTCGTCGTCGAGGGAGGCGACGAGCAGGTCGAGCAGCCACGAGCGGATGACGGTGCCCTCGCGCCAGGAGCGGAAGACCTCGGTCACGTTGTCGACCAGGTCGACCGTCTCGAGCAGCTCCCAGCCCTCGGCGTAGCTCTGCATCATGGCGTACTCGATGCCGTTGTGGACCATCTTCGAGAAGTGCCCGGCACCCGGCTTCTGACCCGCGTGCACGGCGCCGAACTCGCCCTCGGGCTTGAGCGCGTCGAAGGCGGGCTGCACCTTCGCGACGTCCTCGTCGGAGCCGCCGTACATCAGGGCGTAGCCGTTCTTCAGCCCCCAGACCCCACCGGACACGCCGCAGTCCACGAAGCCGACGCCCTTGGTCGCCAGCTTCTCGGCGTTGGCCGCGTCGTCGGTCCAGCGGGAGTTGCCGCCGTCGACCACCAGGTCGCCCTCGCCGAGCAGCTCGCCGAGAGCGGCGACGGTCTCGCGCGTGGCGTCACCGGACGGCACCATCACCCACACGACCTTGGGGCTGGGCAGTGCCTCGACCAGGGCCTCGAGCGACTCCACGTCGGAGACCTCGGGGTTGCGGTCGAAGCCGACGACCGTGTGACCGGCATCGCGCAACCGGGTGCGCATGTTGCCACCCATCTTGCCGAGCCCGACGAGACCGATGTCCATGCTGGTGTCCTCCCGGATATGAGTACGAGTGCTGGCGTGCACGCTAGCCCGGCCCGCGGCCGGGCGACAGGTGTGTCAGGACAGGAGGCGGCGCGGCATCAGCAGGTAGCGGAACCCGGCGCCACGGCCCCGGGAGTCGTCGGCGGCCGCGTCGGTGGCCGAGATGACGACCGGCTTGTTGGCCTGGGTGAACGCCAGGTCGACGACCTCGCCGTCGAGCGCGGTGAGCCCGTCGAGGAGGTACTGGGGGTTGAAGCCGGTCATGATCTCGTCGCCGTCGATCTCGGCGGTGATCGCCTCGGTGGCCTGGGCCTCGTCACCCGAGCTGGAGTCGAGCACGACCTCGCCGTCGGCGAACTTCAGCTGGACCGCGGAGTTGCGCTCCGCCACCAGCGCGACGCGCTTCACCGTGTCGATGAGCTCCTGCTTGTTGACCTTGGCGACGGTCAGGTGCTGGCTGGGGAAGAGCGAGCGGACCTTGGGGAACTCGCCGTCGAGCAGCCGGGTGGTGGTGCGGCGCGTGCCGCTCTCCTCGTCGCCGTACTGGAAGCCGATGATCCCCTCGCCGGTGCCGCCGGCCGCCAGGGAGATCGTGACCTCGCCGCCGGTGAGCGACTTGGCGGTGTCGCCGAGCACCTTGGCCGGCACCAGGGCGGCCATCGAGGCGTCGGTCTCCTGCGGGTTCCACCCCAGCTCGCGGTGCGAGAGGCGGAAGCGGTCGGTGGCCAGCAGCGACATGGTGTCGCCCTCGATCTCGATCCGCACGCCGGTCAGCACGGGCAGCATGTCGTCGCGGCCGGCCGCGGTGACCGCCTGGGAGACGGCGTGGGCGAAGTCGGTGCTGTTGACCGTGCCGGAGGCCGACGGCATCTCCGGCAGCGTGGGGTAGTCCTCGACCGGCATGGTCTGAAGGCTGAAGCGACCCGCGCCACAGGTCAGCTCGACCTTCGCCCCGGTCAGGCTCACGTCGATCGGCTTGTGCGGGAGGCTGCGGCAGATGTCGGCCAGGAGCCGGCCGCTGACCAGGCAGGTGCCCTCGTCGCTGACCTCGGCCTTGACGGTGGCCCGGGCCGACGTCTCGTAGTCGAAGGAGGACAGGACCAGGCCGCCGTCGCCGGCCTCGATCAGCAGGCCGGCGAGGACGGGGGCGCTGGGCCGCACGGGCAGGCTGCGGGCCGCCCATGCCACGGCGTCGGCGAAGACGTCGCGTTCGACGCGGAACTTCACGGTGTGGTCCTCCTGGGTCTGGGGTGTGAATCCTGCCATGCGGGCAGCCGCAGTGCACCGGCCCCATCCCGTTGCCTGTCCCCGTTGCCCGTCCCGTTGCCCGTGCTCGGGCGAGGCGTGCGAGACCGGTTGTGCACAGGCCGGGTGCGTTTCGGATGTTCCCAGGGGATCTGGGCATGGAGAGGTCCGTAGGAGTCATAGCGTCTGTGTAATCTGTGGAGAAGCGGCGTTTGCGCAGGTCAGAGGGGTTCCGGCCCTGCTCACGGTGCTGTGCACGGCGTGTGCAGCCGTGCGCCGGCATGTGCACCGGTGCCGGTGGTCCGACTCGTCGTCCCGAGTTGTCCACACGTGCTGTGGACGACGCACCGGGGTGAACCACACGTCGTGCACAGGCCGGTCAGGACTGACGGGCCTGCATCTTGACCCGGTTGGTGAGCTCGCTGACCTGGTTGAAGACGGCGCGGCGCTCGGCGAGGAGGTCCTTGATCTTGCCGTTGGCGTACATCACCGTCGTGTGGTCGCGGCCGAACTCCTTGCCGATCTGCGGCAGCGACATGCTGGTCAGCTCCCGGCACAGGTACATCGAGATCTGGCGGGCCAGCACCAGGTGGCGACCACGGCTCGGACCGGTGAGGTCCTCCAGGGAGATGCCGAAGTAGGCGGCGGTCTGCGCCACGATGAGGGCCGCGGTGATCTCGGGCTCGCCACCGTCGGGGATCAGGTCCTTCAACACGATCTCCGCCAGCGTCATGTCGACCTCCTGGCGGTTGAGGTTGGCGAACGCGGTGACCCGGATCAGGGCCCCCTCGAGCTCGCGGATGTTGGTCTGGATCTTGGAGGCGATGAACTCCAGCACGTCGGGCGGCGCGGTGAGGCGGTCCATGGCCGCCTTCTTGCGCAGGATCGCGATGCGGGTCTCCAGGTCGGGCGCCTGGACGTCGGTGATCAGGCCCCACTCGAAGCGGTTGCGCAGGCGGTCCTCGAGGGCCTCCAGTGACTTCGGTGGCCGGTCGGAGGTGAGGACGATCTGCTTGTTGGCGTTGTGGAGGGTGTTGAACGTGTGGAAGAACTCCTCCTGCGTCTGCGTCTTGCCCTCGAGGAATTGGATGTCGTCGATGAGGAGGACGTCGACGTCGCGGTAGCGCCGCTTGAACCGGTCCTGGCGGTCGTCGCGGATCGCGTTGATGAACTCGTTGGTGAACTCCTCGCTGGAGACGTACCGCACCTTGGCGCCGCTGTAGAGGCTGCGCACGTAGTGGCCGATCGCGTGCAGGAGGTGGGTCTTGCCCAGGCCGGAGTCGCCGTAGACGAGCAGGGGGTTGTAGGCCTTGCCCGGCGCCTCGGCGACGGCGACGGCGGCGGCGTGCGGGAAGCGGTTGGACGAGCCGATGACGAAGGTCTCGAAGGTGTACTTCGGGTTGAGCCGTGACTCGGTGACGCTCGGCCGCCCGCGGTCATGGACCCGGTCGAACGTCCGGTCGAGCGCGCGGTCGTCGTCAGGCGGCACGGGGAGGTCGAAGACAGGAGCGTTCCAGTCCTTTGTCGACATGTCGTCTTCTCGACGTGCCGGGTCGTCCTGCGGCGGGGAGACGGGTGGCGCCATCGTGCCGTCGTCCAGGGCGCTGTTGACCGTGACGGCGAGTCGGATCTCGCGGCCGAAGCCCTCGCTCAGGGCGTCCTCGACCTGGCCGCGGAGGCGGCCCTCGAGCTGGGTGCGCGTGAAGTCGTTGGGCACCGCGATGATCGCGGTGTTCTCGTGCAGCGTCACCGGCTCACTGGCACGCAGCCAGGCACGCTGGTGCGGCTGGAGGTCGCCGACGACGGCGCGCCAGACGGTGTCGAGGTCGCTGCCCTCGGTGCCGGGATCCTTGGCCACTGGTGTTGCCCCTTCATCACGTCGCGGCCGAACCGGGGGCTCCGGGACCGATCTTGAGTCCACAGTTTTATCCACAGGCTGTGCATGTGGACCTGGCTGTGGGTGGGTGGTGCCTTCCGGCGAGCCCCACGACCCCGGACCTGACGGTTTTCGCAGGTCAGGCGCGGTCACGGTGCCTCTCGACGCGTGCCCACACCCCGGCGGGACCGCTCGGGTCGAGGACACCGGTTCCCTCGTACCCCGGGAACGTAACAAGCACGGGGAGGCGGCGGCAACCCGTCATCCACAGGTTGAGGGCTCTCCGGTTTGACCCTGTCTCGAGCCAGCGCGTACCGTTGGCCGGTCACCACAGCCTCGTCCTCGAGGCCCCCATCCGGAGTCGACCGGTGCCGCATGTCCACGACGCTCTCACTGCGCGCGTGGGCGGGCGGTGCCAGCCGAACTGGTTGCCGCGTCCCGTCCGGGTGGACCGTCCAGAAGAGCCGAAGCAATGGAGAGTTACTCGTGAGCAAGCGTACGTACCAGCCGAACAACCGTCGCCGGCACAAGGTGCACGGTTTCCGCCTGCGCATGCGCACCCGCGCCGGCCGCGCCATCCTGTCCGGCCGCCGTCGCAAGGGCCGCAACAGCCTGGCAGTCTGACGGTCGCCACGGCGACCACCGGGCCTCGCGTCGTGCTGCCCGCCAGCCACCGTCTCACCGAGGGTGAGTCCTTCCGGCACACGGTCCGCAGCGGCCGGCGGGCCGGCGCTCGATCACTCGTGGTACACCTCGCTGCACCGTCCGACCTCGACGAGTCGCAGGTGCGCGTCGGGTTCGTGGTCAGCAGGGCCGTCGGCAACGCTGTCGTCCGCAACCGCGTCAGGCGCCGGCTGCGCCACCTCACCGGGGAGCAGCTCGACAGGCTTCCCAGGTGCAGCACGCTCGTCGTCAGGGCGCTGCCGGCCTCGGCGTCGGCGTCGTACGCGGAACTGCGAGCCGACCTCGTTCGTTGCCTCCAGCGGGTGGTCCCTCAGACGACAGAGACAGTGACGACGCGCGCATGAAGTACCCGCTGATCTGGTTCCTGCGCGCCTACCGTGCGCTGATCAGCCCGCTGTACGGCCAGGTCTGTCGCTACCACCCCTCGTGCTCGGCGTACGCGCTGGACGCCGTCACGACGCACGGGAGCGTCAAGGGCTCGTGGCTGGCGGTGCGCCGGCTCGGTCGCTGCCACCCGTGGGCCGCCGGCGGCTACGACCCCGTCCCACCGTCTCCGCGGCTCCGGGCCTCACCGGCTGACCCGCACCGCTCACCTTAGGAGCCTGAACACCTTGCTGGACTTCTTCCAAGACATCGGCGGCTTCATCATGGCGCCGCTGTACTACGTGATCTCGGCGATGCTCGTCGGCTTCCACAAGGTGTGGGGCGGTGTGTTCGGGCCCGAGACGGGTGCGGCCTGGGTGCTCTCGATCATCTGCCTGACCCTGGTGATCCGGATCCTTCTGATCCCGCTCTTCGTCAAGCAGATCAAGTCCAGCCGCAACATGCAGCTCATCCAGCCGAAGGTGAAGGAGCTGCAGAAGAAGTACGGCCACGACAAGGAGAAGCTCGCCCAGGAGACGATGGCGCTCTATCGCGAGACGGGCACCAACCCGTTCGCGTCCTGTCTGCCCATCCTGCTGCAGATGCCGATCTTCTTGGCGCTGTTCCGCCTCATCGACCAGGCCGCGAAGCACCCCGAGACCGAGCGCGGCATCATGACCGTGACGCTCAACGAGCAGTTCGGCGACGCCGTCTTCCTGGGCGCGAAGATCTCCGACACCTTCTTGGACACCGACCTGCTCGGCGTGCGCGTGCTCGCGGCCGTCCTGGTCGTCGCCATGACGGCGACGACGTTCCTCACCCAGCGCCAGCTGATGAGCAAGAACATGCCGGCCGATGCCCTCACCGGCCCGTACGCCCAGCAGCAGAAGTTGCTGCTCTACGTCCTGCCGCTCGTCTTCGCGGTCGGCGGCATCGCGTTCCCGGTCGGCGTGCTGTTCTACTGGACCACCTCCAACCTGTGGACGATGGGCCAGCAGTTCTACGTCATCCGCAACAACCCCGCTCCGGGGACGCCCGCCTTCAAGGCCAAGGAGCAGCGCGACAAGGCCAAGGCCGCCCGCAAGGGCCTGCCGCCGGAGGCCGCCGTGAACGCGCAGGACCACGCCGTCGACGAGATCGCCAGTGCCGAGGCGGCGCGCAAGGCAGCGCAGCGTCAGCAGCCCAAGCGGCAGACCCGATCCCAGCGCAGGAAGCGCTGAACCCACGCCCCCGCGTGCGCCCGGGCGTACGCGATGTCCGAATCCCAGCAGGAGCGAATCGTGAGTGACGCCGAGACCGAGACCGTGAACGACCGGACGAGTGACGTGCAGGAGGAGGACCGCCAGGCGGAGGAGCCGACGACGCGCCCCTCGAAGCTCGAGCGCCTCGAGCAGGAGGGCGACATCGCCGCTGACTACCTCGAGGAGTTCCTCGACATCGCCGACCTCGACGGCGACCTCGACATGGACGTCGAGGGCGACCGTGCGTCGGTGTCCATCGTCGGCGCCGACCTCAGCCAGCTCGTCGGCCGCGACGGCGAGGTGCTGGACGCCCTGCAGGAGCTGACCCGCCTCGCTGTCTACCGCGAGACCGGCGAGCGCTCCCGGCTGATGCTCGACGTGTCCGGGCACCGGGCCGCGCGCCGCGAGGCGCTGGTGGCGCTGGCGGAGCGGCTGATCGCCGACGTGAAGTCGTCGGGCGAGCGCGTGGAGCTTGAGCCGATGACCTCGTTCGAGCGCAAGGTGATCCACGACGCCGTGGCGGATGCCGGACTGACCTCCGAGTCCGAGGGTGCCGAGCCCAAGCGCTACGTCGTGGTGCTCCCCGAGTGACTCGTGACTGACGACGTTTCACGTGAAACAGCAACGCCCTCCCTGCCACCGACACCGACGGTGGCCGGGAGGGTGTTCGCATCGGAGCGCCTGGTGCTGGCTGAGGCGTTCGGGCGACGGCTGGCCGGTGACGGCGTGGTGCGGGGCCTTCTCGGTCCTCGGGAGGTTCCGAGGCTGTGGGAACGCCACCTGCTGAACTGCGCGGTGCTCGGGGAAGCAGTCCCCGCAGGTGCGTCGGTGTGCGACATCGGCTCGGGAGCGGGCCTGCCCGGCCTGGTCCTGGCCATCGCGCGGTCTGACCTGCGGGTCACGCTGGTCGAGCCGTTGCTGCGGCGTACGACGTTCCTCACCGAGGTCGTGGAGTCCCTCGGTCTGGACTCGGTGCGAGTGCACCGGGGCCGCGCGGACTCCCTGCACGGGACCGAGCGCTTCGACGTGGTGACCTCGCGTGCTGTCGCTCCGCTGGACCGGCTGCTCGACTGGTCGATGCCGCTGGTGGCGCGCACCGGCGTGCTGGTCGCCCTGAAGGGCTCGTCGGTCCGGGACGAGGTCGTCGCCGCGGCGCCGGCCCTGGCGCGCTGGGGGCTCGCAGACCCCGAGATCATCGAGCTCGGCGCCTCGATGCTCGAGCAGCCCACATCGGCGCTGCGAGTTTCCTGGGCCGACCCGTCACAGGTAGGTTTGGCGCCTGCCGGTGCGAGGTCTGCGCCGGCTGCGCGTGTGTCGTCGCGTGGCAAGCGCCCACGCCGCTCCAGCCGAAAGGGTCCCCGGTGACCGACGGAACGATCCGCGAGCTGTTCGGGCTGCGGACGCCCCACACGTTTTCCACCGATGAGCCGACGCTCCCTGAGCGTGAACGTCCACAGGACGGGTCCGGTTATCCACAGGACGCCCCGCGGCAAGCCGCCGGTGTTCCACGTGAAACATCGGCGTCGGGCTTCACGCTGCGCACGGCTGCGGACCTGGCGGAGACGTCGAGGAGCATGGTGATCGACGACGCCACGCCACTAGCCCGGGCCGCGGAGCACAGCGTTCTCGCGCGCAGCGGCGCCCTCCGCTCCGCCGGGCGACCCGAGTCGACGCGGGTGCTCGTCGTCGCCAACCAGAAGGGCGGGGTGGGGAAGACCACCTCCACGGTGAATCTGGCGGCCGGACTGGCCCAGCTCGGCCAGCGCGTCCTCGTCATCGACCTCGACCCCCAGGGCAACGCCTCCACGGCCCTGAACATCGACCACCCCCGGGGCGTGCCCTCGACGTATGACATGCTCGTGGACGGCGCTCCCCTGGCCGACGTGATCGCGGAGTGCCCGGATGTCGCCGGCCTCTTCGTGGTGCCGGCCACCATCGACCTGGCCGGCGCCGAGATCGAGCTGGTGAGCGTGGCTGCCCGCGAGAACCGGCTGCACGAGGCCATCACCGGTCATCCCCACGTCGGTTCGGCCGCCGAGGCAGGCGAGGACCGCTTCGACTACGTGCTGATCGACTGCCCACCGTCGCTGGGGCTGCTCACCCTCAACGCCCTCGTCGCCGGGGCCGAGATGCTGATCCCCATCCAGGCGGAGTACTACGCGCTCGAGGGACTCGGCCAGCTGCTCGAGACCGTCGACATGGTCAAGAAGCACCTCAACCCGCGGCTGGAGGTGTCGACCATCCTGGTCACGATGTACGACGCCCGCACCCGTCTCGCCGCGGGCGTCGCCAAGGAAGTGCGCGAGCACTTCGGCGACACCGTGCTGAAGACCAGCGTGCCCCGGTCCGTCCGGGTCTCGGAGGCGCCGTCGTACGGCCAGACCGTGATGACCTACGACCCCGGATCCTCCGGGGCGCTGAGTTACCTCGAGGCCGCGCGCGAGATCGCCAGCCGCCCCGCCCCCGCCCCCGCCGC
>NZ_CADCUP010000040.1 GCF_902805925.1 uncultured Nocardioides sp.
CCTGGTCTTCGACGTCATCGTCGGCACGACGCCGGCACTGGTGGCGCTGGGCGTCGCGCTGGGCTTCTTCGGGTGCTGCTGGGCCGTGGTTCCCCTGATCCGCTCGCGTGGCGACTGAGTCGTCCGTCCGCAGGGGATGTCGTCGCGGCCCCGTCGTCTGCGTGAGTGCACGCGGCCGCGACGACAACGTGTCTAGCCGGGATGCGCCAACAGCTCCATGACCATGTCTCCGAGAGATGCGGTCTCGTGGCCGTGTGTTCGACCACGGGGTGGGTGCTACCTGAGTGTGCCGCGTCCTCGCGGCCACGGCAACACCCGTCCGGACAGAGGTTCGGTCCGTCAGCGCCTGTTCAGTGCCTATCAGGGCCCGTCAGTGCCCGTCAGTGCCCGTCAGTGCCCGTCAGTGCATCGACTTGTTGTTCTCCTCGGGGATCCCGTGCACCGCCGGCGCCTCGGGCCCCTGCGTTCCCTCCTGGGTGTCGCCGGACTCCCCCTCGGGACCTCCGGCCACCGAGTCGGAGGGCTCGATCGGGTCGATGTCGCCCGCTCCGCCGCCGCCGCCCCCGCTCATCGCGGTGACCTCGGAGACCTGGCCGCCCTCGTCGGACTTCTTCTTCTCGGTCATCTCAGTGCTCCTTCGCCTCGTCGGCTGCTCGTGCAGCCGTCCGCAGGTCCGCGACGAATGCCGCGAATGCCTCGTCGTACCCACCCCGCCCGCGCAGCCGGAGCAGCGCGGAGGGGTGCGTCGTGACGAGCGTCGCTCGGCCCGCCACGTCGTCGTGGACGGTGCCGCGCTCGGCACCGATCTTCACCGCCCTGCCGAGGACCGCGCGGGCGGCGGTGGCTCCCAGGCACACCACCACGTCGGGGTCCACGACGGAGAGCTCGGCCTCGAGCCACGGACCGCACGCGACGAGGTGCCGGAGGTCGGGCTTCTGGTGGATGCGGCGCTTGCCGCGCTGCTCGTGGCGGAAGTGCTTGACGGCGTTGGTCAGGTAGACCGCCCCGCGGTCGATGCCGGCCTCCTCGAGGGCCCGGTCGAGGACCCCGCCCGCCGGGCCGACGAACGGCTGTCCGGCCTGGTCCTCGCGGTCACCGGGCTGCTCACCGACGAGCGCCAGCCGCGCGCGCTCGCCTCCGGTGGAGAAGACCACCTGGGTGGCGTCCTCCCACAGCTCACAGCCGCGGCACTCCTGCGCCGCCTCGGCCAGGCGCGGCACGGTCGGGTCCTCGGGGACCCAGGGCCGTGCCGTCGTGTCGGTGGACATGGCCGCCGGTACCCATCGACGCCGTCCGGTATCTGGGGGCGGCGGACGTGATGGCGCGATCCCGCCCCGCGCTGCCTAGGATCGCCGCCATGCAGGCGGTGCAGTACGACGCGTACGGCGCGACCCCGGTGCTCGTGGAGGTCCCCGCCCCCGACTGCCCGCCCGACGGGGTGCTGGTGGAGGTGCGGGCCACCGGCGTGTGCCGCTCGGACTGGCACGCCTGGCAGGGACACGACCCGGTCCCCCTGCCGCAGGTCCCCGGCCACGAGCTCGCCGGCGTCGTCGCCGCGGTCGGACCGGAGGTCACCACGCGCCGGGTCGGCGAGCGGGTGACCGCGCCCTTCGTGTGCGGGTGCGGCCGGTGCGCCCACTGCGCGGCCGGGGACGCCCAGGTGTGTCCTGACCAGTCACAGCCCGGGTTCACCTACCCGGGCTCCTTCGCCGAGCTGGTCGCCGTGCCGGCTGCCGACCTCAACGTGGTCGTGCTGCCCGACGGCCTCGACTTCGTCACCGCCGCCTCCCTGGGGTGCCGGTTCGCCACCGCCTTCCGCGCCCTGACCGCCCACGGGCGCGTACGCCGCGGCGACTGGGTCGCCGTGCACGGCTGTGGCGGGGTCGGGCTGTCCGCGGTGATGATCGCCGTGGCGCTCGGCGCGCGCGTCGTGGCCGTCGACGTGTCCGCCGCTGCGCTGACCCTGGCCGCCGAGCTGGGGGCGGAGGTCGCCGTCGAGGGCGGCCCCGGGGTCGTACCGCAGGTGGTCGAGGTCACCGGGGGCGGTGCGCACGTGTCACTGGACGCGGTCGGGTCCTCCGACACCGCCGTCGCCTCGGTGTCGTGCCTGCGCACGCGCGGCCGGCACGTGCAGGTGGGGCTGCTGCTCGGCGAGCACGCCGCACCCCCGCTGCCGATGGGCCTGGTGGTGGCCAAGGAGCTGCAGGTCCTCGGCTCCCACGGCATGGCCGCCCGCGACTACCCCGCCCTGCTCGACCTTGTGGTCTCCGGCGCGGTGCGACCCGACCTCCTCGTGGGCTCGGTGATCGGCCTGGCGGACGCTGGCGCCGCGCTGGCGGCGATGAGCCGGCCCCCCACCACCGCGGGGATGACGGTGGTCCGGCTGGGGGCGTCCTCGTGACCGGGTGCCCGGACCGGGACACCGAGGGTGCCGGCCTACAGCAGCCACGGGAGGATCCGGCCGTCGGGCAGCCCGACGGTCTGCTCCGGCGGGGCGGCCCCCAGGGCCGAGGAGAAGGCCTCGAGACCCTGTGCGAGCATCCGCTGGTCGTCGGTCGCCATCCGGGCGACGACGTCGCCGATGAGCCGGCGACGCGCTGCCATCAGGCCGGCCACGGACCGGGCGCCGTCGTCGGTCAGTCGCAGGACGACGGTCCGCCGGTCGGTGTCGTCGCCCTGACGGCTGATCCGCCCGGCGGCGACCAGCTGGTCGCAGGTGCGGCTGGCGTTGGACGCGTTGAGGCACAGGTGCTGCGCGAGCCTCGAG
>NZ_CADCUP010000041.1:0-5957 GCF_902805925.1 uncultured Nocardioides sp.
GACCCGGCCCTACGACCGGTGGCAGGCCTACTTCCACTCCAAGCTGGCGAACCTGCTGTTCACGGCCGAGCTGCACCGCCGCCTCGAGCTGGCCGACGCCGACGTGCTGGCCGTCGCAGCCCACCCCGGCGGGTCCAACACCGACCTCGGCACCGAGGGCAGCGGGCTCACCAACCGGCTCACCCGGCTGGCCGTCCCCCTCGTGACGCAGTCCGCCCGGGCGGGCGCGCGCCCGATGCTGCGAGCCCTCACGGATCCCGCGCTCGCGGGTGGCAGCCTCGTGGGGCCACGGTTCGTGGTCCGAGGAGCGAGGCCGGTCATCGAGCGGCCCAGCCGCCGGGCGAGAGACGCCGAGGCGGCCCGGCGGCTCTGGGACGACTCCATCAGGCTCGGCGGCGTCGACCCGCTGCTGGCGGGCTGAGCCCCCCGGGCGGGGCTACAGCACCTTGGAGAGGAACGCCTTGGTGCGCTCGTGGACGGGGCTGCCGAGCACCTGCGCCGGCTCCCCGTGCTCCACGACGATGCCGTCGTCCATGAACCAGACCGAGTCGGCGACCTCCCGGGCGAACCCCATCTCGTGGGTGACCACGACCATCGTCATGCCGTCCCGGGCGAGGTCCTTCATGACGTCCAGCACCTCGCCGACCAGCTCGGGGTCGAGCGCCGAGGTCGGCTCGTCGAAGAGCATCAGCCGCGGCTTCATGGCCAGGGCCCGAGCGATCGCGACCCGCTGCTGCTGCCCACCGGACAGCTGAGCCGGGTAGGCGCCGCCGCGGCCGCCGAGGCCCACCCTCTCGAGCAGCACCTCCGCCTCAGCGCGTGCCTGCTCCTTGCGGACCCTCCGGACCAGGCACGGGGCGTGGGTGATGTTCTGCAGGGCCGTCAGGTGCGGGAAGAGGTTGAAGCGCTGGAAGACCATGCCGATCTCACGGCGCCTCGCCGCCACCTCCGACGCCTTCAGCTCGTGCAGCTTGTCGCCCCGCTGCCGGTAGCCGACGAGGTGGCCGTCGACGTGCAGCCGGCCGCCGTCGATCGTCTCGAGGTGGTTGATGCACCGCAGGAACGTCGACTTGCCCGAGCCGGAGGGGCCCAGCAGGCAGCTGACCTCCCCGGGTCGGACGTGCAGGTCGATGCCCTTGAGCACCTCCGTGCCACCGAAGGACTTGCGCACCCCGGTGGCACGCACCATCGCCTCGTCCGGGGCCTGCGCCCCGTCGCGCTCGTGGTCCATCATCGTCGCCATGTCATGCCCCCTTCCGGCCCGCGAGCCAACGTTGGGCGAGGCCCGGCTGGCTGCCGCCCGGCCCGTGGCCGCGCCCGAAGCGCCTCTCCAGGAAGTACTGCCCCACGCTGAGCACGCTGACCAGCGCGAGGTACCACAGTGCTGCCACCACGAGCAGCGGCATGACCTTGAAGTTCTGTGAGTACACCGTCTGCACCGCGGTGAGCAGGTCCTTGCCGCCGATGACCGCCACCAGCGCCGTCGACTTGAGCATGGTGATGGTCTCGTTGCCCATCGGCGGGACGATGACCCGCATCGCCTGCGGCAGCGTGATGGTCCGCATCGCCTGGGACTTGGTGAGGCCGAGCGCCAGCGACGCGTCGTCCTGGCCACGGTCGACGGCGAGGATGCCGCCGCGCACGACCTCGGCGGCGTAGGCGATCTCGTTGAGGCCCAGGGCGAGGATGGCCGCGACGACCGGGCCCACGACGGCGTTGGTGCTGACGTCGATGACGTGCAGGTCGGTGAACGGGATCCCGAGCTGGATGCGCTGGTAGAGCGCGGCCAGGAAGCCCCAGAAGATGATCTGCACCAGCAGGGGTGTGCCCCGGAAGAACCAGACGTAGAGCGAGGCGACGGCGCGCAGCACCGGGTTGGCCGAGAGCCGCATCACCGCGACCACCACGCCACCGACCGTGCCGATCAGCATCGCGACGACGGTCAGCATGATGGTGACGCCCACGCCGCGGAGCACGAAGTCGCGGAACAGGTAGTCGCCGACCGTTCCCCACTCGAGGTTGGGGTTCCGGGCCAGCGACGCCATCAGCGAGGCCGCCAGCAGCGCCACCACCGCGGCGGCGGCCCACCGGCCCCAGTGCCGCAGCGGCACGACCTCGATGTCGTCGTGACGCGTCGCGAGGGCCCGATCGCCCTGGGTGCTGTCGGTGGTCGTCATCCTCAGTCCACGGCCTGGTCGACGGTGGCCTCGTCGATGCCGATGCTCTCCTGGCCGTACTTGGCCAGGATCTTGTCGTACGTGCCGTCGTCCATCAGTGACTGGAGAGCGGCCTGGAACGCCGCGGCGAGCTCGGCGTCCTGCTTGTCGAAGGCGATGCCGTTGGGGCTGGGCTCGTAGCCGTTGGGTGCCTCGGGGTCGTCGACGACCTCCACCTTGCCGGTGAGCGCCGAGGCGTCGTCGACGAGGTTGACCTTGGTCGCGGCGATGGCGACGACCTTCTCGGCCAGCAGTGCCTGCACGGCATCGGTGTTCTGCGGGAACTCCGTCACCTCGATCGCGGATCCCCCGCACGACTCCTGCGAGAACGCCTGCAGCAGCGCCACCTGCTTGGCGGCCTTCTGCACGGCCACCTGTGCGCCGCACAGGTCCTGCAGCGTGGCGACGCCCTCGGGGTTGCCGTCGGCGACCATGATCCCGGTGCCCGAGGCCGAGTAGTCCACGAACGTCGCGGTGGCCTGGCGCTCCTTGTTGTCGGTGATGCCGCCGACGATCGCGTCGTACTTGTCGGCCTTGAGACCGGGCACCAGACCGTCGAAGGGCTGCTGCTGGAAGGGCGCGGCCACCCCGAGCCGGGCGGCGATCGCCTGCACGATGTCGTAGTCCAGCCCGGTGAACTCGTCGGTGCTGCCCTCGGTCTTGAAGTCGATGAAGGGCGGGTACGGCGCGTTGGTGGCGACGGCTACCTCCTTCGAGTCCTGCACCTGCTGGGGCAGCTGCTCGGTGAGCGCGGAGTCCGCCTTCACGGTGCCGACGTCGTCGATGGCCAGGTCCTCCCCGGCGGTCGCGCCGGAGTCCTCGGACCCGCCGCAGCCGGCGAGCGCGGTGGCTCCCAGCACGACGGTGGCCGCCAGGCCGGCCAGGCGGCGACCGCGCCGCCGGGTCGGCTTCGGCACGGGGGCCGGGATGGAGAGCGTCACGTGGGAGTTCCTTCCAGCTGGGCCCGGGGGCGGGCCGATCTGAAATGGACATTACGGTTAACGTCACTGTTTGTGAAGGTGTAACGCGTGATTCATTGTGCCCATCGGCGACCCGTCACAGCACGCCGAAGCGCTGGGCGATCTCCTCGAACCGGGTCAGCCGCTCGTGCGCGCGGTCCCCCGCCCGCTCCAGCACCCCGGCCACGAGCACCTCCACCAGGGCCAGGGCGGGCACGAGGCTGTCGTAGACGGCGATGGCGTCGACCCGCACGGGCAGGACCACGTCGGCCACCCCCGCCACCGGCGACAGCCAGCGGTCGGTGACCAGGACGACCGAGGCCCCGGCGTCCGAGCACCGTGCGGCCAGCTCGGCCGTCGCGGGCTCGTAGCGTCGGAAGTCGAAGAGCACCACGACGTCGCGCCGGCCCATGTCGAACAGCGCGTCGGCTCGCTCCACCGAGGGCTCCGGCAGCAGCCGGGCGTTGCCGCGGACCTGCATCAGGTGCAGCACCAGGTACGAGGCCAGCAGCCGGGTGAAGCGCCCGCCCTCCACCGTGACGCGGGCCCGCCGGTCGGCGAGCAGTCGCACCGCGCGGTCCACCTCGTCGGGCGGCAGGCCTTCCAGGGTCCGCGCCAGGGACTCCGGGAGGAGCGCCCTGGCCCGGCCCAGCGCGTCGCCCTCCTGCGGTGGGGAGTCGCCCCGGAGCACCGCCAGCGGGCTGGCGTCGCGCTCCCCCAGCTCGGCACGGAGGCCGTGCTGCAGGTCGCCGAAGCCGTCGAAGCCCAGCCGGCTGAGGAAGCGGAGCACCGTCGGTCCGCTCGTCTCGGCACTGAGGGCGAGCTTGGCCACCGTGTCGAGGCCCGCTGCGGGATAGTCCGCCAGCAGCGCCCGGCCGACCCGGCGCTCGGCGGGGCTGCATCGGCCGAGCCCCTCGCGGATCCGCTCGGCGACCGTCGTGGAACTCATGGTCTCTTTGTAACAGACGTTACGGATCGGCGCCTGCGCGTCGGCAGGTTCCGGCGGTGCCGGTAGACCCCGCGCGGTGCCACGTCGTGCCGCCGCCCCGGTGCGAGGGCCGCCTAGCCTGCTGGCATGAGCCTGCACCGCTCCTACCCGCCCGACACCTACCACGGCGACACCGGCGAGAGGACGGCCTGGATCCGCTCCAGCGACGAGCCGGCCGACATCACCTACCGCAGCGGCGGCACGTGTGAGTACCTCGCCACGGGCGACCGGACGGCCGGCCGGTTCGGCCTCTACCGCTGGACCTTCGGCGACGAGGAGTCCGGGCCCGACCCCCACTTCCACCGCTCGATCTCCGAGCAGTTCTACGTCCTGGCCGGGGAGGTCCGCCTGTACGACGGCGACGCGTGGGTCACCGCCAGGTCCGGTGACTTCCTCTACGTGCCCGAGGGCGGCCTGCACGGCTTCCGGGGCGGGAACGGCGCCTCGATGCTGCTGATGTTCGCGCCCGGCGGCCCACGCGAGGACTACTTCGAGACCCTCGCGAGCCGTCGGGAGATGACGCCTGAGGAGCACGACGAGTTCATGCTGCGACACGACACCTTCTGGGTCTGAGGCCGAGCCGGTCCAGCCTCACATCGAACGACAGGCGGCGATCAGGGCCTCGGCGTCGTGGGGCGCGTATCCCTTCACGTCGTTGTCGAAGTAGACGAAGACGTCCTGGCGCTCGGCCCACCCGGTGATGCGGCGCGCCCACTCCTCGAGCGACCGCGCGTCGTACCCGCTGACGTAGAGCTCCTGGTCGCCGTGCAGGCGCACGTAACGGAAGTAGGAGGTGTCGGCCTCGACCCGGGGCCACCGGCCGGCGGTGTCGGCGAGCACGCAGGCGACGTCGTGCTCGCGCAGCACGGCGAGCGCCTCCGGGGTGGCGAAGGTGGCGCTGCGGAACTCCAGCGCGTGCCGCACCGGGCGGTCGGCGTCGACGGTGGTGTGCACCCGGTCGCCGGCCAGCCTCTCGTCGTGGCGCAGGGCCAGCGCGGCGGCAGCGGTGGTGGTGCGCGGCAGGAGAGTGAGGAACGACGCCAGCACCTCGGCGTCGAAGGCGAGGACCTCCGGCAGCTGCCACAGCACCGGACCGAGCTTCGGGCCGAGGGCGAGCACGCCGGAGGCGAAGAAGTTCGCCAGCGGCGCCTCCACGTCCCGCAGGCGCTTGAGGTGGGTGATGAAGCGCCCGCCCTTCACGGCGAACACGAAGTCGTCGGGCGTCTCGTCGTGCCAGCGCCGGTACGACGACGGCCTCTGCAGCGAGTAGAAGGAGCCGTTGACCTCGATCGACCCCAGGCGCGAGGCGGCGTACTCCAGCTCCCGGCGCTGCGCCAGCCCCTTGGGGTAGAAGTCGCCCCGCCACGGCGCGTACCGCCACCCGGAGATGCCGATCCGGATCTCGTGCCGAGCCATGCCATCACCGTACGGCGCCGGGCGACCGCGACGACGACGCCGGGCGACCACGGCGAGAAGTCCCGGGCCACGCGTGGAATGCGGGGAACCGGCGACCGGTTGTCCGGAGACCCGCGCCGGCGCCCCAGCCTGCGCGGGTACGTGCATGGACCGGATCGAATCGAGCAGGAATGGTGGTCGCGTGAATCCTCCCTGGCGCATCCTCGGGCTGGTGCTGCTGTGGGCCGGCCTGCTCCTCGGCACGGCGGCCCCGGCCGGTGCCTCCGGCTCCGACAGCGGCGCCGGCACGGTGGTGCGCGTCGGCACGGAGGGCACCTATCCCCCGTTCACGTTCCAGGACCCGGAGACCGGTGAGCTCACCGGATACGACATCGACGT
>NZ_CADCUP010000041.1:5967-10956 GCF_902805925.1 uncultured Nocardioides sp.
CGCCGTTCGACGCGATCTTCCCAGCGCTCGACGCCGACCGCATCGACGTGATCGCCAACCAGATCTCGCTGAACCCCGAGCGGGAGGCGCAGTACCTCTTCACCGAGCCCTACACCTACTCCAACGGCGTCATCGTCACCGCGGCCGACACCGACGACATCACGTCGCTGGAGGACCTGGAGGGACGGACGACGGCCCAGTCCTCGACGAGCAACTGGGCCCAGGTGGCCCGCGACGCCGGTGCCGAGGTGCGCTCCGTGGAGGGCCTGGCCCAGGCGGCCGAGCTGTTGGCCCAGGGTCGGGTCGACGCGATCCTCAACGACAACATCGCCGTGCTCGACTACCTCGCCGCCAGCGGGTCCACCGACGTGAAGATCGCCGGCGAGGTCGAGGGCGAGTCCACCGCGCAGGCGTTCGCGTTCCGCCAGGAGGACACGGCGTTGCGCGACGAGGCCGACGCGGCGCTCGCCGCCATGGCCGACGACGGCACGCTGACCGAGATCTCCGAGAGCTACTTCAGGGCCGACGTCTCCACCGAGGACGGTGAGGGTGAGGCCGACCTGTCCGACCGGGCCAGCGACAACACCGCCTGGGACGTCGCGCAGGACGCCGCGGGGCCGATGCTCCGGGCCCTCGTGCAGTACACCATCACGCTGTCGCTGCTCAGCATGGCGATCGGCCTGGTGCTGGCCCTCCTGGTGGCCCTGGCGCGGCTCTCGAGCCGGCCGTGGCTGCACTGGCCGGCCCAGGGGTTCATCTCGCTCATCCGCGGCACGCCGCTGCTCGTCCAGCTGTTCATCGTCTTCTTCGGCCTCGGCCAGATCGGCATCAAGCTCGACCCGTACGTCGCGGCCACCCTGGCGCTGTCGCTCAACGTCGGCGCGTACGCCGCGGAGATCGTCCGCTCCGCGATCCTGTCGGTGCCGCGGGGTCAGACCGAGGCCGCCGCCACCGTGGGCATGGGCTACGCCCTGACCATGCGGCGGATCGTGCTGCCGCAGGCCGCCCGCACCGCCGTGCCGCCGTTGTCGAACACCTTCATCTCCCTGGTCAAGGACACCTCGCTCGCCTCGGTGATCCTGGTCCCGGAGATGCTCCGCGTGGCCCAGGACTACGCGGGCGCCAGCACCGAGTTCCTCGCCCTCTACTCCCTCGCCGCGCTGTTCTACTGGATCGTCTGCGCCCTCCTGGCCCTCGGCCAGGGCAGGCTGGAGACCCGACTCGAGAGGCACATGGCATGAGCACCACTCCCCTGCTGTCCGTCACCGGCCTGCGCAAGTCCTTCGGCGACCACGAGGTGCTGCGCGACATCGACTTCACCGTCGATCCGGGCACCGTCACGGTCCTGCTCGGCCCCTCGGGGTCGGGCAAGACGACCGTGCTGCGCTCGCTGAACACCCTCGAGGTCCCCGACGCCGGCACCGTGCGCATCGACGACGTCGAGGTCGACTTCTCCCAGCCCCGTGGGCGGCGCGACGCCGAGCGCGAGTTCTTCCGCCTGCGCTGCCAGAGCGCGATGGTGTTCCAGTCCCACAACCTCTTCCCCCACCGCACGGTGCTGGAGAACCTCACCGAGGGGCCCGTCCACGCCCAGGGCCGCCCGGAGGAGGAGGTGGTCGCCGAGGCCCGGGTCCTGCTGGAGCGGGTCGGCCTCGCCAACCGCGCCGACGCCTTCCCCGGCCAGCTGTCGGGGGGCCAGCAGCAGCGGGTGGGCATCGCCCGCGCGCTGGCGCTGCAGCCTCGCCTGATGCTCTTCGACGAGCCCACGTCCTCGCTGGACCCCGAGCTCGTCGGCGAGGTCCTCGGGGTGATGAAGGACCTCGCCGCCGAGGGCTGGACCATGGTCGTGGTCTCCCACGAGATCCGCTTCGCACAGCAGGTGGCCGACCAGGTGCTGTTCCTCGACAACGGCGTCATCGCCGAGCGGGGGCCCGCCGCCCAGGTCATCGGCGACCCGCACGAGCCGCGCACCCGGCAGTTCCTGCACCGGATTCTCGACCCGATCTAGCCACCCGGCCACCCGAGAAGGCGTCCGCCGGGAGTCCGTGGCCGAGCAGGAGCGGCCCCGGGCGGCGTCGACGACCTCGAGCGAGCCGACGTCGAGGGCCACGGCCCGGACCGGGCTCACGGGCGCAGCATGACCTTGATGGCGCGGCGCTCGTCCATGTCGCGGTAGCCGTCGGCCACCTCCTCGAGCGGCCGCACGGCGTCGAACACCAGGCCGGGGTTGATCGACCCGTCGAGCACCTTGGGCAGCAGGTCGTCGAGGTAGGCCCGCACCGGGGCCATGCCGCCGCGGAGGCCGACGTTCTTCTGGAACATCCGGCGCAGCGGCAGCTCGACGCCGTGCGGCACGCCGACGAAGCCCACCGTGGAGCCCGGCCGCGCGACGGCGAACGCGGTCCGCATCGACTGGTCGGTGCCGACGCACTCGAGCACCGCGTCGGCGCCGACCCCCTCGGTGAGCTCGGCGATGGCGTCCTCGCCCGCCTGGCCCCGCTCGGCCACGACGTGCGTGGCGCCGAAGGCTCGGGCGATCTCCTGGCGCGGCTCGTGGCGCGACATGGCCACGACCTTCTCGGCGCCCATGACCGAGGCGGCCAGCACGCCGCACAGGCCCACGGCGCCGTCCCCGACCACGACGGCGGTGCCGCCCGGCCGTACGCCGGCGGCGACGGCCGCGTGCCAGCCGGTGGGCATCACGTCGGTGAGCGCGAGCAGCGACTTGAGCGCTGCCTCGTCGTCGCCGGGCGCCTCGGCCCGGTAGAGGCTGCCCTCGGCCTGGTTGACCAGGGAGTACTCCGCCTGGCCGCTGACGGTGAAGCCGGCGTTCTGGCAGGCCGAGGTCATGCCGGCGCGGCAGTGGGGGCAGGTGTTGTCGCTGTGGCAGAACGGCACGATGACGAAGTCGCCGGGGGCGAAGGAGGTCACCTCGGTGCCGACCTCCTCCACCACGCCGACGCACTCGTGGCCGATGGTCTGCCCGGCGTCGATGGGGTTCTCGCCCCGGTACGGCCACAGGTCGGACCCGCAGATGCACCCCGCGACGACCTTGACGACAGCGTCGGTGGGCGACGCCACGGTGGGCGTGGCGACGTCGGTCAGGCGGATGTCCCGGGCGGCATGGATGGTGGTGGCTCGCATGCGGCGATCCTCGCACGCGCCCCGCCGGGGGCCGATGCCCGGCTGCGTGCGCGCACCACGCCGGTCGAACGCCTACATGCAGCCATATCTCATATCTGAGATACCGTTGATCCATGAGTGACTTCAAGGGCCGTATCGGCAACCTCATCCGCGATGCCCGCAAGCACCGCGGCCTCACCCAGTCCCAGCTCGCCGAGCTTCTCTCCACCTCGCAGAGCGCCATCAACCGCATCGAGAAGGGCCACCAGAACCTCTCGCTCGAGACCCTGGCCCGCATCGGTGCCGCCCTCGACTCCGAGATCGTGGCCCTCGGCGCCGGGCCGACCCACCTGCGAGTCACCGGCCCCACGACCCTCTCCGGCAGCATCGAGGTCAAGACCTCCAAGAACGCCGGCGTCGCGCTGCTCTGTGCCTCGCTGCTCAACCGCGGCCGCACCACGCTGCGCAAGGTCGCTCGCATCGAGGAGGTCAACCGGCTCCTGGAGGTCCTCGCCTCCCTCGGCGTGCACACCCGCTGGCTCAACGACCAGAACGACCTCGAGATCGTCCCGCCCGCCGAGTTCGACCTCGCGCACATCGACGAGGAGGCCGCGCGCCGTACCCGCTCGGTCCTGATGTTCCTCGGCCCGCTGCTGCACCGCGCCGACAGCTTCGAGCTGCCGTACGCCGGCGGCTGCAACCTGGGCACGCGCACCATCGAGCCGCACATGTCGGCGCTGCGTCCCTTCGGCCTCGAGGTCAAGGCGACCGACGGCGCCTACCACGCCAACGTCAACCGGGCGATCGAGCCGCAGCGGCCCATCGTGCTCACCGAGCGCGGCGACACCGTCACCGAGAACGCGCTGATGGCGGCCGCCCTGCACCCGGGCACCACCGTGATCCGCAACGCCTCCTCCAACTACATGGTCCAGGACCTGTGCTTCTACCTGCAGAAGCTCGGGGTGGAGGTCGAGGGCATCGGCACCACCACCCTGACCGTGACCGGTCGCAAGACCATCGACGTCGACGTCGACTACGCGCCGAGTGAGGACCCCATCGAGGCGATGTCGCTGCTCGCCGCAGCCATCGTCACCACGTCGTCCATCACCGTGCAGCGCGTCCCGATCGAGTTCCTCGAGATCGAGCTGGCGCTGCTGGAGGAGATGGGGCTGCAGTACGACCGGTCGCAGGAGTACCTCGCCCTCAACGGGCGCACCCGCCTGGTCGACATCACCACGAAGCCCTCACGGCTGCGGGCGCCGCTCGACAAGATCCACCCGATGCCGTTCCCCGGCCTCAACATCGACAACCTGCCGTTCTTCGCCGTCATCGCCGCCGTCGCCGAGGGCCAGACCCTGCTGCACGACTGGGTCTACGAGAACCGCGCGATCTACCTGGTCGACCTCAACAAGCTCGGCGGCAACGTCAAGCTGCTCGACCCGCACCGGGTGATGATCGAGGGCCCCTCGCACTTCAGCGGCACCGAGATGATGTGCCCGCCCGCGCTGCGCCCCGCGGTCGTCCTGCTGCTCGCCATGCTGGCCGCCAAGGGCACCTCGGTGCTGCGCTCGACGTACGTCATCCACCGCGGCTACGAGGACCTGGCCGAGCGCCTGAACCTGCTCGGCGCCACCATCGAGACCTTCCGGGACATCTGAGGCTCGCAGGAGGCTGCGAGGCACGAGCAGCCTCCGTGGGCGAGACCAGGTCGAGCAAGCCCCGCGGGCGAGGAACGAGCCCGCGACGGGCGCGTCGAGACCCGCTCAGGCGTGCCGGGTCTCGATACGCCCGCTCGTGCCTCGCGGCCACTCGACCACCGAGACAGGCCCGCTCAGGCGTGCCGGGTCTCGATACGCCCGCTCGTGC
>NZ_CADCUP010000042.1 GCF_902805925.1 uncultured Nocardioides sp.
ACGACCGCGGCCTGCTGGCCCGGGCTCGCCGCCCGGAGCACGACGGCGCACAGGACCCCCCAGCAGACGAGCCCCGCGAGGCGGAGCAGCGCCCGGGCGGCCCGGTGGCGGTAGCTGCGGGCGGCCAACAGGATCGCGGCGCCGGCGAAGAAGACCAGGCAGCGGGCACCGATGCGGTCGACGTCGATCACGGCGGTCCGCACCAGCAGCGGCACCGTGACGGCGACCACGACGAGGATCGCCGCCGCGGAGGCCGTGATCATCCGGGTGCCGCTGGCCACGAGCGCCTTCATCACCGACTCGGGCACGATCATCCGGCCACGCCGGCCGGGGACCCCGTCCCGCGCCGACCAGGCCGTCACGGCGAGCTCCATCTCGATCAGCGCGTGGTCGGGGACGTCGATGGCGAGGACGGGGGCGAGGCGGGCCCCGAGCGTCGCGAGGACGAGGAGGAGGGCCCAGCCCACCCGCGCGTCGAGCTCGGTGAGGACCGTGAGGCCGGTGACCCCGGCCACCACGGAGGCCGCCGCGATCCACACCGACAGCGCCTCGTCGCTGCCGGGCGCCCAGGCCCGGCCGACGGCCGCGACCACGGCGGCGGCCAGGGCGCACGCGGCGACCACGGCGGAGGTCTGGTAGCCCTGCGGGCCGACGTACGCCAGGGCGGCTCCGGCGCCGAAGGCGGGCGCCGCCACGACGCGGTGGCGTGCGCGGCTGCCGACCGGCACCGTGGCGAGGACGCCGGTGAGCAGGAGCACCCCGGCGACGACGAGGCGGGTGGTCCCCGACGCGATGCCGGTGGCGAAGAGGCCGGCCAGCGCGGCGGCCAGCGCGGCGGCGGTGCAGGCCAGGGCCGACAGCGGGCCGGGCTCCTCGGCACCCGCGCGCACCGGCCTGTGGGCGACGCTGCGGGGACGGTGGAGGCCGGCGGCCGCGACGACCGTGTCGCCCGACTCCACGCCCGCCTCGGTCAGCACCCGGTCGGCGGGGATCAGCTGCCCGAGGGCGGTCTGGAGCAGCGGGATGGTGTCGAGCCCGGACTGCTGGGCGTACTCACGGGCGACGTCGTGGGCGGTGACGCCGCCGGAGACCATCAGGTCGACGACGCCGGCCGGGCCGTGCACGCTGAGCACCATGGTCGCGGTGCTGGCCGGCACCGGCTGGGTCTCCGCCACGCCTCCCCCTCCACGCCCCCCGCCACGACCCACTGGTCAGCGGCTCAGGGCAGTGCACAGGAGAGTAGTCGCTGCCATTTGCATCCACTTATCATCGCCGCGACGGGCAACGCCGAGGGGGACCAGTGAGCACGGCACTGCGCAGCGGACGGCGGCTGGACCGGCCCGAGATGCCCAGCGGCCAGATCGTCCTCCAGCCACCGCCGCAGCTCCAGGAGAACGAGGGCGCCTCCGGCGTGCTGATGAACGCCATCCCGATGCTCGGCAGCCTGGGCTCCATCGTGATGGTCGCGACCCTCGGCGGCACCGGCGCCAGCCGTGGCCGCAGCCTCATCGCCGCCGGCATGTTCCTCTTCGCCACCCTCGGCTTCATCGTCGTCCAGATCGACCGCCAGCGGAAGCAGCGCGCCCAGCAGGTCACCGGCTCCCGCACCGAGTACCTGTGCTACCTCACCAACATCCGCAGGCTCGCCCGGGACGCGGCCACGCAGCAGCGCCGTGCGCTGACCTGGCGCCACCCTGACCCCAGCGCCCTGCCCGCGCTCGCCGAGGACCGCCAGCGCCTGTGGGAGCACCGGCCGAGCGACCCCGACTTCCTGCACGTCCGCTACGGGCTGGGCGCGCAACCGCTGTCGCTGGAGCTCGTGCCACCCGAGTCGGCAGCGATCGGCCAGGTCGACCCGGCCGCGGCGTCGGCGCTGCACCGGCTGCTGGTCGTGCACCGGCTGCAGCCCGACCTCCCCGCCTCGATCGACCTGCGCGCCTTCGACCGGGTCGAGGTCTGCGGCGGCGAGGACGAGGCGCGCTCGCTGGCCCGGGCCATGATCTGCTCGGCCACCGCCTTCCACAACCCCGAGCAGCTGATCGTCGCCGTGCTCACCTCGGAGGCCAGCCTCACCCACTGGGACTGGGTGAAGTGGCTGCCGCACGCCCGAAGCGCCCGGAGGTCCGACGCCGTCGGCCCGATGCGGATGGTCACCACCTCCCTCGACGGCCTCGGGGCGCTGCTGCCGCCCGACCTCGGCGAGCGGCCGCGCTTCGGCGCCGACGAGCGCCCGGCCGTCCCCCACATCCTGCTGGTCATCGACGGCGGCCACCTGCCGCCCGGCAACCACGTCGTGCCCCCGGACGGGCTGCACGGCGTCACCCTGCTCGACCTGCCGGTGCGTTGGGACGAGCTGGAGGACCTCAGCCGGCTGCGGCTGGAGCTGACCGGCGCACCGGCGCAGGACGGCAAGCTCCCCGTGCGTGCCGTCCGCCTGCGGGCCGAGCCCGTCAAGGCGGTGGTGGACCAGTGCGACCTGGCGACCGCGGAGGCGTTCGCGCGGCGGCTATCGCCCCTCCACGTGGTCACCTCCGGCAGCGACGCGGGTGGCGGTGAGATCACGGGCCCCTCCGACCTCATGGACCTGCTCGGCCTCGGGGACGTGCGCACCTTCGACCCGACCACCTCCTGGCGCCCCCGCGCCGCGCGCGACCGGCTCCGCGTGCCGGTCGGGCTGGGCGAGGGTGGCTCGATGATCCACATGGACATCAAGGAGTCCGCACAGCAGGGCATGGGCCCGCACGGCCTGGTCATCGGGGCGACGGGCTCGGGCAAGTCGGAGTTCCTGCGCACCCTCGTGCTCGGCCTCGCGATGACGCACCCGCCCGAGCAGCTCAACATGGTGCTCGTCGACTTCAAGGGCGGCGCGACGTTCGCCGGCATGTCCGGCATGCCGCACGTCTCCGCCGTCATCACGAACCTCTCGGAGGAGCTCACGCTCGTCGACCGCATGCAGGACGCCCTGTCGGGCGAGATGGTGCGTCGCCAGGAGCTGCTGCGGGCAGCGGGCAACTACGCCTCGGCGCGCGACTACGAGAAGGCCCGCGCCGCCGGCGAGGACCTCGCGCCGCTGCCGTCGCTGTTCGTCTGCGTCGACGAGTTCTCCGAGATGCTCACCGCCAAGCCGGAGTTCATCGACCTGTTCGTCGCCATCGGCCGCCTCGGCCGGTCCATGGGCATCCACCTGCTGCTGGCCTCGCAGCGCCTCGAGGAGGGCCGCCTGCGCGGCCTGGAGTCCCACCTCTCCTACCGCGTCGGCCTGCGCACCTTCTCCGCCGGGGAGTCCCGCACCGTGCTCGGGGTGCCCGACGCCTACGAGCTGCCCGCCGTCCCCGGCCTCGGCTACCTCAAGCCCGACCAGTCCACGCTGCTGCGCTTCAAGGCGGCGTACGTCTCGGGGCCGCCGAGCGGACGCGCCCGGGTGGTCCGCGACGAGGGCGGACACGTGCGCGGCATCCTGCCCTTCACGATCTCGGAGGTGCACGCGCTCGAGCCGCTTGAGTCCCAGGTCGTCGAGGAGGCCCCGGTCGTGCGGCAGAAGGAGGGCGAGCAGCCCTCGCTGCTCGACCTCGCGGTGGACCGCATGGTCGGCCACGGCACGCCCGCCCACCAGGTGTGGCTCCCGCCGCTCGACGTGCCCGACACCCTCGACGTGCTCATGCCCGACCTCGTCGAGGACCCCGAGCTGGGCCTGGTGTCGCCGCACTGGCGCTCCCTGGGCGGTCTCGTGGTGCCCCTCGGCACCGTCGACCGGCCGCGCGAGCAGCGGCGCGACACGTTGACCCTCAGCCTCACCGGCGCCGCCGGCCACGTGGCGGTCGTGGGTGGTCCCCGCACCGGCAAGAGCACGATGCTGCGCTCGGTCGTGACCAGCATGTCGCTGACCACCACCCCGCTGGAGTCGCAGTTCTTCGTGCTCGACTTCGGTGGCGGCACGTTCACGCCGCTGGCCCGGCTCCCGCACGTCGCCGGGGTCGGCACGCGGGCCGAGCCCGACGTCGTACGCCGCATCTTCGCCGAGGTCACCGGCATCGTCGACCGCCGCGAGGCCTACTTCCGCGAGCAGAGCATCGACTCCATCGAGACCTACCGCAGCCGGCGGGCCCAGGGCCGCGCCGACGACGGGTACGGCGACGTGTTCCTGGTCGTCGACGGCTGGGGCACCCTGCGCGCGGAGTTCGACGACCTCGAGCTGGAGATCCAGCAGCTCGCCGGCCGCGGCCTCACCTTCGGCGTGCACCTGCTCGTCGGCGCGACGCGCTGGGCGGACTTCCGCGCCGCCATGCGCGACATGCTCGGCTCACGGCTCGAGCTGCGCCTCGGCGACCCGCTCGACTCCGAGATCGACCGCAAGGTCGCAGCGCTCGTGCCGACCGGGCGGCCCGGTCGTGGCCTGGTGCCCGGCAAGCTGCACTTCCTGGGCGCGCTGCCGCGCATCGACGCCGAGCCCGACCCCGACAACCTCGGCGAGGGCGTCGCCGACCTCATCGAGCGCTCCGCCCGGGCCTGGCGCGGCCCGGCCGGCCCGAAGCTGCGGCTGCTGCCCGAGCTGATCACGCTCGGGGCGATCCGCGAGGACGCCGCCCGCCGCGACCAGCTCGGCAGGCGGCTGATCCTCGGCATCAACGAGAAGGAGCTCGCCCCCGCCACCCTCGACACCGACGCCGAGCCGCACCTGCTGCTCTTCGGCGACGGCCGGTCGGGCAAGAGCGCGCTGCTGCGCAGCTACGTGCAGGAGGTGATGCGCACCCGCACCCCCAAGGAGGCGCAGATCGTCGTCGTCGACTACCGGCGCTCCCTGCTGGGCGAGGTGCCCGACGACTACCTGCTGGACTACCTCACCAGCTCCACGCAGGCGACCCCCGTGATGCAGGAGATCGCGGCGTACCTCCAGAACCGGATCCCAGGGCCCGACGTCACGCCCGAGCAGCTGCGCACCCGCACCTGGTGGACCGGCGCGGAGGTGTACGTCGTCATCGACGACTACGACCTGGTCGCCACCTCCCAGGGCTCGCCGGTGCAGGTGCTCCAGCCGCTGATGGCGCAGGCGCGCGACACCGGTCTCCACGTCGTGGTCGCCCGGCGCGCCGGTGGCGCGTCGCGGGCGCTCTACGACCCGGTGATCCAGTCGATGCGCGACCTCGCCATGCCCGGCATCATGCTCTCGGGCCCGCGCGACGAGGGCGCGCTCATCGGCAACGTCCGGCCGCAGCAGGCCGAGCCCGGGCGCGCCCGGATGGTCACCCGCGATCGCGGCACCGAGGTCGTGCAGCTGGCCTGGACCGAGCCGACGATGTAGCAGTGGGCGGGAGAGGCGCCGCCCCTGACGGTTCATCAAGGTATGTCGGTCGACTGGCACTTCCCACGGGTTGCATGCCATGGGAGCTGCCGGTTCGTCTGCATACCTTGATGAAGCAACGGCACAGCGAGGCCGGCACCCCGGCACAGCCCCACCCTCAGCGGCGGCCCGACCTGAACATCCCGCGCGCGATCTCCCGGGCCGCCGTCCGCATGAAGTCCTTGAAGACCGGCGACGTCACGACGTCCATCACCAGGCCGTCGTCGTCCTTGGCCGGAGCCTTACTCCTGGTGGGCCTGGGGCGGCGCTTCACCTCGGCCTCGCGGGCCTGCTCCTGCGCCCTCGCGTCGTCCTCGGCCCTGCGCGCCCCCTCCTCCAGCCGGGCCGCGAGCTTCTCGCGGGCCGACTCGCGATCGACGGCCCTGCCGTACGTCGCGTGCCCGGGGCTGGCCTCGACGAGGCGCTGCATGGCCGCGGGATCGGCGGGGCCCATCAGCGACTCCGGCGCCCGCAGCCGGGTCCACGCCACCGGGGTGGGGGCGCCGCGCTCGTCCATCACCGTCACGACCGCCTCGCCGATGCCCAGGCCCGTGATCACCTCGCCGAGGTCGTCGTACGCCGAGCGGGGGTAGGTGTCGACGGTCGACTTGAGCGCCTTGGCGTCGTTGGGCGTGTGGGCACGCAGCTGGTGCTGGACGCGCGACCCGAGCTGGGCCAGGACCTCGTCCGGCACGTCGGTGGGGCGCTGGGTCACGAAGAAGACGCCGACGCCCTTGGAGCGGATGAGCCGCACCGTCTGCGCGATCTGGTCCAGGAACGCCTCGGAGGCGTCGTCGAAGAGCAGGTGCGCCTCGTCGAAGAAGAACACCAGCCTCGGCCGGTCGGCGTCGCCGATCTCCGGCAGGTCGTGGAAGAGGTCGGCCAGCAGCCACATCAAGAAGGTGGAGAAGATCGCCGGCCGGTCCTGCAGGTCCGGCAGCTCGACGAGGCTGATGACGCCGCGCCCGTCCGGGGTGGTGCGCAGGAGGTCCGCCGACTCGAACTCGGGCTCGCCGAAGAAGGCGTCGGCACCCTGGTCCTGCAGCCCGATCAGCTCGCGCAGGATCACCCCCGCCGTCGCCGACGACAGCCCCCCGAGCCCCTTGAGGTCGGCCTTGCCCTCGGCGCTGGTCAGGTGGGCCACCACCGCCCGCAGGTCGGCGAGGTCGAGCAGCGGCAGCCCGGCCCGGTCGGCGTAGTGGAAGACCAGGCCGAGGCTCGACTCCTGCGTCTCGTTGAGGCCGAGCACCTTGCTCAGCAGCAGCGGGCCGAACGACGACATCGTCACCCGCAGCGGGATGCCCGTGCCCTCGCCGCCGAGGGCGTAGAGCTCGACCGGGAAGCCGGTGGCGGTCCACTGCTGGCCCACCGAGGCCGCCCGCGCGGTGACCTTCTCCCCGCCCTCGCCCGGCTGCAGCAGCCCCGACAGGTCGCCCTTGATGTCGGCTGCGAAGACCGGTACGCCGTGCGCGCTGAGCTGCTCGGCGAGCAGCTGGAGCGTCTTGGTCTTGCCCGTGCCGGTCGCCCCGGCGACGAGCCCGTGGCGGTTCACCATCGCCAGCGGGATGCGCACCCGGACGTCGGACAGCTCGGTGGGGCCCACCATCAGCCCGCCCAGCTCGAGCACCGGCCCCTCGAAGGCGTATCCCGGCGCGACGGCCTCCGCGACGGGGTGGCGGGCAGCGGTCCCCGGGGCCGGGCCGGGGGTCTGGGGCGTCTGGGTCATGCGCGGCAGCCTAGCCAGCAGCGCGGCCGGCGGGCCCGCGTCGCGCGGCCGGTCGCCGCGGCGTACGTCGATATAGTCGCCCGCGTGATCTTCAAGAGCGTCGGCGACGGCCGGCCCTATCCGGACCACGGGCTGACGTCGCGTGGCTGGGCAGCGGTGCCGCCGAGCCAGGTGCGCCTGGACCGCCTGGTGACCACCAAGGACACCCTCCAGCTCGCCGCCCTGCTCGACGAGGACTCCACCTTCTTCGGCGACCTCTTCGCCCACGTCGTCGCGTGGGAGGGCGACCTCTACCTGGAGGACGGCCTGCACCGCGCCCTGCGCGCGGCGCTGCAGGGGCGCAACATGCTGCATGCGCGCGTCCATGCCGTGGGGGCCTGATGCGGGCCGGTGCCCGGTCCCTGGCGACGCTGGTCGTCCTCACGGCCGTCCTCGTGGCTGCCGCGTACTGGGGCTGGCAGGCCGCCACCGAGCCGCTGCCGGAGCGGGCCGACCCGCCGCTGTGCGTGAGCACGCCCGTGGCGGCGGGGGCGACGGTCGTGCGCGAGCAGGTCACCGTGAGCGTCTACAACGCCAGCACCCGCAACGGGCTGGCCGGCACGACGTTGGGGGCGCTGGAGGACCGCGGGTTCATCGGGGCCGACACCGGCAACGCGCCCGAGGGCACCGCGGTCTCCGGCGCGCAGGTCTGGTCGAACGACCCGGAGAACCCCGCGGCACGGCTCGTCGCCCAGCAGTTCAGACGGGCCCCGATCGTGCCCGGCGAGCCGCTCGGCCGCGGGGTCACGGTGATCGTCGGCGACGACTTCCGCAAGCTCGCCAAGGGCGTCGACTCGGTGACCAGCGCCGCCGACGCCACCATCTGCAGCCCGCCGGGACAGTAGCCGCCGCTCAGCGGCTGTCGTCCTCGAGCCACTGGGCCAGGCGCCCGCCGGCCGACACCCGGCGCAGCCGCTCCTCGGTGGCCTCCCGCGCCCGGCGCGGCGTGACCACGAGCAGGTCGTCGGCGTGCCGCAGCACCGTGCGATGCTCCGGCACGATGGTGTCGCCGTCGCGGATCACCATCGCCACCGACGAGCCGCGCGGGAGCCGCAGCTCCCCCACCTCGACCCCGTGCATGCGGGAGTCGGGCGCGATCGTCACCTGGAGCAGGTCGGCGGCGATGCGCTCGAGGGGCGCCGCCTCGACGTCCAGACCGCGCGGCTCCGAGCGCTGGGCCACGCCGAGCCGGCGCGCGACGAGCGGCAGCGTGGGGCCGGTGAGCAGGGTGTAGATCACCACCATCACGAAGACGATGTCGAAGAGCCGCTCGGCGCCCTCCACCCCCTCGGCCAGGGGGATCGTCGCCAGCACGATGGGCACGGCGCCGCGCAGGCCGGCCCACGAGATGAACGCCAGGTCACGCCGGGCCATCGGGCCGGCCGCCGCACTGACGAAGACCGAGAGCGGTCTGGCCACCACCGTGAGCACGAGCCCGGCGACCACGGCCAGGCCCACGGTCTCCAGGGTGATCCGGGTCGGGGAGAGCAGGAGCCCGAGCATGACGAACAGCCCGATCTGGGCCAGCGAGGCGACGCCCTCGGCGAACGAGCGGGTGGCGACGCGGTGCGGCAGCACGGAGTTGCCGAGCACCAGCGCCGCGACGTACACCGCCGCGAAGCCGGACGCGTGCATCGCGGAGGCCGCGCCGTACGCCAGCAGCGCCAGGCTCAGCACGGCGATCGGGTAGAGGCCGGAGGACGGCAGGGCGATCCGGCGCATCACCCAGGCGCCGCCGAACCCGAGGACCAGCCCCGACAGGGCGCCCACGACCAGCTCGAAGACGATGACGCCGCCGATCTGGAGGAGCCCCTCCTCGGCCAGCGCCCCGGTCGAGATCAGGCCGACGAGCACGACGGTGGGTGCGTCGTTCAGCCCCGACTCCGCCTCCAGCGCGCCGGTCAGCCGCCGCGGCAGCGGCACCACGCGCAGCACAGAGAAGACCGCCGCCGCGTCGGTCGGCGAGGTGACGGCGCCGAGCAGGATCGCGAGCTCCCAGGGCAGGCCGAGGAGGAAGTGCGCGCCGAGCGCCACCGTCGTGACCGACACCGCGACGCCGACCGTCGCCAGCGAGACGCCGAGCCGCATGGACGGGCGCACGGTGCTCCAGCTGGTGGTCAGTCCGCCCTCGGCCAGGATGAGCGCCAGCGCGCCGAAGCCGAGCGCGTGCGCGAGCTCGGCGTCCTCGAAGCCGATCCCGACGCCCGACTCGCCGAGGGCCACGCCCATCAGCAGGTAGAGCAGGAGGCTGGGTAGCCCCGCGACGGCCGTGGCGCGGACGGCGAGGATCGCTGCCAGCGTGACGGCCGCGCCCACCAGCACGAAGCTGTCGAGCTGGTGGACATCGAAGGTCACGCGTCACCTCGCTCGGCACTGCTGGGGTGGCTGGGCACCGATCCTATCGTCGCGGGACCTCCGCCGCCGCGCCCGTCCGGGACCACGCGCGACGTCCGCCGCCGCCACCACGGTGAGCCGCGCCGAGCGCCCTCGCCGCGTGCACCTTGGTCGGCGGCGCGTGGTTCGGCGCCTCTCCAACCGGGGAAGTGACCCGGGCAGACAGTGGTGAGCGCCCGGCGCAGCAAGGAGTGCGCCTCCCACCTGCGTGAGGCCGCGGCGCACCACGACACCGCCGCGGAGTCGCTCGAGCGGCACGTGCACGACGTCGACCGGCTGCAGGAGTCGATCGCCACCATCGAGCGCAGGGCCGCGACCCTCACCGCCGACGCCCGCGCCCGCACCGCCGCGCACGAGGCGCACGAGGCGCACCAGCCGGCTGCCGGCAGGGCGCCGTCCGACGAGGACGTGTGGTCCTCGGCCTCGCTGTCGCCCGCCACCTTCACCGAGGCGGAGGGGACATCCGGGCCGCCACGACCGGCAGGCGCGGCCTGCTGACCCGCTCGGTCGAGCTCGACGCCGACGCCCTGGTCGTGCGCGCCACCGTGCTCACCTACCGCTGGATCGACGAGCTGCGGGAGGCGGCCTGCAGGACGCTGGGCTCCATCGCGGGCCGGGCGATCGACTACCTCGCCCCCGAGGTCGCCCTCGGCGGCGCGATCGTCTCGGCCGGCCTGATCGAGACCGACGCCCTCGACCGCGACGGCGTCGCGGCGTACCTCTCCGACCTGGCCGAGAACAACCCCGAGCTGATGGACCACATCTCGGGCGGCGGCGGCCTGCTCGACGGCCTCCAGATGCGCTCGCTGCTCACCGCGGGCGTCCTGAGGGGCGACTCGGGCAGTCTGGCGGCCCGCGGCGGCATGCGGGCGATGGGCGTGCAGCCGTTCGGGTACGACGGCGGCTCGGCGCTGCGGGACCACGCTGTCCACCGCCGACGCCGGCATCGTCGTGCAGGGCGTGGGCACGGGCCGCTACATCGCCTACCTTGCCCGGCCCGGGCGGCACCGGGGCAACCGGCTCCGGCTGGTCAGCGGTGACCACTCCGGCTACGCCCGTCAGGTGGTGCGCGCCATCGAGAGGGCGGTGGGCGACGACGAGGACGCCCGCCTCATGCTCGTCGGCTCCGCGCAGGGCGGCGCGACGGCCGCCGAGCTGGCGGCCGCGGCGACGTCCGAGAGGTTCCTCATCGACCACGTGGTGACCGCCGGGGCCCCCTCGGCGCAGGTGCCGGTGGTCCCCGAGACCTGCCG
>NZ_CADCUP010000043.1 GCF_902805925.1 uncultured Nocardioides sp.
CTGGTGGTGTGTCGGGATGGTGGACGACGCACGCAACCGGCACGCGCGCCGCCCCGGTCAACGGGTTTGCGGCGGTGCCCGGGAGGACAGGCACTCCAGGAGCCGGTGACAGGAGTCGAACCCGCGACATCTTCTTTACAAGAGAAGCGCTCTACCAACTGAGCTACACCGGCATGCGCCGAGACGACGCGCGCACATGCTAATCGACGCCCTTAGGCTTCTCCGGTGACACTGCTCGACGACCCCCACCACGACGGCTCCGCGACGTACGTCGACCTGCGGGGCGGGGAGGGCGACGCGCCCGTCCTCGGCAGCCGGGTCGGGCTGCGGATGGCGAGCAGCCCGCAGGACCCCATCGACCAGGTGTGGATCCGCACCACCTACGACGCCGAGCCCACCTACCACCGGTGCACCCGCGAGGAGGACGGCTCCTGGACGGGGTCGATCCCGGTGCACAACCCCGTGACGCACTACCGCTTCCTCATCGTGCGCGGCGCGGCGCAGGAGTGGCTGAACGGCGCCGGTCTGGTCGACCGGGACGTGCCCGACGCCTACGACTTCAAGCTCAGCGCCCACCGGTCGGCACCGGAGTGGGCCCGGCACGGCGTCGTCTACCAGATCTTCCCGGACCGGTTCGCCCGCTCCGAGGCGGCCGACCACCAGCCGACGCCGCCGTGGGCCGTGCCGGCGCAGTGGGACGACGAGGTCTACTTCGAGAGCGACGACCCGCGCACGCCGCTCCAGCTCTTCGGGGGCGACCTCGACGGCATCACCGACCACCTCGACCACGTGGCGGAGGTGGGCGCCGACATCGTCTACACGACGCCGATCTTCCCCGGCGAGAGCAACCACCGCTACAACGCCTCCACGTTCACCGGGGCCGACCCGCTGCTGGGCGGCGACGAGGCCTACGAGCGGCTCGGCAAGGCCGTGCACGCCCGCGGCTGGCGGATCCTCGGCGACCTCACCACCAACCACACCGGTGACACCCACGAGTGGTTCCGCACGGCCGTCGCCGACCCCGGCTCGCCCGAGCGCGGCTACTACTACTTCGACGACCGCGGCTACTACGAGTGCTGGATGGGCCACCGCACCCTGCCGAAGGTCAACCACGGCGACCCCGCCCTGCGCTCGGCCATGGTCGAGGGCCCCGACTCCGTGGTGGGCCGCTGGCTGCAGCAGCCCTTCGACCTCGACGGGTGGCGCATCGACGTGGCCAACATGACCGGCCGCCTCGGTGCGGTCGACGACGCCCACGAGGTCGCCCGCGCCGTACGCCGGACCGCCGAGGCGCTGCGCGAGGACGCCTGGGTCATCGGCGAGCACAACCACGACGCCACCGCCGACGTGGCCGGCGACGGCTGGCACGGCGTCATGAACTACTCCGGCTTCTCCTGGCCGGTGTGGTCGTGGCTGGTCGACCCGGCGTCGCCCGCCCGCCCCTTCGGCCGGCCCGTCAGCGTGCCGCGCCGGCCGGGCCCCGCCGTCGTGGCGACCCTGCGCGAGTGGCAGGGCACGCTCGGGTGGCGGGCGACGGCGAACTCGTGGAACATCCTCGGCTCCCACGACAGCCCCCGCATCCGCACCCTCGTGGGCAGCGCGGGCGTGCACCGGGTGGCGGCCGGCCTGCAGCTCACGATGCCCGGGGTGCCGATGATCTTCGCCGGCGACGAGATCGGCCTCGAGGGGGTCCTCGGCGAGGACGCCCGCCGGCCGATGCCCTGGCACCGCCGCAGCGAGTGGGACGACGCCACGCTCGCGACGTACTCCGCGCTGACGGCCGTGCGCCGCGAGCAGCCGGCGCTGCGCGAGGGAGGGCTGCGCTGGGTGCACGTCGACGACGACACCCTGTGCTACCTGCGCGAGCACGAGGCCGGCTCGGTCCTGGTGACCGCCCGCCGGGCCGGCGGACCCGCCGTCGAGCTGCCGTGGGACGACGCGACGCTGCTGCTCTCGACCGAGCCGTACGGCCCGACGGTGCCCGGGGCGGCCAGCGGCGGCCCGGTGGTGACCGTCCACGCCGTCTGAGCCGGCTCAGGCCTCCGCGGTGATGGCCTCGTCGGGCCGCTTGGTCAGCTGGGTGGCGATGTAGTCGCGCGCGGCGTCGAAGGTGCCGATCGAGCGGCCCGCGCGCTCGGAGAGGTACCACCGGTGCACCAGCATCTCGTGGAAGACCTCCGCGGGCTCGAGCTTGCCGCGGGCCTCCGGCGGGATCATCGCCATGATGGGCTCGTAGATCTCGGTCACCCAGCGGTTGGCGACCAGGTGCCGGTCCTCGCGGCCGAGGTCGAAGTGGGCGGTGAAGCGCGCGATGTCGTTGAGCAGCCGGCGCGCCTGGTTGTCCTCGACGTGCATGCCGGTCAGCGCCTGGAGCTCGCGCCGGTGGTGGCCGAGCTCGACGACCTTGGGCTGGATGCGCACGGTGTCGCCGTCGAAGTCGGTGACGATGTCGATCTCCTCGACGTCGAAGCCGAGGTCGTTGAGCCGCTCCACGCGCTGCTCGATGCGCCACAGCTCGTGCGCGGAGAACTCCTCCTCCTGCGTCAGCTCCGACCACAGCACGCCGTAGCGCTCGCGGAGGTAGTCGATCACCTCGAGGGCCTGGGTGTCGGCGTCGACCGCGCCGCTGGCCTGCAGGTCGAGCAGCTCGGCGAAGATGTTCTCGCAGCCCACCGTGAGGTCGTACTCGCGCATCCGCGACCCCACCTCGTTGCGCAGCTCGCCGGTCTCGGCGTCCACCAGGTAGGCCGAGAACTCCCCCGCGTTGCGGCGGAACAGCACGTTGGAGAGCGAGACGTCGCCCCAGTAGAAGCCCGCGAGGTGCAGCCGCACCAGCAGCACCACGATGGCGTCCACGAGCGAGGGCAGGTTGTCGCCGGTGAGGCCGTGGGAGAACAGGCTGCGGTAGGGCAGCGAGAACTGCAGGTGGTGGGTGATCAGGGCCGCCTGCATCTCGCTCCCGTCGTCGGCCACGCGACCCGCCACCACGCCGTACGGCACCACCGCGGGGAGGCCGAGTCGCTGCATGTCGCGCAGCGTGGCGTACTCGCGGAAGGCGATGGGGTCGTTGGTCTCCTTGACGGCGTAGGTGCGAGAGCCGAGCCGGATGATGCGCACCACGTGGCGGGAGAGGCCCCGCGGCAGCGGCACGACGTGCTCGTCGCTCCACTCCTCCAGCGGCGTCGACCACGGCAGCGTGAGGATCGCCGGGTCCGGGCGGCTGGCCACGATGCGCAGGGCCATGACGGCAGGCTAGCGCTCCCCGCGGCCCGGGGTCCCGGACCGACCCCTAGATTGGCACCGTGGAGACCCGCCTGCTGACCGCCGACGACCTGCCGCAGACGAGCGCCCTGGGGGCGGAGGCGTTCGGCGACCGGCCGGCAGGCGTGCCCGCGCCCGATCCCGCGACCTACCCGCTCCCCGGTCGCCGGTCGTGGGGCACCTTCGACGACGACGGCGTGCTGCTGGCGAAGGTGATGGGCCGGGAGTACCACTCCTGGTTCCACGGCGTCGAGGTCGCCACCAACGGCATCGCCGGCGTCGCCGTGCGCGCCGAGGCGCGGGGCCGGGGGCTGCTCGACGACCTCTTCCGCGTGGTGCTCGACGACGGGCTGCGCGAGCGCGGCGAGGTGGTCTCGACGCTCTTCCCGACCGCGCCGGGCATCTACCGCCGCTTCGGCTACGAGCTGATCACCTCCTACGACGCCGTCGAGGTGGCGACGACGGCTCTGACGACCGTGCGCCCCGGGGAGGGCGTCACGCTGCGCCGGGCCGCGGCGGAGGACTTCGACGCCGTGCGCCGGGTGTACGACGCGTGGGCCGGCGCCCACAACGGCCCCCTGACCCGTCGCGGACCCTCGTTCGTCTCGACGGCCCAGGAGTTCGTCGACGCCTTCACCGGGGTCACGCTGGCGTGCGACGCCGACGGCACCGTGCTGGGCTACTGCTCCTGGACGCGGGGCGAGGGCTACGACGAGAAGGCGACCGTCGAGGTCGCCGACCTCCTGGCCTCGACCCCCGACGCCCTGCGCGCGCTGCTGCGCGTCCTGGGCTCGTTCGCCACCGTCACCGGGCACGTGCGGTTCCTGACCTCCGGCCTGGACGCCGCCCGGCTCCTGCTGCCGTCGCACGCGTGGCCGGTCACCGGCGGCCACGCCTACATGCTGCGGGTGCACGACGTCGTGGGCGCCTGCACCGGGCTGGCGCTGCCCGACGGGGAGCCGGTGCGGTTCTCCGTGGCGGGCGACCTGCTCGAGCGGATGGACGGCACCTACGAGCTCACCGGCGGCGCCTCGACCTGCCGCCGCACCGACCCCTCGTCCGAGGCGCCGGTCTTCGCCCCGCGCGGGCTGGCCCTCGCCTACGCCGGCGCCGCCTCCTGCGCCACGATCCGCACCGCCGGCCTGCTGACCGGGCCCGCGACGTACGACGCCCGGATCGACGCGCTGCTCGGGAGCCGCGAGCAGCACGTCCGCGACTACTTCTGACGAGCGCGCGCTACCCGTCCGACGCGGTGACCGGGATCGCCGGGACGAGCGCGGTCCACTCGCCGGCCAGGAAGTCGCCGTTGGTGCGCAGCAGCACGCTCTGGATCCCGGTCGGCCGGCCCTCGGCGTAGGTGATGAGCGCGACGGAGGCGTCGCGACGGGGCTTGCTGCCGACCGCGATGGCGTACGCCGCCCCGCCCGTGGTGCCCATCGTGTAGCTCCAGCCGGTGCTGCCGTTGTCGCCGACGACCTCGGTGGGGCCGAGCTCGACGTGGAGGTGGCCCCCGACGACGAGGTCGACACAGCCGCGGGCCAGCGCCTCCCTGCCCAGGTTGGCGTCGTGCACCAGCATCGTGGCCACGCGCTCCTCGGCGTCACAGGCCGCGTCGGCCAGCCGCTGCCCCACCTCGTCGAAGGACAGCCCGGTCTCGTCGCGCCAGTTCCCGAGCCCGCTGGAGCGCGGGTCGTCGACGCCGAGCAGCGTCGTGCCCCCGGGTCCCTCGACGACCTCGCCCTCGAGCATCGTCCAGCCGAGGTCGGCGAGGTAGCGGCTGACGAAGGTGCCGTTGTCGTGGTTGCCCGCGACCGCCCACCGGTCCAGGTCCTCGAACGCCTCGTCGAGGGAGTCGAGCGAGAAGGCCTCCCACGCGCTGCCCGAGGAGGTGTCGTCGCCGGCGTCGAGGACCGCGGTGGCGCCTCCCGCGTCGCCGACGGCCCGGGCGACCTTGTCCATGCCGATGTTGTCGTGCCGGTCGGAGACCACCGTCACCACGGTCTCGCCGTCCTCGGGCTCCCGGAGGTCGAGCTCGCCGGCCGCCTCGACCGCCTGGGCATAGAACTGCTTGCTCTTCTCGAACGTCGACAGCGCGCTCTCGAAGAGCCGCCTGGACTGGTCGGTGGTCGCGTCGACCCGGATCTCGACGGCCTCGAGCCCCACCGGCAGCGGCACGCCGTCGCCGAGGTAGTCGGCCAGCGTGACCCACTCGCGCTCGGCCTCGACGGTGTCGTCGCGGTCCTGCCAGGGCTGCCAGAAGGCGACGCCGATGACCAGCAGCGCCAGCGCGCCGGCCAGCGCCCGCGGCTGGAGGTGCCGCAGCCCGCTCACCAGCTCCCGGCGACGGGCCGCGCCGAGCAGGAGGAAGACCGCCACCGGCAGGCAGCCGACCGCCGCGCCCCGCAGGGCGGCCGAGACCGCCATGTCGACCACGAGCTCCCGCGCCTTGGCGATCTGCGCGTCCGGCTCGGAGGCGATCACGGCGTAGCGCTGGAACAGCTCCTGGGTCGAGGCGGCCTCGGTCTTGCCGAGGTCGATGGACACCCCGACCGGGCCGTCCACCACCATCCGGAAGTTCGGCAGCACCGGGCCGGTGCGCAGCTCGGCCTCGCTGTCGAGGGTCGGTCGCAGCACGGCGTCATGGCTCGCCAGCACCGTGCTGCGGCTGCTGGTGAGGAACAGCGTCGACGCCGTCGCCAGCGACACGACGAGCCACAGCGCCGCCAGGACCAGCCAGCGGAGCGGGGTCGTGCGCCGGTGCCCGGGCATCGGGTGGGTCAGTGGGCGGCGCGCGCCTGCGCCACGGCGTACAGGGCGACGGAGGCGGCGACGCCCGCGTTGAGCGACTCGAGGTGGTTGGCCATCGGGATGCTGACCAGCTGGTCGCAGGTCTCGGCGACCAGGCGCGAGAGGCCGCTGCCCTCCGAGCCGACGACGATGACGAGGGGCACGTCGAACAGGCCGCCCTCGGAGACCAGCTCGGGCAGCGTGACGTCGCCGTCGGCCGCGAGGCCGACGACCATGCAGCCGGCGGCCTGGTAGGCCTTGAGCTGGCGCACGAGGTTGACCGTCTGGGCCACCGGCGTGCGCGCTGCGGCGCCGGCCGAGGTCTTCCAGGCCGCGGCGGTCATCCCGGCCGCCCGACGCTCGGGGACGAGCACGCCGTGCGCTCCGAAGCCCGAGGCGGAGCGGACGACGGCACCGAGGTTGCGCGGGTCGGTGACCGAGTCGAGCGCCACGATGAGCGGCTTCTCGCCGCTGGGGGCGTTGTCGAGCAGGTCGTCGGGATGGGCGTACTCGTAGGACGGCACCCGGGCTGCCAGGCCCTGGTGCACCGCGCCGCTGGTCATCTTGTCGAGCTCGACCTTGGTGACCTCGAGCAGCGAGAGGCCGCGCTCGGCGGCCAGCCTGAAGGCCTCGCGCAGGCGGGCGTCGCGGTCGGCGCCCTCGGCGACGTAGATGCCGGTGACCGGGATCCCCGCCCGCAGCGCCTCGACCACGGCGTTGCGGCCGGCGACCCACTCGGCGTCGCTGCCCTTGGGGGTACGGCGCTTGGGCCGCGCCTGCTCCTCGCGCTCGGACCTCGCCTTGGCCTTGTACACCTTGTGGTTGGGGCGGTCCTTCGCCTTCGGGGTCGGGCCCTTGCCCTCCAGGCCGCGCTTGACGCGGCCGCCGGAGCCTGCGGTCGGGCCCTTGCTGGTCTTGCGGATGGCGCCCCTGCGGGAGCTGTTACCAGGCACGTTCGTGTCCTTTTCGGTGGTCGAGTGTCCGGTGAGGCACGAGCCGGCGGATCGGGACCCCTGGCATCAGATGCTCCATTGCGGGCCGGCGGGGGTGTCCTCGATCAGGACGCCCGCGGCCGCGAGCTGGTCGCGCAGCGCATCGGCGGTGGCGAAGTCCTTCGCCGCCCGCGCCTCCGCGCGCCTCTCGAGGAGGCCGGCGACGAGGACGTCGACGGCACGGGTGAGCCTGTCGTCCGCCGAGGACGACCCGGCGGCCCAGGCGGCGTCGTGCGGGTGCAGGCCGAGCACGTCCAGCATGGCCTCGACGCGGCCGGCGAGGCCGGTGACGTCCTGGCCGGCGGCCAGGGCCCGGTTGCCCTCGCGCACGTGCTCGTGCAGCACGGCGACCGCGGCGGGGGTGCCGAGGTCGTCGTTCATGGCGGCGACGAAGGCCTCGGGCAGCGCGTCGAGCCCGGACGGCCGCTGGGCGGCGTACCCCGCCCGCTCGAGGAACGTCTCGACCCGGCGGAAGCCGGTGGCCGCCTCCTCCAGCGCCTCGAAGCTGAACTCCACGTGGCTGCGGTAGTGCGCCGCCACGAGGTAGTAGCGCAGCTCGATGCCGCGGTAGTCCTGGAGCACCGCCGGGATGGCCAGGGAGTTGCCGAGGCTCTTGCTCATCTTCTCGCCGGCCGTGGTGATCCAGGCGTTGTGCATCCAGTACGACGCGAACGGGTGCCCCGCCGCCCGCGACTGGGCCTGCTCGTTCTCGTGGTGCGGGAAGCGCAGGTCGACGCCGCCGCCGTGGATGTCGAAGGCGTTGCCGAGGTACTTGCCGGCCATCGCGGAGCACTCGATGTGCCACCCCGGCCGACCCGGGCCCCACGGCGAGGGCCAGGCCGCGGTCTCGGGCTCGGTCTCCTTCTTCCACGACTTCCACAGCGCGAAGTCACGGGGGTCGCGCTTGCCCCGCGGGTCGGCGTCGGCGGCCGGCTCCATGTCGTCGATGCCCTGCCGCGTCAGCTCGCCGTACGCCGGCCAGGAGCGCACGTCGAAGTAGACGTCGCCCGAGCCGTCCTCGGCCCGGTAGGCGTGACCGCGGGTGATGAGCTCTCCGATGAGCTCGATCATCTCGGGCACGTGCCCGGTCGCCGCCGGCTCGTAGGTCGGCGGCGCCACGTTGAGGGCGGCGTAGGCCCGGTCGAGCTCGCGGTGCATGGTGTAGGCGAGGTTGTACCAGGGCCGGTCCTGCTCGGCCGCCTTGGCGAGGATCTTGTCGTCGATGTCGGTGATGTTGCGGATGAAGGTGACGTCGTAGCCGAGCACCCGCATCCAGCGCTGCAGCACGTCGAAGTTCACCCCGGAGCGCACGTGCCCGACGTGGGGCTCGCTCTGCACCGTCAGGCCGCACACGTAGAGACCCGCCCTCCCCTCCTCGAGGGGGACGAACTCGCGGACCTCGCGGGTCGCGGTGTCGTGGAGCTGGAAGTTCACCCACTCATCCTAGGGCCGGGCGCGATGCCGCCCGGCATCCCCGGATCCCGTGACGGATGGGGCACATGTGACCTACGGTCGGGTGGTGCGCCCTCCCCTCGCCCTCGTGCTCGCCTCCCTCCTCGCCTCCGGCCTCGCGCCGCCCGCGTCGGCCGCCCCGGCCCCTGCCGGCCCCGCGGAGCGGCTGGTCGCCCACACGTCCTGGACCTCCGGCGGCCAGCTGCGGGCGGGCGAGAGGGCGGGGGTCAAGATCGGCCAGGGCTCGGTGCGGCTGAGGAAGCCGACCGTGCGGCGCACCTACCGGGGCCGGTCCTACGAGTCGGGCTCCTGGACCTCGGCGTGGGTCCAGCCCGGCTTCGCGCTGACCGAGCTGATCCCGTCCTGGCAGGCGACCACGCCGGGCCGCAGCTGGGTCGAGGTCAAGGCGCGGGTGCGCTCCGGGTCGGCCGTGTCGTCCTGGGACGTGATGGGCCGCTGGACCTCCGGCGAGGCGATCGCCCGCACCTCGGCCGGTCCGCAGACCGACGACCTCGCCCGGGTCTCCGTCGACACCCTGCGCACGCTCGCCGCCACCGGCGCGACCGGCTGGCAGCTCAAGGTCACGCTGCTCCGCGCCCCCGGGTCCCGCGCCGCGGTGTCCCTCGACCGGATCGGCGCGGTCGCCTCCCGGCTGCCCGTCACCGACGACGTGGCCACCTCCGCACCCGGACCGGGCGTCGGCACGGTGCTCGCCGTGCCGTCGTACTCCCAGATGGTGCATGCGGGCCACTCCCCGCAGTGGGGCGGCGGCGGTGAGGCCTGGTGCTCGCCCACCTCGGTGGCGATGGTGCTGGGCTTCCGCGGCGTCCCCGGCCCGCGCGTCGCCGGCCACGCCGACGCCGTCGTCGACCACACCGCCCGGATGACCTACGACCACGGGTACGACGGCACCGGCAACTGGGCCTTCAACACCGCCTACGCCGGCCGGTTCGTTCCCGAGGCCTTCGTGACCCGGCTGCGCAGCCTGCGCGAGGCCGAGGACCACATCGCGGCCGGCACCCCGCTGGTCGTCTCGGTGGCCTTCGGCCGCGGCGAGCTCACCGGCGCCCCGATCTCCTCCACCGCCGGGCACCTGCTGGTGATCGTCGGGTTCACCGCCTCCGGTGACGTGGTGGTCAACGATCCCGCCGCCCCGAGCAACGCGTCCGTACGTCGCACCTACCGCCGCGGCGAGTTCGAGGACGCCTGGATCCCGACCTCCGGCGGCACGGCGTACGTCATCCGCTGAGCCGAGCGGCGCCGAGGGCCCACTCCATCGTGGCGCGGTAGGTCTCACCGGGCTCGAGCCGCGCCGAGGGCCACTCCGGGTGGTTCGGGGAGTCGGGGAACAGCTGCGGCTCCAGGGCGATCCCGTCGCCCTGGCGGTACCGTCCACCGCTCGTCGAGCGGCGGGTGCCGTCCAGGAAGTTCCCGGTGTAGACCTGCAGCCCGGGCCGGTCCGCGCGCAGCTCGAGCCGGGTCCCGGTCCGCGGCGACTCGAGCACCGCGGCGGTGCGCAGCCCCTCGCCGCGCACGACGTAGTTGTGGTCGATGCCGCGGGCGTCGGCGACCTGGGGGTGCTCGCGCCGGATCGCCGTGCCGACGACGCGCGGCTCCCGGAAGTCGAACGGCGTGCCGGCCACCGGGGCATGCCCGTCGACGGGGATGCCGCTGGCGTCGACGGGGGTGTACTCGTCGGCAGCGACGTGGAGCACGTGGTCGTCGATCGTGCCGGAGCCCTCGCCGTCGAGGTTGAGGTACGCGTGGTTGGTCAGGTTCATGACGGTGGCGGCGTCGGTCGTGGCCTCCATGACGATGCGCACGGTGTCGCCCTGCACGGTGTACCGGACCTGCGCCGACACGGTCCCCGGGAAGCCCTGGTCGCCGTCCGGGCTGACCAGTGAGAGCACCGCGTGGTCGGGGCCGTGCTCCACCACGTCCCAGAGCCGACGGTCGAAGCCGTCGGGTCCGCCGTGCAGGCTGTTGCCCCGGTCGTGCGCGCCGACGGTGACCTCGCGGCCGTCCAGCGGAAACCGGCCGCCGGCGATCCGGTTGGCGTAGCGCCCGATGGTGCCGCCCATGTAGTGGCTGCTCGCCAGCCGCTCCTGCGCGGTGGCGTGTCCCATGACGACGTTGCGCCGCGTCCCGTCGCCGCCGGCCACCTCCAGGCGGTGCACCGTCGCGCCCAGGGTCAGCACCTCGACGACCGGCCCGGGCGCACTCCCGATGGCGAGGAGCAGG
>NZ_CADCUP010000044.1 GCF_902805925.1 uncultured Nocardioides sp.
TGCCCGACGGCCTCGACTTCGTCACCGCCGCCTCCCTGGGGTGCCGGTTCGCCACCGCCTTCCGCGCCCTGACCGCCCACGGGCGCGTACGCCGCGGCGACTGGGTCGCCGTGCACGGCTGCGGCGGGGTCGGGCTGTCGGCGGTGATGATCGCCGTGGCGCTCGGCGCGCGCGTCGTGGCTGTCGACGTGTCCGCCGCTGCGCTGGCCCGGGCCGCCGAGCTGGGGGCGGAGGTCGCCGTCGAGGGCGGCCCCGGCGCGCTAGGGCAGGTGGTCGAGGTCACCGGGGGCGGCGCGCACGTGTCACTGGACGCGGTCGGGTCCTCCGACACCGCCGTCGCCTCGGTGTCCTGCCTGCGCCCGCGCGGCCGGCACGTGCAGGTGGGGCTGCTGCTCGGCGAGCACGCCGCACCGCCGCTGCCGATGAGCCTGGTGGTGGCCAAGGAGCTGCAGGTCCTCGGCTCCCACGGCATGGCCGCCCGCGACTACCCCGCCCTGATCGACCTCGTGGTCTCCGGCGCGGTGCGGCCCGACCTCCTCGTCGGCTCGGTGATCGGCCTGGCGGAGGCCGGCGCCGCGCTGGCGGCGATGAGCCGGCCCCCCACCACCGCGGGGATGACGGTGGTCCGGCTGGGGACGTCCTCGTGATCGGGCGCCCGGACCGGGCCACCGAGGGCGTCGTCCTACAGCAGCCACGGGAGGATCCGGCCGTCGGGCGGGCCGACGGTCTGCTCCGGCGGGGCGGCTCCCAGGGCCGAGGAGAAGGCCTCGAGACCCTGTGCGAGCATCCGCTGGTCGTCGGTCGCCATCCGGGCGACGACGTCGCCGATGAGCCGGCGACGCGCTGCCATCAGGCCGGCCACGAACCGGGTGCCGTCGTCGGTCAGTCGCAGGACGACGGTGCGCCGGTCGGTGTCGTCGCCCTGACGGCTGATCCGTCCGTCGGCGACCAGCTGGTCGCAGGTGCGGCTGGCGTTGGACGCGTTGAGGCACAGGTGCTGCGCGAGCGTCGAGAGGTTCATGGGCCCGTGCGCGCCGAGCACGACGAGCACCCGCAGCTGCGGCACCGAGATGTCCTGGGCCACCTCGCTGAGGGTGCGCGCCACGATCGCGGTCATCGTGCGGGAGACGGCCGTCAAGGCCTCGGTGGCGCGGTTCTGGACCTCGTCCACGGCCTCTGAGCCGCTGTCGGCCGCCGGGGCGCCCCGACGATCCACCCGTGACCGCGATGTCGAGCCCGTCGCCATCGGCCCGTCCCTCCTCCCGCATGCCGCGCGGAGCCCGCGTCCCAGGCGCCGCGGCACCGCGGTAGCCAGGCGGGGCTGGTGCATGCGCGAGCGCAAGGAGTGCCCGGGCGGGCTCATTCGCGGGCTCATTCGCGGGCCGTGCTGCAGGCGGGACAGGTCCCGAAGATCTCGACCTCACTCGGAGTCCCCGCCACGTCGATGCGACGGTCCCGGGCCGCCGATCCCGCTCAGGCGAGCGTGAGCGAGTAGCCGCGCCCCCGCACGCGCCGGACCCGCGCGACGCCCTCGAGCTTGGTGCGCAGCCGGGCGACGTGGACGGAGATGTTGTTGCCGGTCGGGCGGCCGGCGTCGGTCCCCCACAGCGACGCGCGCAGGTCCGCGTCGGAGAGCAGCTCCGGCGCCCGGTGCAGCAGCGTGCGCAGCAGCTCGAACTCCTTCCACGGAAGGTCCGGGATGCGCTGTCCTCCCACCTTCACGGTGTAGGCCCGCGCATCCAGCTCGATCGGGCCGAAGGACACTCGCGCGTGGTCGTCGAGGGCGTGGTCGAACCGCTGCAGGACCTCCCAGATCTCCTCGGCCGTGTAGGGCCTGGAGACGGCCGCCCCCGCGCCGGCGAGCATCAGCCCGCCCGCGTCCGAGGCATGCGCCGGGTCGAGGGCCGCGATCACGAAGGAGCAGCCGTACTCCCGGACCTTCGCCACGAACTCCGGGGCCGCGATCCCGTGGGCGTCGGGAGCGATGACGACGGCGTTGGGACGCATCCGGCCGAACTCGACGAGCCCGTCGACCGTCGACCCGACCCAGGTCACGTGGACCCCGCGCGTGCTCATGTCGTCCCGCACGGCCGGGTCATCGCCCAGCGGATCGACGACCAGGAGGTGTGCCCCGCTGGTCTCGGTCCATCGTCCCGAGTGGGTGCGGGCCGTGGGCCGGCGCTCCGGCCGGTCGGACAGGTGCTCCTCCTGCGGCAGTGAGCCGAGTGCTGCAGACATGCACGATCCTCAGCCGAAACGACCAGAGATGTAGTCCTCCGTGCGCTTGTCGCGGGGCGCCGAGAACATCTGGCTGGTCCGGTCGAACTCCACGAGCAGGCCGGTGCGGTTGCCGGTCGTCTCGTCGGCGCGGGCGGTGAAGAAGGCGGTGCGGTCGGAGACGCGTGCGGCCTGCTGCATGTTGTGGGTCACGATGATGATCGTGTAGTCCGACCGCAGCTCGTGCATGAGGTCCTCGACGCGTGCCGTGGCGATCGGGTCCAGGGCGGAGCACGGCTCGTCCATGAGGATCACGTCGGGCTTGGTGGCGATGGTGCGAGCGATGCACAGACGCTGCTGCTGTCCTCCGGACAGCCCGTAGGCCGACTGCTTCAGCTTGTCCTTGACCTCGTCCCAGAGCGCGGCGCCGCGCAGGGCGCCCTCGACGAGGTCGTCCATGTTCTCGACCTTCATGCCGGTGACCTTGGGGCCGTAGGCGATGTTGTCGTAGATCGACTTGGGGAACGGGTTGGGCTTCTGGAAGACCATGCCGATGTGGGTGCGCACCGCGATCGGGTCGACGTTGCGCGCGTACATGTTCTGCCCGTGATAGGTGACCTCGCCCTCGACGCGCGCCCCCGTCACGAGGTCGTTCATCCTGTTCAGGCATCGCAGCACGGTCGACTTGCCGCATCCGGAGGGGCCGATGAGGGCGGTGATCTCGTGGCGCCCGAAGGAGAGGTTGACGTCGTGGACGGCATGGAAGTCCCCGTAGTAGACGTTGAGGCCGAAGGCCTCCATCACCGGGTCGGGCGGCATGTCGGGGAGACCTCGCGACTCGCCGTCGTGCGCGTCGACCAGCGGGTCCGGGACGTGACCGGCCGGGGTGCGGCTGTTCGCGTAGGCGGCATTTGCAGGCATGGGGTGACTCCTCACCAGGTTCTCTGGAACTTGTTGCGAATGAAGATGGCCAGGCCGTTGAGGCCGAGGATCATGACGAGCAGGACGACGATCGCCGCGGAGGCCGCGGTCTGGAAGTCCTCCTGGGACTGCGAGGTCAGCGAGAAGATCTGCATCGGCAGCGCGGTGATCGAGCTCAGCAGGCCCTCCGGGTCGAACCGGACCGACCCGGCGAGGCCCACGACGACCAGCGGGGCGGCCTCACCGATCGCCCGGGACAGGCCGAGGATGGTGCCGGTGGCGATGCCCGGGATGGCCGACGGGAGCGTCTGCCGCCAGGTGGTCTGCCACACGGTCGCGCCCAGCGCGAGGGACCCGTCGCGGATCTCACGGGGCACAGCACGGACAGCTTCTCGGGTGGTGATGATGATGACCGGCAGGATCAGCAGGGCCAGGGCGATGGCGCCGCCCAGCACCGTGCCGCTGTTGTCGAACCCGAGCAACGCCATCACGGCGACCGCGAGGAGGCCGTAGACGATCGAGGGGACGGCGGCGAGGTTCTGCAGGTTCAGCTCGATCAGCCGGTTCCACCAGCGGTCGCGGTTGGCGAACTCCTCGAGGTACAGGGCGGCCGCGATGCCCAGTGGCACCGCGAACAGGGCGGTGAAGACCATGAGCCACGCGCTGCCCAGGATGCCTGCCCGGAAGCCGGTCGTCTCCGGCGAGACCCGTGAGCCGTACTCGGTGAGCAGCGCTCCGTCGAACCGCGACGAGCCCTCGATGATGGTGTCGATGATCAGCACGAGGAGCACCACGACGCCGAAGAACATGGAGAACCAGAGCAGGCCGAGGAAGATCAGCGCGGCCGGGCCATGCTCCTTGCTGCGCCCGGTGGCGAGCGACTGGGTGACCTCGCGGGCGGTGGTGGTGGCGATGCTCATCAGTAGACCTGCCTGAAGCGACGGACGAGGGCGATGCTCACGACGTTGACCAGCAGCGTGATCACGAAGAGCAGCATGCCCACTGCGAACAGGGTGTTGTACGAGGTCGATCCGACCGGGTTCTCCCCGCCGGCGGTCTGGGCGATGAAGCCGGTCATGGTCTGCATCCCCTCGCGAGGGTCGACGCTGAGGTTCTTCTGGGCGCCGGCGGCGAGCGCCACGATCATCGTCTCCCCGATCGCCCGCGACATGCCCAGCACGATGGCGGCGGCGATGCCGGACAGGGCGGCCGGGAACACGACCCGCAGCGTCGTCTGCATGCGGTTGGCGCCCATCGCCAGCGAACCCTGCCGCAGCGAGTGCGGGACGGCGGAGAGTGCGTCCTCCGACAGCGAGGCGATGGTCGGGATGACCATGACGCCCAGCACCAGGCCGGCCGACAGTGCGTTGGTGAAGTTCACCTGCACGCCCAGCAGGTCCTGAAGGACGGTGGGCGTGACGAAGGTGAGGGCGAAGAACCCGTACACCACCGACGGGATCCCGGCGAGCAGCTCCACGGTGGGCTTGAGGAACTTCCTCGCTCGACGCGAGGCGTACTCGGAGAGGTACATCGCCGCGCCGAGCCCCAGGGGGACGGAGACGAGCAGCGCGATCACGGTGACCATGAGGGTGCCCGCGACGAGCGGGAGCACGGCGAACTGGCCCTCCGTGGAGAAGAAGTCCCCGAAGGGGACCTCTCCGAAGAAGTCGAGGACCGGTCGGATGAGCGCCGCGATGATGCCCACGGTCACGGCGACGGAGACGAACGCGGACGACGTCAGCACCACGCGGATGGCGCTCTCGGCGGGTCGGCTCTTGCGGGCGAGGTTCACGGCGGGTGGGCCCGTCCGACCGGACGGGCCCACCACGCTGGAGGCGTTGTTGCTCATGGAGGGGATGCTCAGCTCGCCAGGCCCTCGGCCGCGGACTGGGTCTCGGCGTAGAGGTCTTCGCTCAGCGGGATGAACTGGCCGACCTCGGCGATCTGGGAGAGGTTCTCGATGTAGAAGTCGACGTACTCCTTGACCGCGGCGTTGTCGTTGTAGGCCGTGTTCTTGACGTAGACGAACAGCGGGCGGGCGAGCGGGGTGTACTCACCGGCCTGGGCGGTCTCCGCGGAGGGCTCCACGCAGCCCTCGCCACCGTCGATCTGCAGGGCCTTGAGCTGCTCCTGGTTCTCCTCGTAGTAGGTGTAGCCGAAGTAGCCGGTGGCGCCCTCGGTGCCCGCCACACCCTGGACGAGCACGTTGTCGTCCTCGGAGGCCTCGTAGTCCTGGCGGGTCGCGGGCTCCTCGGCGTCGGGGTCGATGACCTCGCTCGCCATGTAGTCGTAGGTGCCCGAGTCCGTGCCGGGACCGAAGAGCGCGATGTCCTGGTCGGGGAAGCTCGGGTCGAGCTCGCTCCAGTTGGCGACCTTGGAGTCGGGCGCCCAGAGCTGGACGAGCTGGTCCACCGTCAGGCAGTCGACGGCGAGGTCGGGGTGCACGACGACGGTGAGGGCGTCGGTGGCGACCTGGAGCTCGGTGTACTCGATGCCCTCCGCCTCGCAGGCGGCGACCTCCTCCTCGTCGATCGGCCGGGAGGCGTTGGAGATGTCGGTGTCGCCGGCGCAGAACGCCTCGAAGCCACCGCCGGTGCCGGACTCGGAGACCGACACCTGGATGTCGGGGTTCTCCTCGTTGAGCAGCTCACCGGCCGCGTCGCTCATCGGGAAGACCGTCGACGAGCCGTCGACCGCCACCTGCCCGCTGACTCCGTTGCTGCCGCTGCCCTCCTCCGCGCCTGCGTCGGCCCCGCCGCAGGCGGTGAGGGCGAAGGCGAGGACGGCCACGCCGGGGACGATGCCCCGGCGGAATGAAGTGCTGGTCACTTCGTCACTCCTGTAAGTCTCTTGGTTGCTGACGTCCTGAAACCTAGGCAGACGCGGTGACGACGGAGTCTGTCGCTCCTGAACGGAACGTGAACAAAGATGGAGCGGATCGCGGCGACGGCGATGTGTGTGAGCTCCCGGTAGGCTCGTCACCGGTGCGCCGGGAAGTCTGGTCGGCAACGACCGCCCCGACCCCGAAGGACTGATGTGTCAGACCTCCGCCCCCGCCGCCTCTTCACACGCGGATCCCTCGCCGAGGACGTCAGGATCACCGAGATCCTTCGCAAGGAGACCGTCGGTGGCGCCCTCCTGCTGCTGGGCACCGCCGTGGCCCTGGTCTGGATCAACTCCCCGGCTGGGGACTCCTACACCTCACTACGCGACCTCACCGTGGGGCCCGAGGTCCTGCACCTCGACCTGACCCTCGGCACGTGGGCCGCCGACGGGCTGCTGGCGATCTTCTTCTTCGTCGTGGGCCTCGAGCTCAAGCGGGAGTTCGTCGCCGGCGACCTGCGAGACCCCGCGCGTGCCGCGCTGCCGATCCTGGCGGCTCTGGGCGGCGTGGTGGTGCCGGCCGCCGTCTACGTCCTGATCAACCTCGGCTCCGACGGTGACGCCCTGAGCGGATGGGCCATCCCGACCGCCACCGACATCGCGTTCGCGCTCGCGGTGCTGGCCATCATCAGCACCCACCTGCCCACCGGCCTGCGGACCTTCCTGCTCACCCTCGCCGTCGTCGACGACCTCGTCGCCGTCACGATCATCGCCGTCTTCTACACCGCCGACCTGGACCTCCTGCCACTGGCCGGCGCGCTGATCCCGCTGGCGCTCTTCGCCCTGGCCGTGCAGCGCCGCATCCGCTCCTGGTGGCTGCTCATCCCGCTCGCCCTGGTCACCTGGGTGCTGGTCCACGAGTCGGGCGTCCACGCCACCATCGCCGGGGTGCTGCTCGGCTTCACCGTCCCGGTCATCCGATCCGCCGCTGCCGGAGGTCCCGATGCCGGCCCAGGGCTTGCCGAGCACTTCGAGCACCGCATCCGACCCATCTCAGCCGGCCTGGCCGTGCCGGTGTTCGCGTTCTTCGCCGCCGGCGTCGAGATCGGCGGCCTGACCGGGCTCCGCGAGTCCCTCACGGACCCCATCGCGCTCGGCATCGTCGCCGGCCTCGTGCTGGGCAAGCCCGTCGGCATCCTGGGCACCGCGTGGCTGACCGCCCGGTTCACCCGGGCCAGCCTCGACGACGAGCTGACCTGGGTCGACCTGCTCGGCGTCTCCCTGCTCGCAGGCATCGGTTTCACCGTCTCGCTCCTCATCGGCGACCTGGCCTTCGGTGCGGGCAGCACGGCCGACGACCACGTCAAGGTGGGCATCCTCACCGGCTCCCTGGTGGCCGGCCTGCTCGCCGCGATCCTCGTCAAGTCCCGCGACCGCGCCTACGAGCGCATGGCAGCCGCGGAGGCGGTCGACGCCGACGCCGACGGGATCCCCGACGTGTACGGCGGAGGACCCGGTCGGGGCCCGACCGAGCAGCCGCCCGCCACCGATCGGCCAGACATCAGCTGAGTCGCTCCCGAAGATCTGCCAGGAGACGGTCGGCGCGCATGCTCAAGGCATCGAGGTCACGTCGGTGGGGTGAGGCTGCCGCGAAGGACTCGACCAGGTGCTGCACGTGGTCCTCCAGGGTCCGAAGAACCTCCGGGTCGGCGCTGACGACGGCTACCTGCTCCACGAGGCCGAGAGACCGGTGCAGGACCGTGGGGTGGTTGACCGCGTAGACACGCATGGCGTCGAGCACGTGATCCATGCCAGGAGCAGGACCGGGAACCCCACGTCCTGGTCAGGTGTCCGAGCCCGACCCAGGCGCACCGCCGCCCGCAGTCCGTCGACGGCCTCCTCGACGAGCCGTTCGGCCGGAGCACGACGGCCAAGGCTGGCCCCTCGACGACGTGTTCACCGGGACGGACATGCACGTCGCCCTCCTCCAGCAGCTCGGGGTACGACGACCCGTCAGAGCTTGCTCTGCACCCCGGCCAGCAGCTGCCGGGCCATCACGATCCGCTGCACCTGGTTGGTGCCCTCGTAGATCTGGGTGATCTTCGCGTCGCGCATCATCCGCTCGACGGGGTAGTCGCGGGTGTAGCCGTAGCCACCCAGCACCTGCACGGCGTCGACGGTCACCTGCATGGCGACGTCGGAGGCGAAGCACTTCGCCGCGGCGCCGAAGAAGGTCAGGTCGTCGTCGTCGCGCTCGGAGCGGCCGGCCGCGGCGTACGTCATCTGGCGGGCCGCCTCCACCTTCATGCCCATGTCCGCGAGCATGAACTGGAGGCCCTGGAAGTCGGCGATCGGCCTGCCGAACTGGGTGCGCTCCTTGGCGTAGTCCAGCGCGTGGTCGAGTGCGCCCTGTGCGACGCCGACAGCCTGGGCCGCGATGGTGATGCGGGTGTGGTCGAGGGTCCTCATGGCGGTCTCGAAGCCGGTGCCCTCCGGGCCGATCATCCGGTCGGCGGGGATGCGCACCCGGTCGAGGTAGACCTCCCGCGTCGGCGACCCCTTGATGCCCAGCTTCTTCTCCTTGGCGCCGAAGGAGACGCCGGGGTCCGACTTCTCGACGACGAATGCGGAGATGCCCCTGCTGCGCCGGTCGGGGTCGGTGACGGCCAGGACGGTGTAGAACTCGCTCTCGCCGGCGTTGGTGATCCAGCGCTTCACCCCGTCGAGCACCCAGTCGTCACCGGCGCGCACCGCGCGGGTCCTCATCCCCACCGCGTCGGAGCCGGCCTCGGGCTCGGACAGGCAGTAGGAGAACCCGCCCTCGCCGCGGGCCAGCGCGCCGAGGTACTTCTTCTTCAGCTCCTCCGAGCCGGCGATCTGCACGGGCAGCGAGCCCAGCTTGTTGACGGCGGGGATGAGCGAGGACGACACGCAGGCGCGGGCCACCTCCTCGATGACCAGCACGGTCGCGAGCGCGTCGGCGCCCGCGCCGCCGTACTCCTCCGGCACGTGCGGGGCGTGGAAGTCGGCGGCCAGCAGCGCGTCGTGCGCCTCCTGCGGGTAGCGGGCCTCCTCGTCGACGGCGGCGGCGTACGGCGCGACCTTGGCGTCGCAGACGGCGCGCACGGCCGCGCGGACGGCCTGATGCTCCTCGGACAGGGCGTAGAGGGGATACTCGCTCACCTCCTCATCCTACTGCTGGGTAACGGCGAGCCCTGGACGTAGGGTCGGCCGATGGCGACAAGCGTCTTCGACGGCCGGATCGCCGGCGTGGGCACCTCCTCCGGCGTGCGACTGGTGGTGGGCGCCTGGGTCACGAGCCCGCTCGGTGCGTTCGCGGACGTGATGCTCGAGACGGCCGCCGGACACCGGCTGCTGCTGGCCCCGACCGGGGAGGTCGCCGACTTCGTCGCCGGCACCTACGCCTTCGACGAGGTGCGGGTGGAGGCCGTGTCCGTGACGACCGGTGACACCTGGGCGGTGCGCACGGACTCGCTCGTGCTGGACATCGTGGTGGGCCGCCGCCACCTCGTCTCGGCGCCGCTGCGCCTGGTGCCGGGCGCGGTCCGCGACCGGGAGCCCTGGGCCCGGCTGACCGATCCGGTGGCCCGCCTGCTCATGCCCGGCGTGCGCACCCACGGATCGGCGGGCAGCGACCGCACGCAGTGGTACGCCGCCCGCGCGGTGCACCGGGTGGCGTCGGTGTCGGGCACGTTCGAGGGCAGGCCGCTGGGTGGGCTGGCACCACTGCGGCCGGCCGTGCGGTTCGGGTTCTCCTCCGCTCCCGCCGCCCCGTCGGTGACCCGGGTGCGGTCGTTCGTGCGCGACCTCGACTGACGACGTGCGGGGCGCACCGGTCACAGCGGTACGCCGTTCCTGCAAGGCGAGTTACCGTGGAGTACATGTCGACCTCCTGGCAGGATCCCGCCGCCCTCTCGCTGATGCTCGACGACCTCGGGACCTGGGCCGTCGTCGGCCTGTCGGGCGACACCAGCCGGACGGCGTACTCCATCGCGCGGCTGCTGCAGGAGCGGGGGAAGCGGATCGTCCCGATCCACCCCGACGCACCGACGGTGCTCGGCGAGCAGGGCTACGCGTCGCTGGCCGACGTGCCGTTCCCGATCGACGTGGTCGACGTCTTCCGCAGGTCCGAGGCGGCCGGCGAGTTCGCCGACCAGGCCGTGGCCGTCGGCGCGAAGGCCGTGTGGTTCCAGCTCGGCGTCGTCGACGAGGCGGCGTTCGAGCGCACCACCGCGGCCGGCGTGGCGATGGTCATGGACACCTGCCCGGCCATCGAGTGGCGCCGCCGGAGGTGAGGGAGCTCCAGGTCCCGAGCGGCCCGGGCATCCCCAGCGGCCTGGTGATCCCTCCCGACGAGCTGGTCGAGCGCTTCTCCAGATCCCCCGGCCCCGGCGGCCAGTCGGTGAACACGACCGACTCGCGGGTCGAGCTGGTGTGGGACCCCGCCACGTCGGCGGTGCTCGACGAGGCGCAGCGGGCTCGGGCGACGGCCCAGGCGCGCGGCCCGCTGACCGTCGTCGCCTCCGAGCACCGTTCCCAGCACCGCAACCGGGTGGCGGCCCGCGAGCGGATGGCGGCGCGGATCCGCGAGCTCGTCGCGCCGCCGCCGCGGCCGCGCGTGCCCACCAAGCCGACCCGTGGGTCGAAGCGCCGCCGGCTGGATGCCAAGTCGCGGCGCTCCGACGTCAAGCGGCTGCGGGGCCGGGTCGGCCCCGAGTGACGGACCGTCGCCC
>NZ_CADCUP010000045.1 GCF_902805925.1 uncultured Nocardioides sp.
GTTCAGCGGGACCGCACGTGCGTGTTTCCGTGGTGCACCCGCCCGGCTCGGTCCTGCGACCTCGACCACATCACCCCCTGGGAGACCGGCGGCCCGACGACCACCGACAACCTCGCCGCGCTCTGCCGGTCCCACCACCGGCTCAAGACCCACGGACGGTGGCGCTACCGGCGCACCGGCCCCGCGGCGTACACCTGGACCAGCCCACAGGGCCACACGTACCTGCGCGACGCCACCGGTACCGGGCCCGGTTGACCACCCCGCCCTGCACCCCGCCACCGGCGGGGCGATGGGCGCGCCCGGCGGCCGATCGCACGGGCTCATCCGCAGGCTCTAGCGACCAGTGCGACGAGCGCCCTCGCTGCCGCAGCCGGGCGGGCCCACCAGGGTCAGGGCTTCAGCGGGTCGTGCCCGATGTCCATCAGGCCGCGCCGCCACGCGTCGTCCCCGACGGCGGAGTCGAGCTCCTCGCCGCGCTCGGCGACGACCATCTCGACGACCTGGTCCATCGTCTCCACGTCGTCGGGGGTGCAGTCGGCGCGACGCTTGGCCAGGATGGACAGCACGCGGTGCCCGAGCGGGCTGCCGGCCTGGTCGGGGACCGTCTCGGTCTCCTCGCCGGCGCCCTCGACGGCGAGCCAGTCGCGCAGCTCGCGGGAGGTCATGTTGACGACCCGGTGGAAGTTCTCCCACAGCAGGTCGTCGACGATCGTCTCGGCCATCGTCTGTCTCCTCTTCGTTGGCGGGTCGGGCGCCTCGGTACCCCGTGGGCGGCATCGCATCGCTGCGACCGCCGCCGTCGGCCTGCGAGGATGCCCGGGTGTCCGCGCCGCACGAGCCCAGCCCGCCGCCGTCCCCTCCGGGAGACCGCCACGCGCCGGACGTCGTCGGGCGCCCGCCGGTGCCGGCCTCTCGGCCCGGCCCGCTCGACCGCGCCGGTGAGGCGGTCGTCGAGCGCAGCCGCGCGGTCGAGGCGGCGGTCCGGCTCGGGTGGCGGTGGGCGCGGGCGCAGTCCTCGAGTCTGTGGGGCGTGGTCGCCGCCCTTGCGGTGCTGCTGCTCTTCCTTTTCCTCGCGGGGCTGCTGGCCGAGTAGGCCGCACGCACCGCCCGACTGAGCCCGCGGACCTCCTCCTTCCGGGCCGGACCGCCTAGTCACTTGTGACCAGATCTGGGGGAGATCCGTGTCGATACCCTGAGATCGGGATCGTCCCGGCCGACCATGGAGGCATGTGGAACACGACCGAGCCCAGCGGGGCGACGAGCGCACGTAGCCTCTCCCACGACCGCCCCTGCCCGTCGTGCGGACACGCGATGCACTCCTACCTGCCCTGCTCCGACACCTGCAGCTGCACCCCGCAGCCCGCCCCGGGCCTGCCCGCGCGCTCGGCGTTCGCCACCGCCTGACGCGCCACCGCCTGACGCTCCTCGCCGAGCGCGACCTAGACTTGGCCACACCCCCTGCCGCTCCGGCCGGGGGTGTTCGTGCTGTGTCCCGTCGTGCTGTGTCCAGGCTGTGTCCTGAGCGAGAGTGAGCCCGTGAGTCCGAGTCCCGCCCTGGAGGCGCTGGTCCCCGTCGTGCTGGCCGATCCCGTGCTCGCCGAGTCGGTCACCGACGCCCGTGGCAGCAGCGTCTCGGCGCTGGACCTCACCGGTCCCGCGGCCCTGCGTCCCTTCGTCGTCCGCGGCCTGGTCGACGTCGACCGCGTGGTCCTCGTCGTCACCGCCACCACCCGCGAGGCCGAGGACCTGGTCGTCGAGCTGGGCGACCTCGTCGACCCGGCGACCATCGGCTACTACCCGAGCTGGGAGACGCTCCCGCACGAGCGGCTGAGCCCGCGCAGCGACACGGTCGGCCGTCGGCTCGCCGTGCTCCGCCGGCTCCGGCACCCCGGCACCGACCCGAGCAACGGCCCGCTGCAGGTCGTGGTGGCGCCGGTGCGCTCGATCCTCCAGCCGCAGGTGAAGGGCCTGGCCGACCTGGCGCCGGTCGAGCTCGTGCCGGGCCAGTCGGCGCCGCTCGAGGAGGTCGTGCAGGGCCTGGCCGACGCGGCGTACTCCCGTGTCGACCTGGTCGAGAAGCGCGGCGAGTTCGCGGTCCGCGGCGGCATCGTCGACGTGTTCCCGCCCACCGAGGAGCACCCGCTGCGCGTTGAGTTCTGGGGCGACGACGTCGAGGAGATCCGCGCGTTCTCCGTGGCCGACCAGCGCACCACCGAGGCCGTCGACCGCCTCTGGGCGCCGCCGTGCCGCGAGCTGCTGCTCACCGAGGAGGTACGGCGCCGCGCGGCCGACCTCGGCCGGAGCCACCCGCAGCTCCTCGAGCTCACCGACAAGCTGGCCGCCGGCATCGCGGTCGAGGGCATGGAGTCGCTCGCACCCGTGCTCGTCGACGAGATGGAGCTGCTCGTCGACCTGCTCCCCGAGGAGACCCACGTACTGGTGCTCGACCCCGAGCGCGTCCGCACCCGCGCGCACGACCTGGTGGCGACGAGCGAGGAGTTCCTGGGCGCCAGCTGGGCGGCCGCGGCCGGCGGCGGCACGGCCCCCATCGACCTGGGCGCGGCGTCGTACCGCTCGATCGCCGACGTGCGCGAGCACACGATCGGGCAGGCGAAGACCTGGTGGTCGATGAGCCCGTTCGGGCTCGGCGACACCGCCGAGCTCGCCGAGCTCGACGTCGACGTCCGCCTCGGCGCCGTGGAGTCCCGCACCATCAAGGCGCAGCCGGCGGAGAGCTACCGCGGCGACCTCGATCGCGCGGTCGCCGACGTCCGCGCCTGGCTCGGCGACGGCTACCGCGTGGTCGTCGTCCACCAGGGCCACGGACCGGCGCAGCGCATGGTGGAGGTCCTCGGCGAGCACGACGTCCCGGCCCGCCTGGCCGAGGACGGCCTGAGCACGCCCGGCGTCGTCACCGTCTCGACCGGCTGCCTGGCCCACGGCTTCGTCGACCCCGACCTGCGGCTCGCACTGCTCACCGGCGACGACCTGACCGGCCAGAAGGCCTCCACGCGCGACATGCGCAAGATGCCGGCGCGCCGCAAGAAGCAGATCGACCCCCTCGAGCTGACCGCCGGCGACTACGTCGTGCACGAGAAGCACGGCGTGGGCCGGTTCGTGGAGATGCGGCAGCGCGAGCTCCAGGGCGCGGTCCGGGAGTACCTCGTCCTCGAGTACGGCGCCAGCAAGCGTGGCGCACCGCCGGACCGTCTGTTCGTGCCGGCCGACACCCTGGACCAGGTGACCCGCTACGTCGGCGGCGAGGCGCCCAGCCTCGACCGCCTCGGCGGCGCCGACTGGTCCAAGCGCAAGGCACGCGCCCGCCGGGCGGTGCGCGAGATCGCGGCCGAGCTGATCAAGCTGTACGCCGCCCGGCAGGCCACCCACGGTCACGCCTTCGGTCCCGACACGCCGTGGCAGCGCGAGCTCGAGGACGCCTTCCCGTTCCACGAGACGCCCGACCAGCTCACCACGGTCGACGAGGTCAAGGCCGACATGCGGCGCACGGTGCCGATGGACCGGCTGATCTGCGGGGACGTCGGCTACGGCAAGACCGAGATCGCGGTGCGCGCGGCGTTCAAGGCGGTGCAGGACGGCAAGCAGGTGGCCGTGCTGGTGCCCACGACGCTGCTGGTCACCCAGCACCTCTCCACGTTCTCGGAGCGGATGGCGGGGTTCCCGGTGGTGCTCAAGGGGCTCAGCCGCTTCCAGACCGACAAGGAGGCCCGCGAGGTGGTCGCCGGGCTGGCCTCCGGCGAGGTCGACATCGTCGTCGGCACCCACCGGCTGCTCAGCCCCGAGATCAGGATGAAGGACCTCGGCCTGATCATCGTCGACGAGGAGCAGCGCTTCGGGGTCGAGCACAAGGAGCAGATGAAGCGGCTGCGCACCTCGGTCGACGTGCTGGCGATGAGCGCCACGCCGATCCCGCGGACCCTGGAGATGGCGGTCACCGGCATCCGCGAGATGTCGACGATCACCACGCCCCCCGAGGAGCGGCACCCGGTGCTGACCTACGTCGGTGCCTACGAGGACCGCCAGGTCACCGCCGCGGTCCGGCGCGAGCTCCTGCGCGACGGGCAGGTGTTCTACATCCACAACCGGGTGCAGAGCATCGAGAAGGCCGCGGCGAGGCTGCGCGAGCTCGTGCCCGAGGCCCGGGTGGCCACCGCGCACGGGCAGATGGGCGAGCACCAGCTCGAGCAGGTGATGCTCGACTTCTGGGAGAAGCGCTTCGACGTGCTGGTGTGCACCACGATCGTCGAGTCGGGCCTCGACGTCTCCAACGCCAACACCATGGTCATCGAGCGCTCCGACACCCTCGGCCTCTCGCAGCTGCACCAGCTCCGGGGCCGGGTCGGCCGGTCGCGGGAGCGCGCCTACGCCTACTTCCTCTACCCCGCCGAGAAGCCGCTCACCGAGACAGCGCACGAGCGGCTGGCGACCCTCGCCCAGCACTCCGACCTCGGCGGCGGCATGGCCATCGCCATGAAGGACCTCGAGATCCGCGGCGCCGGCAACCTGCTGGGCGGGGAGCAGTCGGGCCACATCGCCGATGTCGGCTTCGACCTCTACGTCCGGCTGGTGGGCGAGGCCGTGGCCCAGTTCCGCGGCGAGGAGGAGGAGGAGTCCACCGAGGTCCGCATCGAGCTGCCGGTCGACGCCCACCTGCCCCACGAGTACGTCCCCAGCGAGCGCCTGCGCCTGGAGATGTACAAGCGCCTCTCCGAGGCCCGCGGCGACGCCGACGTCGATGCGATCCGCGAGGAGCTCCTCGACCGGTACGGCGAGCCGCCCGAGGTGGTCGAGACGCTGCTGCTGGTCTCCCGGTTCCGGGCCAGGGCGCGCGACGCCGGGCTGCACGAGATCGGGCTGGCCGGCAAGAACATGCGCTTCGCGCCGGTCGACCTGCCCGACTCGCGCGTCGTACGCCTGCAGCGCCTCTACCCGCAGAGCAAGGTGCTCAGCCAGATGAGCGCCATGCTGGTCCCACGACCGCTCGGGTCGGCGACAGGCACCGGTCGAGCCCTGCTTGAATGGGCCCGTGGCGTGATCGACACCGTCCTCGACCCGCCCGCAGCAGCCCCGCCGGCACCGTCAGCCCAGCCGGCGCCGTCGTCATCGTCGAAGTCAGGGAGAAGCAGTTGAGCAGCCGTCGCCCCCTCGCCGTCGCCCTCGCCACCGTGTCCGCGGGCGCCGTGCTGTCCGGCTGTGCCGGCAGCGCCTCGCCCGGGGTCGCCGTCGACGTCGACGGCCAGACCATCTCCGTCGCCGAGGTCGACCGGGGCACCGCGGCGGTGTGCACGTCGGTCGAGCCCGACCTGCGCGGGGCCGGCAACACCGTGGCCCTGGGCAACGTGCGCCAGTTCGTGGTCACCCTGCTCGCCGCCTCCGAGCAGGCCCGACAGCTCGCCGACGAGTACGGCGTGAAGCCGGGCCCGGAGTTCTCCCGCCAGGTGTCGCAGCTGCGGCTGACGTCCCGGGCGTTCCCCGAGGAGGTGCGCGAGGACTACGTCGAGGTGATGTCGGCCGAGCCCCTGGTCACCTCCGTCGTGGACGCGGTCGGCCGCGCCTCGCTGGAGCAGGACGGCGTCGCCGACCCCACCGTGGAGGAGATCTCCCAGCGCGGGCAGGACCTCTTCCAGTCGTGGCCCGACCAGCACGCCATCGACGTCGACCCCCGCTACGGCCTGGCCATGGTCGACGGGCAGCTGCAGCCCGCCGACACCAACCTCTCGGTCGCCGTCGGCGACGTCGCGAAGTCGGCCTCGGCCACCGAGCCGGACCCGGTCTACGCGCGCACCCTGCCCGCCGGCCACCGCTGCGGCTGACGGCACCCGACCATGTCCGTGACCGCCTCCGGTGACTCGCTCGTCGAGCTCCTCGAGGTGATGCGGCGGCTCCGCAGCGACTGCGAGTGGAAGCGGTCGCAGACCCACCGCTCCCTGGCGCGCTACCTGCTCGAGGAGTCGCACGAGACCCTGGAGGCGATCGACGGCGGCGACCCCGAGCACCTCCGCGAGGAGCTCGGCGACCTGCTGCTCCAGGTCTACTTCCACGCCGTCATCGCCGAGGAGACCGGCGAGTTCACCATCGACGACGTCGCGGCCGGCATCACCGAGAAGATGCGGCGGCGCAACCCGCACGTCTTCGGCGACGCCCGCGAGGGCACGATGACCCCCGCGGAGGTCAACGAGCTCTGGGAGTCGGTCAAGGCGACCGAGAAGCATCGCGGGTCGGTCACCGACGGCCTCCCGCCCGGCCTGCCGGCGCTGCTCTACGCCGACAAGGTGGTCGACCGGCTGGGCCGGACCGGGGTCACCACGCAGGTCGACCCGGAGGAGCCCGACCTCGGCGAGCGCCTGCTGGCGCTGGTCGTGGAGGCCCACGACGACGGGGTCGACCCCGAGCAGGCCCTGCGCGACGCCGTACGCCGCCGGCTCGACTGAGCGCTACTACCAGCCGAAGGTGCCGGGCTCGCCCTTGAACGGCCCCACGACGGCGTCGGTGATCCAGCCGCCGTAGAACCCACCGGCCTGCGCCCGCACGACCTCGCCGTCGACGGTGCAGCGGTCGACGAGCCCGGGCATCACCGCCACGTGGTCGAGAAGGCCCTCGAACCCACGCGTCGGCGTGGGATAGGTCCAGCCCGCGCGCGGCGCGCTCCGCCCCTCGGCCACGAGGTCGAAGTACGACGCGGCGCCCTTCCACTCGCAGAAGGTCGAGCCCTCCACCGGCATGAGCACGCCGGCGAGGAAGTCCGCGGCCGGCAGGTAGTACGTCGGCGGGTGGCTCGTCTCCAGCACCCGGAGCGAGCGGCGGGTGCTGGCCACCGTGATGCCGCCGAGCACGACCTCGACCAGGGCGTCGCTGGGCACCAGGGCCGGCGGACGGGGGTAGTCCCAGACCGACTCCTGGCCGGGTCCGGGGCGGTCGGGACGGGCGCGCATGTCCTCAACGTACAAGCGGCTCCCACGGGCCCGGCCCCGCCCGGTCGGCCGGGTCCGGCATGGACGGGCACGCCGTGGCCGGCGCCGCTGCCGATAGGCTGCCGGACGCCCGTCCCGACACCCGATCGAACCTCCAGGAGCAGCCCGTGGCATCCATCGAAGCAGTCGGCGCACGCGAGATCCTCGACTCCCGGGGGAACCCCACCGTGGAGGTGGAGGTGCTCCTCGACGACGGCGCGTTCGGCCGGGCGGCAGTGCCCTCCGGCGCCTCGACCGGGGCCTTCGAGGCGGTCGAGCTGCGGGACGAGGGCGAGCGGTACGCCGGCAAGGGCGTGACCAGGGCCGTCGCCGGCGTGGTCGACACCATCGCCCCGGCGCTGGTCGGCATGGAGGCCGACGAGCAGCGCCTGGTCGACCAGGCGATGATCGACCTCGACGGCACCGCCAACAAGGCCAAGCTCGGCGCCAACGCCGTCCTCGGCGTCTCGCTGGCCGTGGCGAAGGCGGCGGCGGAGTCCGCCGGGCTGCCGCTCTTCCGCTACGTCGGCGGGCCGAACGCGCACGTCCTGCCCGTGCCGATGCTCAACATCCTCAACGGCGGCGCCCACGCCGACAGCAACGTCGACGTTCAGGAGTTCATGATCGCCCCCGTCGGTGCCGCCACCTTCGGCGAGGCGCTCCAGCAGGGTGCCGAGGTCTACCACTCGCTCAAGTCGGTGCTGAGGAAGCAGGGCCTCTCCACGGGCGTCGGCGACGAGGGCGGCTTCGCGCCCAACCTGCCGTCCAACCGCGACGCCCTGGACCTGATCTCCACCGCGGTCGAGGGTGCCGGGCTCACGGTCGGCCAGGACATCGTCTTCGCCCTCGACGTGGCCGCCTCGGAGTTCTTCGGGGACGGTGCCTACACCTTCGAGGGCAGGGCGAAGTCGTCGGCCGAGATGATCGACTACTACGCCGACCTCGTCGCGTCCTACCCGATCGTCTCCGTCGAGGACCCGCTCGACGAGGACGACTGGGACGGCTGGAGGACCATCACCGAGCGGCTCGGCGACCAGACGCAGCTCGTCGGCGACGACCTCTTCGTCACCAACGTCGAGCGGCTCCAGCGGGGCATCTCCGGTGGCCAGGCCAACGCGCTGCTGGTGAAGGTCAACCAGATCGGCTCGCTGACCGAGACCCTCGACTCCGTGGCCCTGGCCCAGCGCAGCGGCTTCACCTGCATGATGAGCCACCGCTCGGGCGAGACCGAGGACACCACGATCGCCGACCTGGCCGTCGCCACCAACTGCGGCCAGATCAAGTCCGGTGCGCCGGCTCGCTCCGACCGCGTGGCGAAGTACAACCAGCTCCTGCGCATCGAGGACACCCTCGGCGACGCGGCGCGCTACGCCGGGAGGGGCGCCTTCCCGCGATTCCAGGCAGAAATCGGTCATCCTTGACCTGACATGGCACAGCAACGACGTACGCCGCGCGGCGCTCCCGGCGGCAGCAGGCGGCCCGGGCCGCGTGAGCGCCCGCGCACCCGCTCGATCGCGCCCTCGGCCTCCGCGGCCCCGACGCCCGGCCGCCCGGCGGTCGCCGCGGCCACCGGCCGGCGGCGGCCCCGCCTGACCGGGCGGGCGATCGTGCTGGTGCTCGTGCTCGCGGTGCTCGCGGTGTCCTACGCCTCCTCCATGCGCGCCTACCTGCAGCAGCGGGCTCACATCAGCGAGCTCAAGACCGCGATCGCCGAGCGGGAGGCCAGCATCAACGACCTCGAGAGCGAGAAGCGGCGCTGGCAGGACCCGGCGTACGTCGAGGCGCAGGCGCGCGCCCACTTCGGCTACCTGATGCCGGGGGAGACCGGGTTCGTCGTGCTGGACGCCCGCGGCCGGCCGCTGGAGGCGGGGGCCGAGCTGAGCGACCCCGACGAGGTCGTGAAGACCGAGCCCACGGCCTGGTGGGACGACGCGTGGGCCTCGGTCGAGCTCGCCGGGCACCCGCCGGTAGCCACCGAGGGTCCGGCCGACAAGATCGGCGGACGCCAGTGAGCGTCCGATGATCGAGGCAGCCGACGAGGCGACGGTCGAGGCCCAGCTGGGCCGGGCGCCGCGGGCCATCCACGAGGTGGGCCACCGCTGCCCGTGCGGCAACCCCGACGTGATCACGACCGAGCCGCGGCTGCCCGGCGGCACGCCGTTCCCGACGACGTACTACCTGACCTGCCCACGAGCGGCCTCGCGCATCGGCACCCTCGAGGGCACCGGCACGATGAGGGAGATGCAGGCGCGACTGGGCGAGGACGCCGAGCTCGCGGCGGCCTACCGTGCGGCGCACGAGCGCTACCTCGCGGCCCGTGGCGAGATCGCGCGGGAGACCGGGCAGGAGGTGCCGGAGATCGAGGGCATCTCCGCGGGCGGCATGCCCGACCGGGTCAAGTGCCTGCACGTGCTGGCCGGGCAGTCGCTGGCCCAGGGCCGCGGCGTCAACCCGCTCGGCGACGAGGTGCTCGACCTGCTCGGCGCGTGGTGGGCCGAGGGCCCGTGCGTGTCTGCGGACCGATGATCGCGGCCATCGACTGCGGCACCAACACCATCAAGCTGCTCGTCGGCGACCTGCCCGGCGTCGCGGTCCGCGAGACGCGGATGGTGCGGCTGGGCCAGGGTGTGGACGCGACCGGCCGGCTCGCCGACGAGGCACTGGCGCGGGCCTTCGCCGCGCTCGACGAGTACGCCGCCATCCTCGCCGCGCACGACGTGACCCGGCTCCGGTTCTGTGCCACCTCCGCCACCCGCGACAGTGCGAACGCGCAGGTCTTCGCCGACGGCGTGCACGCCCGGCTCGGCGTGTGGCCCGAGGTGCTCTCCGGCGACGAGGAGGCGGCGCTGTCGTTCGACGGCGCGGTGCGCAACCTCCGCACGCCGGTGACCGGCCGGGTGCTGGTCGTCGACATCGGCGGCGGGTCGACCGAGCTCGTGCTCGGCACCACGACCCCGGAGGCCGCCCACTCGATGGACGTCGGCTCGGTGCGGCTGCACGAGCGCCGCCTGCGCTCCGACCCGCCCGGCCCCGCCGAGGTCGTCGCGTGCGTGGGCGACATCGACGCCGCGCTGGACGCCGCGCACGCGGCGGGCGTCGACCTCGGGTCCGCCGACGCGGTCGTCGGGGTCGCCGGCACCGTCACCTCGGTCGCGGCCGGCGTGCTCGACCTGCCGGCGTACTCCGCGGAGGCGATCGACCAGGCCGTGCTGCCCGTCGAGGAGGTGCACGCGCTCGTCGAGCGGCTGGTCGCGATGACCGTGGCCGAGCGGCTGGCGCTGCCGTGGATGCACCCGGGCCGCGCGGACGTCATCGACGCCGGGGCGCTGGTGCTGTCACGGGTGCTGCGGCGCACGCGCGTGGACTCCCTGGTGGCCTCCGAGGCCGACATCCTCGACGGGATCGCCTGGTCGGTCAGCGGGCCATGATCGTCGACCTGCCGCACCCGCTCACCGGGCAGCCGTTCCCCTCCCCGGTTCCTGCCGGCACCGGCTGGCCGGGCGACCCGGCGGCCCCGGGCACCCCGGTGGCGCGGACGGCCGGCGGCGTACGGCGCCTGGCGGCGACCCGCGACCTCGACACCCTCACCGCCCGGGTCAGCGTCTGCTCGGCCTGCCCCCGCCTGGTGCGGTGGCGCGAGGGCGTGGCGCGCACCAAGCGGGCGTCGTTCGCCGCGCAGCCCTACTGGGGACGGCCGATCGCCGGATGGGGCCAGGCGGAGCCGCACGTGCTCGTGGTCGGCCTGGCGCCGGCGGCCAACGGCGGCAACCGCACCGGGAGGGTCTTCACCGGCGACAGCAGCGGCGACTGGCTCTTCGCCGGCCTGCACCGGGCCGGCCTGGCGACGCAGGCGACCAGCGTGCACGCGGGTGACGGCCAGCAGCTCGTCGGGACCCGCATGGTCGCGACCGTGCGGTGCGCCCCGCCCGAGAACATGCCGACCCCCGAGGAGCGCGACACGTGCGCGCCGTGGATCAACCGCGAGGTGGAGATGCTGGCGCCGAGCCTGCGCGTCGTCGTGGCGCTGGGCGGCTACGGCTGGGACGGCGCCCTGCGCGCGCTCGCCGGTGCCGGCCTCGAGGTGCCGCGGCCCAAGCCGCGGTTCGGCCACGGCGCCGAGGTGGCGATCGGGCACGTGACGCTCCTGGGCTGCTACCACCCGAGCCAGCAGAACACCTTCACCGGCCGCCTGACGCCGCAGATGCTCGACGACGTGCTGGGCCGCGCCGCGACGTACCTATAGTCGCAGCGGACGGCAGCATCGCCCCGGTATCCCAACCGGCAGAGGAGGCGGTCTTAAAAACCGCTCAGTGTGGGTTCGAACCCCACCCGGGGCACCCCCTGCGACGCCCGGGAAACACACAGGCTCCCCTCAGGCACCAGGGGAACACCGACCCACCGTCATGCGTTGGAACCGGTGAGTCCACATAGAGTGGGCCCAGCAGTCGTCACCGCGACGGCTTACCGCACGTCGGCCTCCAAGGAGGAGACCATGAAGAGCAACAACCCGGTGTTCGCGCGCAGCGAGGAGTTCAACCGCGCCGGCACGAACGCCTACGGCAACCAGACCTACCCCGGCGGCGGGATCATCGGGGGCGGCTCCGACCCCAGCAGCTGGGGCACCGGCACGCCCACCGACCAGCGGTCCGCCGGCCGGATGAGCATCGACTCCGTCGTGCAGGCCACCGGGATCTCGGTGCTGCTGGTGATGGTGACCGCGGCCATCACGTGGTGGTTCATCGGCGACGTCGTCGCCAACGGCGTCGTCGACGAGGGCAACTACCAGCAGGCGATCGCCCTGATGACGGTCGGCTCGCTGACGGCCTTCGGCCTGTCGCTGGTCAACTCGTTCAAGCGCGTCATCAGCCCGGCCCTGGTCATCGCGTTCGCGGCGGTCGAGGGCGTGGCGCTCGGCGCCCTGAGCAAGTTCTTCGACGCCCAGTTCGGCTCCGGTGTCGTCACGGGCGCCGTGATCGGCACCTTCGCCGCCTTCGCCGGCACGCTCGCCGCCTACAAGTTCTTCGACATCAAGGTCGGGCAGAAGTTCCGCGTGTTCGTCGTGGCCGCGATGTTCGGCATGGTCGGCCTGGGCCTGCTGTCGTTCGTGCTGAGCCTGTTCGGCGTGACCACCGGCCTGTTCGGCTTCGGCACCCTCGGCCTGATCACCGCGGTGGTGGGCCTGGTGCTCGGTGTGTTCATGCTGATCCTCGACTTCGACTTCGTGGAGCAGGGCGTCGCTGCCGGCCTCCCGGAGCGCGAGTCGTGGCGGGCGGCCTTCGGCCTCACCGTCAGCCTGGTCTGGATCTACACCAACCTGCTGCGCATCCTCGCGATCTTCCAGCAGGACTGAGCCACCGGCTCCGACACCGGCCCGTCTCCCCTCGGGGAGGCGGGCCGGTGGCATGTCGTCAGCGGTCAGGTGGCGGCGTCGAGCGCCACGGACGCCTCGACCTGCTCGGGCGAGGTCGTCTCCGCCGCCGGCTGCCGGCGCCGGTAGCGCAGCTGGACCCAGCGGCCGCGCAGGCCGCGCTGGGCGCCGCCGACCTCCGTGCCGTCGAGCTCGGTGCCGGGGTTGCGAGCGGCCCGGACGGCCGCGGCCGCGACGGGCATCACGCGCTCGCCGCGCTGCGTGTCGGGCCTCGCCGTCTCCTCGGGTCCCAGGCCGAGGGCGGCCACGGTGGAGGGGATGAGCACGCCGGCCAGCGAGCGGTAGCCGTCGGCGGAGGGGTGGAACTGGTCGGGGCCGAAGAGGAGGGCGGGCGCCGCGGCGAACTCGGGGCCGAGCACGGAGGCCAGGGAGACGGTGCGGCCGCCGGCGTCGACCACCGAGATGGCCTGGGCGGCCGCGAGGCGGCGTGACCACTCGCGGGCGACCTGCTTGAGCGGCGGGGCGATGGGCCGGATGGTGCCCAGGTCGGGGCAGGTGCCCACCAGCACGGCGGTGCCCGCCTCGCGGAGCCGGCGCACGGCCTCGCTGAGGTAGCGCACCGACTGCGAGGGCAGCAGCCTCGCGGTCACGTCGTTGGCGCCGATGAGGATCACCGCGACCGCGGCGCCCATCGGCAGCACCCGGTCGACCTGCTCCTCGAGCTGGGACGACTTCGCACCCACGACGGCGACGTCGCGCAGGTAGACGCGGCGGTCGGCCGCGGCCGCGACCCCGGAGGCGAGGTGCGCGCCGGGGGTGTCCTCGACCCGGTCGACGCCGTAGCCGGCCGCACTGGAGTCACCGATCAGGGCGATCTTGATGGCCGGTCCGGGGCGACCGCGGCCGTACCACCCGGTGGAGTCCGGCGGCTGGCGGTCGAGGCGGCCGATGGCCTTCCGGGCGATCCTGGCCTCGGCCGTCAGGAGACCGTAGAGGCCGGCGCCGAGCACGGAGAGGCCACCGCCGCCGTACGCCGCGGCGGAGGCGAGCTTGCGCGCTGCCGCTGTCTTCCCCACGACACCACTGTATTCAACGCCCGGGGACTCCTCAGCGACAACGCCCCCGATGCCACCTCAGGGACGGGCGAGGAAGGCCAGGAGGTCCTGGCGGGTGACCACGCCGACCGGCTTGCCGTCCTCGTGGACCAGCAGGGCGTCGGCCCCCTCCAGCTCGGCGACGGCGTCGTGTGCGGGCACGGTGGAGCCGATGCTCGGCAGGGCGGGGGACATGTGCTCCTCGACCCGGTCGGCCAGCCGGGCATGGCCGGTGAAGAGGGCGTCGAGCAGGGTGCGCTCGGAGACCGAGCCGGCGACCTCGGCGGCCACGATCGGCGGCTCGGCGCGCACGACCGGCATCTGCGAGACGCCGTACTCCTGGAGGATCGAGACCGCCTGGGCGATGGTCTCGCCGGGGTGGGTGTGCACCAGGTCGGGCAGCCGGCCCGACTTGCCGCGCAGCACCTCGCCGACGGTCTTCTCGTCGGTGTCCTCGCCGACCGCGAAGCCGTAGCGGCCCAGCCACTCGTCGTTGAAGATCTTGGCGAGGTAGCCGCGGCCCGAGTCGGGCAGCAGCACCACGATCACCGCACCCTCGCCCTCGGGGGTGCCGGCGAGCTCGGTGGCGAGCCTCTTGGCCGCGAAGGCGGCCATGCCCGCGGAGCCGCCGACGAGCAGCGCCTCCTCGCGCGCCAGGCGACGGGTGAAGGCGAAGGAGTCGGCGTCGGACACCTCGATGACGCGGTCGGCGACCCCTGCGTCGTACGTCGCGGGCCAGAAGTCCTCGCCCACGCCCTCGACGAGGTACGGCCGGCCGGTGCCGCCGCTGTAGACCGAGCCGGCCGGGTCGGCGCCGACGACCCGGATGTCGGGATTCTGCTCCTTGAGGTAGCGACCGACCCCGCTGATCGTGCCGCCGGTGCCCATGCCGGTGACGAAGTGCGTGATCCGGCCCTCGGTCTGCGCCCAGATCTCCGGCCCGGTGGTCTCGTAGTGGGAGCGGGGGTTGTGCGGGTTGGAGTACTGGTCGGGCTTCCAGGCGCCGGGCTGCCGGGAGAGCCGGTCGGAGACGTTGTAGTAGGAGGAGGGGTCCTCCGGGGCCACGGCGGTCGGGCAGACCACGACCTCGGCGCCGTAGGCCTTGAGGACGTTGCGCTTGTCCTCGCTCACCTTGTCGGGGCACACGAACACGCACTTGTAGCCGCGCTTCTGCGCCACGATGGCCAGCCCCACCCCGGTGTTGCCGGAGGTCGGCTCGACGATGGTGCCGCCGGGCTGCAGCTCGCCGGAGGCCTCGGCGGCGTCGATCATCCGCTCGGCGATGCGGTCCTTCACCGAGCCGCCCGGGTTGAGCTGCTCGAGCTTGGCGAGGACCAGCGGACCGGTCTCCTCACCCCGAGGGGTCGCGGGGTCGACCTGGAGCTCGGGGCCCAGCGAGGTGGACAGCCGGAGCAGCGGGGTGTTGCCGATCAGGTCCAGGAGCGAGGTCGCGTACTTCACGCGGCCCAACCTAGTGCCGCCCCGGTCGGGCGGCGACATTCACGCGGGCGGGTGCAGGAGGGCCGCCAGCTCCTCGACGCCGTCGACGAGCCGGGTGCCCGGACGCGCCCACGAGGCGTTCGCGTCGACCGCGTGCACGGGTACGCCGGCCGGCAGGGCACGGGAGGCGACCAGCTCGTCGGCCAGCGCCTGCGCCCCCGGCAGGTCGTAGCCGCACGGGGCCACGACCACGACGTCGGGCGTGCTCGCGTGGACGGCCTCCCAGGAGACGCGCACGGACTTCTCGCCGGCCGCGCCGAGCACCGGCAGGCCGCCGGCCATCTCGACCATCTCCGGGATCCAGTGCCCCGGCGCGAAGGGCGGGTCGGTCCACTCGAGCAGCAGGACGCGGGGGCGGGGCCGGCCGGCCACGCGCCGTACGACGGCGTCGCGGCGGGCCTCGACCTCGGACACCAGGGCGTCGGCCGCGAGGCGGTGGCCGGTGGCGTCGCCGAGCGTGCGGATCGACGCCAGCACGTCGGCGAAGGTGTGCGGGTCGATGGTGAGCACCGCAGCGGTGCAGCCGAGGTGGGCCAGCGCGTCGTCGACGACGGAGACGTCGACCGCGCAGACCGCGCAGAGGTCCTGGGTCACCACCAGGTCGGCGTCCAGGCCGGCGAGGGCACCCTCGTCGAGGTGGTAGAGGTCGTCCCCGCGGGCCATCGCGGCGGCGACGAAGTCGTCGATCTCGCGCGGGGTGAGCCCCTCCGGCATCGCGCTGGTCGACACGATGGTGCGGCTGCGCGCCACCTCGGGGAAGTCGCACTCGAAGGTCACGCCGACGACGTCGTCCCCCGCGCCGATGGCGAAGAGGATCTCGGTGGTGGACGGCAGCAGGGACACGATGCGGGGCACGCCCGCGACTCTGGCAGCATCGGGGGCCGGCACACAAACAGCCGGCACACCGCCGGATCGGGACGAGAGGGGCGGCGTGGGCGACATCGGCCTCGACGTCGTCGCGTTCCTGGTGCTCGCCGGTCTCGCCGCGGGGTTCGTCGACGCCGTGGTCGGCGGCGGCGGGCTCATCCAGCTGCCGGCGCTGCTGCTCGGGCTGCCGAACGCCGCCCCGGTGCAGGTGCTGGCGACCAACAAGCTGGCCTCCATCTGCGGCACCACGATGGCCTCGGCGACCTACTACCGGCGCGTGCGTCCCGATCCGCGCACCTTCCTCCCGCTGATGCTCCTGGCCTTCGTCGGCTCGGCGGGCGGGGCGTTCGTCGCCTCGCAGATCCCCCGGGCGGCGTTCGACCCGCTGGTCCTGGTGGCGCTGGTCGTCGTGGGCGCCTACGTGGTCTTCAAGCCGTCGCTGGGCGGGGACACCGCCCTGCGCTTCGCCGGCCACCACCACACGTTCGCGGCGATGGGCACCGGACTGGTCGTCGGCTTCTACGACGGCGCCCTGGGTCCCGGCACCGGCTCCTTCTTCGTCTTCACCCTCGTCGGGCTGCTCGGCTACAGCTTCCTGGAGGCCTCCGCCAAGGCCCGGCTGGCCAACTGGGCCACCAACCTCGCCGCGCTCTGCGTGTTCGTGCCGCAGGGCGCCGTGCTGTGGGGCGTGGGCCTCGCGGTCGGGCTGGCCAACCTGCTCGGCGCCTACCTCGGCGCCCGCATCGCGGTCTCCCGTGGTGCCGGCTTCGTGCGGGTGTTCTTCATCGTCGTGGTGTCGGCCTTCATCGTGCGGATCGGCGGAGCGGTGCTGGGGCTGTGGTGACGGCGGCATGTCAGCCGGTGAGACAGCAGCGCGTGCCGGCGCACCGGCGTCCCGGGCCGGAGAGCTGGTCGGGTACACAGTTCCCGTGAGACCCGATCTCGTCTACCTCGTCGCCGGAGCGAGCCTGCTCCTCGCGATCGTCCTGCCCGAGCTGCTGTCACGCTGGGCGATCTCGGCACCGATGGTGCTGGTCGGGGTCGGCATGCTGATCGGCCTCACCCCGCTCCCCGACGGCATGCCCTTGGACCCCCAGGAGAACCGGGCGGCGATCGAGCACGTGACGGAGCTGGTGGTGATCGTCGCGCTGATGGGCGTGGGGCTGGCCCTGGACCGGCCGCTGGAGGTCAGGTCGCGCGCGAGCTGGCGGCGCTGGACGGCCACCTGGCGGCTGCTGCTGATCGGCATGCCACTGACCATCGGGGCTGTCGCCCTGCTGGGCTGGTGGGCCGGCCTGGCGCCGGCGGCCGCGATCGTGCTGGGTGCGGCGCTCGCGCCGACCGACCCGGTGCTCGCCTCCGACGTCCAGGTCGCGGGGCCGCAGACGGGGGAGCACGAGGTCGACGAGACCGACGAGCTCCGCTTCACCCTCACCTCCGAGGCCGGCCTCAACGACGGCCTGGCCTTCCCCTTCGTGTACGTCGCCGTCCTCGTCGCGACCGAGGGCGCGGTGTCGCACTGGGGACTGAAGTGGGTCGGCTTCTACCTGGTCTTCAAGGTGCTGGCCGGGATCGTGGCCGGCATCGTCGTGGGCCGGGTGCTCGCCTCCCTCGCCTTCCGCTCCCGCAGCCGCTCCCTGCGGGTGGCCGAGCGCGGCGAGTCGCTGCTGGCCCTGGCGGCGCTGGTCGCGTCGTACGGCGTCGGCGAGGTGATCGGCGGGTACGGCTTCCTGGCGGTGTTCGCCTGCGCCATGACGTTCCGGTCCGCGGAGCGGTCGCACGACTACCACGTCGCCATGCACGAGGTGGCCGAGCGGCTCGAGCGCCTGCTCACCCTGTTCGTGCTGCTGGTGCTGGGCATCGGCCTCACCCGCGGCCTCTTCGACGCCCTGGACTGGCGCGGTGCCGCCCTCGGCCTCGCCCTGATCTTCCTCGTGCGCCCGGCCGCGGGCATCCTCGCGCTGAGGATCGGCACGCGGAAGCCTGCGGACGCCACCGGGCTCACCTCGCAGCAGCGCTGGGCGGCCGCCTTCTTCGGCGTGCGCGGCGTGGGGTCGATCTACTACCTCGCCTACGCCGCCGGCGAGGCGCCCGAGCTGGGGGCCGACTGGCTGTGGTCGACCCTCTCGTTCACGATCATCGCCTCGGTGCTCGTGCACGGTGCCCTGGCGACGCCGGTGATGGCACGCCTCGACCCCGATCGCGGCGCCTCCTGAGTCACCGCTGATCGACATCACCGTCGCGCCGGAGCAGGGCCGCGCCACGGCACTGGGAAAGGGCTGTCTTGAGCATTGCTGTAATGTTGTAATCACGTAAGCACTGCAACAGAGGAGCAACCCATGAGTCCCCGAGAGACCGATGAGCAGGACACCACCCGCCGAGGCCGAGGCCGCGGCGGACCGCACCACGGCGGACGCCGCGGCGGTTGGCAGAGCGCCGACCTCCCCAGCGCCGCCGACGCCCCCGCCTGGTTCGCCGGGCGCCTTCCCGACGGGTGGTTCTCCGACGTCGAGGTGACCGTCGACCGTGAGGAGATCACCGTCGTGGGCACCCTGGAGGGCACCGGTGCCGAGGGCGCGGAGGCCGAGGGCCGGATCAGCCGGTTCCGTGCCGACACGCGCGACGAGCGGATCGCGGTCGCCGGCGAGGCCGAGGCCCGCTACGGCCGCAAGGTTTCCTGGGGGGCCCGCCTCGGTGACACCGGGGCGCTCTTCACCCACGTGGCCGCACCGGTGATGACGCGGCTGCGCCAGCCGGAGCGGCAGGTGCTCGACACCCTCGTCGACGCCGGCGTGGCCCGGTCGCGCTCCGACGCGCTCGCCTGGTCGGTGCGGCTCGTCGGCGAGCACGCCGACGAGTGGCTCGGCCAGCTCCGCGAGGCGATGGCGGAGGTCGACAAGCTGCGGGGCGAGGGCCCGGCGCTCTGACGCCGGCGCCGCACTCGCCGGCACGGGGGTGGGCGACGTGCCGATGGTTGCGCGGACCGCCCCGCGAAGTCGCTCGCGGAGGGACCCGCCCGGCCCCTACGGTGACGCGCATGAGCCTCGAGCGCACCGACCCACCGGCGGCCGCCGACGAGGTGGCCACCCTGCGTGGCTTCCTCGACTACTACCGCGTGACCCTGCGCCGCCAGACCGACGGGCTGACGCAGGAGCAGCTGTCCACCCCGCTGCCGACGTCGCCGCTGACCCTGGGCGGCATGGTGAAGCACCTGACCTTCGTCGAGCACTGGTGGTTCCACGTCGTCCACACCGGTGGCGAGGCGCAGGGCATCTGGGCCGACGTCGACTGGGAGGCGGACGAGGACTGGGACTGGCACTCCGCCGTCCACGACAGCCCCGACCAGCTCCGAGGCCGGCACGAGGCGGAGGTGGCCCGCTCCCAGGTGGTGCTCGACGCGGCGCTGGCCCGCGACGGCCTCGACCAGCTCTCCGAGCGGGCACGCCACGGCAGACGGGCCAGCCTGCGCTGGATCCTCGTGCACCTGATCGAGGAGTACGCCCGGCACGCCGGCCACGGCGACCTGATCCGAGAGGCCATCGACGGAGAGGTGGGCCTGTGACCATCCGGCCCATCACCGAGGGCGACTGGCCGGCGGTGCACGCGATCTTCGACACCGTCGTCACCGACGGTGAGACCTACGCCTACCCCGCCGACCTCACGCCCGAGCAGGCCCGCGACCTCTGGGTCGAGCAGCCGCCCGGACTGACCGTCGTGCTGGAGCAGGACGGCGTGGTGCTCGGCAGCGCGAAGATGGGCCCCAACCGCCCAGCCGGCGGCTCGCACATCGGCACCGCGTCGTTCATGGTGTCGCCGGCCGCCCGCGGACAGGGGGTCGGTCGACGCCTCGGCGAGCTCGTGGTCGACTGGCACCGCGAGCAGGGCTACCGCGGCATCCAGTTCAACGCGGTCGTCGAGAGCAACACCGCGGCGGTGCGCCTGTGGCAGGCGCTGGGGTTCCGCGTCGTCGGCACGGTGCCCGGTGCCTTCCGGTCACCGACCCACGGCTACGTGGGGCTGCACGTGATGTTCCTCGACCTCACGTCCTAGCCGCCGGGTGCGGCAGGCCGCCCTCGCCTGAGCGGACCGCGGCGCGTTGGGGCGCTGAGTAGTTTGGGAAGGTGACCACCGCTCCCACCGTCAAGACGCTCGGCGAGCTGCGCGCCTCCGGGCACGAGCTGACCTCCCTGCGCAGCGAGATCCGCACCAACCTGCTCCGCAGGCTCGCCGCCGGGGAGGACCCGTGGCCCGGGCTGCACGGCTTCGAGCACACCGTGATCCCGCAGGTGGAGCGCGCCCTGCTCGCCGGCCACGACATCGTGCTGCTCGGCGAGCGGGGCCAGGGCAAGACGAGGCTGCTGCGCACGATCGTCGGCCTGCTCGACGAGTGGACCCCCGTCATCGAGGGCTCGGAGCTCGGCGAGCACCCCTACGACCCCATCACCCACGCCTCGCAGCGCCGGGCGCGCGAGCTGGGCGACCACCTGCCGGTCGCGTGGCGCCACCGCGACGAGCGGTACGCCGAGAAGCTGGCGACCCCCGACACCTCCGTGGCCGACCTGATCGGCGACGTCGACCCGATGAAGGTGGCCGAGGGCCGGATGCTCGGCGACCCGGAGACCATCCACTTCGGCCTCATCCCGCGCAGCCACCGCGGCATCGTGGCGATCAACGAGCTGCCCGACCTCGCCGAGCGGATCCAGGTGGCGATGCTCAACGTCATGGAGGAGCGCGACATCCAGGTGCGCGGCTACGTGCTGCGGCTGCCGATCGACACCCTCGTGCTGGCCAGCGCCAACCCGGAGGACTACACCAACCGCGGGCGCATCATCACCCCGCTCAAGGACCGCTTCGGTGCCGAGATCCGCACCCACTACCCGGCCGAGCTGGACGCCGAGGTGGCGGTCATCCGGCAGGAGGCCGACCTCGTGGCCGAGGTCCCGGACCACCTCGTGGAGATCCTGGCCCGGTTCACCCGCGGGCTGCGCGGCTCCTCCTCGGTCGACCAGCGCAGCGGCGTCAGCGCCCGCTTCGCCATCGCCGGGGCCGAGACCGTGGCCGCCGCCGCGCTGCGTCGCGCGACGGTGCACGGCGAGGAGCACGCCGTCGCCCGCGTCGTCGACCTCGAGACGGCTGTCGACGTGCTCGGCGGCAAGGTCGAGTTCGAGACGGGCGAGGAGGGCCGAGAGGGCGACATCCTGACCCACCTGCTCCGCTCCGCCACGGCCGAGACGGTGCGCCGGCACTTCCGCGGCCTCGACTTCGCGCTGCTGGTCGACGCCATCGAGGCGGGATCCATGGTCACCACGGGCGAGCACGTCACGGCGCGCGACTTCCTGACCGGCCTGCCCGTGCTGGGCGAGGCCGAGCTGTACGACGAGGTGTGCGACCGCCTCGGCGCGACCGACGACGGCACCCGCGCGGCGGCCGTCGAGCTCGCGCTCGAGGGGCTGTTCCTGGCCCGCAAGGTCGGCAAGGACAGCGACGGCTCGGAGACGGTCTACGGATGAGCGGCCACCGGGTCGACGGGTGGATGAGGAGAGAGCCGTGAGCAGGTACACCCGCTACGGCGGCGGCGACCCGCTGGCGCCGCCCGTGGACCTCGCCGAGGCGCTCGACGCCATCGGCCAGGAGGTGATGGCCGGCTACTCGCCGGAGCGCGCGATGCAGGAGTTCCTGCGCCGCGGCGGCAGGGACCAGGCCGGCCTCGACGACCTGGCGCGCCGGGTCGCGGAGAAGCGGCGCGAGCTGCTCGCCCGCAACAACCTCGACGGCACGCTCCAGGAGGTGCGCGAGCTGCTCGACACCGCCGTGCTCGAGGAGCGCAAGCAGCTGGCCCGCGACGTCACCATGGACGACGGCGACCGGGCGTTCCGCGAGATGCAGCTCGAGGGCCTCCCACCCTCGACGGCTGCCGCGGTGAGCGAGCTGGCGTCCTACGACTGGACGAGCCAGGAGGCCCGCGCGGCCTACGAGCAGATCAAGGACCTGCTCGGCCGGGAGGTGCTCGACCAGCGGTTCGCCGGCATGAAGCAGGCGCTGGAGAACGCCACCGACGAGGACCGCGCCGCGGTCAACGAGATGCTGCGCGACCTCAACGAGCTGCTCGAGAAGCATCGCCTCGGCGACGACACGGAGCAGGAGTTCCGCGACTTCATGGACAAGCACGGCGACTTCTTCCCGGAGGACCCGCAGACGATCGAGGAGCTGATGGACGCCCTCGCCGCCCGCAGCGCGGCGGCCCAGCGGATGATGAACTCGATGAGCGCCGAGCAGCGGGCCGAGCTCATGCAGCTCTCGCAGCAGGCCTTCGGGTCGCCCGAGCTGATGCAGCAGCTCTCCCGCATGGACGACAACCTGCGGGCGCTCCGCCCGGGCGAGGACTGGAGCGGCTCGGAGGAGTTCGGTGGCGACGAGGGCCTCGGCCTCGGCGACGGCACCGGCGCCCTCCAGGACCTCGCCGACCTCGACGCGCTCGCCGAGCAGCTCTCGCAGTCCTACGGCGGCGCCCGGATGGACGACGTCGACCTCGACAGGCTGGCCCGCCAGCTGGGCGACGACGCGGCCGTCGACGCGCGCACCCTCGCCGAGCTGGAGAGGGCGCTGCGCGAGTCCGGCTACCTCAAGCGCGGCTCCGACGGCGAGCTGCGGCTGAGCCCCCGGGCGATGCGCGAGCTCGGCAAGGCGCTGCTGCGCGACGTCGCGACCCGGCTCACCTCACGGCAGGGGCAGCGCGACGTGCGCCAGTCCGGGGCGGCCGGCGAGCGCTCCGGTGCCACCCGCCAGTGGGCCTTCGGCGACACCGAGCCGTGGGACGTGCCCCGCACGATCGGCAACGCCGTGCGTCGTACGGCGGGGGAGGGCGGCGTCTCCGGGCGGGTCCGGATCCATGTCGACGACATCGAGGTGCAGGAGACCGAGGCCCGCACCCAGGCGGCGGTGGCGCTGCTGGTGGACACCTCGTTCTCGATGGCGATGGACGGACGGTGGGTGCCGATGAAGCGCACCGCGCTGGCCCTGCACTCGCTGATCCGGAGCCGCTTCCGCGGTGACGACCTGCAGCTGATCTCGTTCGGCCGGGCGGCTCGCACCATGGAGATCGAGGAGCTCACCGCGCTCGACGCCCGGTGGGACAAGGGCACCAACCTGCACCACGCGCTGCTGCTGGCCAACCGGCACTTCCGCAAGCACCCGAACGCGCAGCCGGTGCTGCTCGTGGTGACCGACGGCGAGCCGACCTCGCACCTCGAGCCGCACGGCGAGGTGTACTTCGAGTACCCGCCCCACCCGCTCACGATCGCCTACGCCGTCCGCGAGCTCGACAACGCGGGCCGGCTCGGCGCGCAGGTGACCTTCTTCCGGCTGGGCGAGGACCCGGGCCTGGCGCGCTTCGTCGACTCGATGGCCAAGCGGGTCGACGGCCGGGTGGTGGCACCCGAGCTGGACGACCTCGGTGCCGCGGTGGTCGGCTCCTACCTGGGCTCGCGCGCCCCCTCGGGCCAGGCCGACTACCGCGACTGGTTCGGCGGCCGCGGCTTCTGGGCCGGCTAGGAGCCGGCCCAGAAGCGGGCGTCAGGACCGTCCGGGCTCAGTCGTCGGGACCCGACTCCGAGCCGGTGTCGCCGGTGGGCTCCGCGTCGGCCGGCATGACCGCGTGCGGGCCGCTGTCGGGCGAGCCCTGGGCGGGGTCGTACTCACCGTCGGCCGCGGGACCGTCGCTGGTCGACGACGGCTCGCTGTCCTCCGCCGCGTCGTCCAGGTGGCCGAGCCGGTCGCTCTGGTCGCTCTGGTCGCTCATGGGGGTTCCTCTCGTCGTGGGTGCACTGACGGTGTCAGGTACCCCGTGTCGAGGACAAGCGTCGCTCAGCCGGCGAAACCGGGCAGGTGCTCGGTGAGGATCGCCCGGAACGGCGCCTCCGTCTCGAGCAGGCTCAGCAGGCCGATGCCGCCCAGCCACGTGCGGTGGATGAGCAGGTACGACGTCGGCAGGTTCAGCCGCGTGGCCACCGCGAACTCGGGCTGCCGCGGGTCGTTGACCCGCTCGAACTGCGTGCGCATCCACTCCCGGCTGAAGCGGAACCTTTCGACCCGGGTGGGGTCGACGAACGGCGAGAGGTAGTCGAAGACCAGCTGCGGGTCGACCTGGATGCCCGGCTTGATGAAGCCCTCGCTCCGCAGGGCCTCGACCAGCGCCTCGGGATCGTCCTGCGCGGCGACCCGCATCAGGCGGCCCATGGAGGCGGGCAGGTGGCGGTCCGGGAGCCGGGCGACGGCGCCGAAGTCGAGGACCCCCAGCCTGCCGGGGCTGCCGTCGGCGTTCGGGAGGGGCCGGAAGTTCCCGGGGTGGGGGTCGGCGTGCAGCATGCCGGTGCGTGCGGGCCCGGAGAACAGGAAGCGCGCAAGCAGCTCGCCGTAGTGGTCGCGCTCCTCCCGCGTGCCGTCGGCGATGATCGTCGCCAGCGAGCCGGGGGAGTCCATCCACTCGCTGACCAGCACCAAGGGCCCGGCGTGCACGACCTCGGGCACGACGACCTGGGGGTCGTCGCTGAACGCCTCGGCGAACGCGGCCTGCGCCTCGCCCTCGAGCTCGTAGTCGAGCTCGTCGGCCGCTCGGGCCTGCAGCTCCTCGACGAGGGGCTTGATGTCGATGCCGGGAAAGACCGGCGCCACGCTGCGGGCCACGCGGGCGAGCTGGCGCAGGTCGCTCATCAGCGCCTCGCCGGCGCCGGGGTACTGCACCTTGACCGCCACGTCGCGGCCGTCGTGCCACCGGCCACGGTGCACCTGACCGATGGAGGCCGCCGCGGCCTGGCCGCCGTCGAGCCACACCAGCCGCTCGCGCCAGTCGGGGCCCATCGAGCGCGCGATCTGGTCACGCACGGTCTGCGTGGGCATCGGGGGAGCGGAGTCCTGCAGCTTCACCAGCTGCTCGCGGTAGGGCTTGACGAGATCCTCGGGCAGCGCGGACTCCAGCACCGAGAGGGCCTGACCGAACTTCATCGCCCCGCCCTTGAGCTCGCCCAGCGTGCGGAAGAGCTGCTCGGCCGTGCGCTGCTGGATCTCGGTGAGCACCACGTCGGCGGACTGGCCGCCGAGGCGCCGGCCGAACCCCAGCGCCGACCTGCCGGCGTACCCGAGGGGGAGTGCCGCCAGGCGGGCACCCCGGGCGAAGGCCTTGCGAGGGAGCTCGGTCATGGGCCCATTGTCCGTGATGGTTGGTTGATCGCGCTCGTCACGCGCCGAGAAGGCCCCGAGCGTAGCCCATCTGGCCGACGTGCTGGGTGACGTCGTTGACGACGCTGACGAGCCGGGACGACACCGTGACCGGGGGGTCCCAGGAGTCGTCGACGACGCGCTCGGCGTCCTCGCCGGCCAGCTGGCGGAGGACCTCGCGGGTGCGGTGCCAGGTCGCGGCCCAGTAGCCGGTCAGCGACGCTGCGTCGGCGCGGAAGGCTCCCACCTCGGCGCTGGACTGCCCGTACCCCGTGGCGCCGGCGTCGTAGGGCAGGTCGAGACGCACACGCCACTCCTCCCACACCTGCGGCGCGCCGACCAGGTCGGCGAGGTGGCCGTCGAGCACGCGGGTCAGGTGCCAGGCCAGCCAGCCGACCGGGTTGGCGTCCGGTCCGGGCCGTCGGGCGAGGTCGTCGGGGTCCAGCCCCTCCAGGGTCGCGGTGAGGGACTCGTCGACGCGGCTGAGCGCGTCCTCGACCACGGTCAGCCAGGTGTGCGTCATGCCTCCAGTCTGGTCCGGGACCGGGGCCGGCGCTACGTCCCCGGGGTGGAGCCACGACCACCCGCTCGCCAGGACGACCCCCCGGCGGGACGCGGAGGACCCCGCGCCCAGGAGGCGCGGGGTCCGGGTCGGGTGGGGCTCAGGCCGTGGCGGGGAACCGCACGCCGGTGTTGGCGTGGCAGCGGTACCCCATCGGGTTCTTGGCGAGGTACTGCTGGTGCTGGTCCTCGGCGTAGAAGTACGGCGTCTCGGAGGCCGGCCGGATCTCGGTGGTGATGTCACCGAGGCGGCGGCGCGAGAGCTCGTCGCCGTACACCTTCGTCAGGTCGCGGGCGGTCTGCTCCTGCTCGGGAGTGGTCCAGTAGATCGCCGAGCGGTACTGCGTGCCGACGTCGTTGCCCTGGCGCATGCCCTGCGTCGGGTCGTGGATCTCGAAGAACCGCTTCACCAGGTCGGCGAAGGACACGACCGTGGGGTCGAAGACGACGCGCACGGCCTCGGTGTGGCCGGTGCGGCCCGAGCACACCTGCTCGTAGGAGGGGTTCGGGGTGATGCCGCCGGCGTAGCCGACGGAGGTGGACCAGACGCCCGGGACCTGCCAGTAGATCTCCTCGGCTCCCCAGAAGCAGCCGAGCCCGAAGATCGCGACCTCCAGGCCGGCGGGGACGTCGTCGGTGATGACGGGGGCATCGAGCACCACGTGGCGCTCGGAGACACCGAACCAGCGGGCCTCGCGCCCGCGCAGGGCCTCGTCGGCGGTGGGAAGGGTGGACTTGGTGCGGCCGAACATGCGGTCTCCCGTCGTCGAGGGATGGTGCTTGCTCCATCTCAACCGCCCACCGCCCCCCGATGTTCCCCTCACCGCCGGGCGCCTAGGCTCGGAGGGTGAGCGAACAGCAGCACCGCAGCAAGTCCGGGTTCGACACGCGTGCGATCCACGCCGGCTTCGAGCCCGACCCGACCACCGGGGCCGTGATCGCGCCCATCTACGCCACCTCGACCTACAAGCAGGACGGCGTCGGCGGGATGCGCGGCGGCTACGAGTACAGCCGCTCCGCCAACCCCACGCGCACCGCGCTGGAGGGCGTGATGGCGGCCCTCGAGGAGGGCGAGCGCGGCTTCGCCTTCGCCTCCGGCCTCGCCGCCGAGGACACCCTCGTGCGGGCGCTGTGCCGGCCCGGCGACCACGTGGTGATCCCCGACGACGCGTACGGCGGCACCTACCGCCTCTTCGACAAGGTCGAGCAGGTCTGGGGCCTGGACCACAGCCCGGCGCCGGTCTCCGACGTCGACGCGATGCGCGCGGCGATCCAGCCCGGGCGGACCAAGCTGGTCTGGGTGGAGACGCCCACCAACCCCAAGCTGAACATCGGCGACATCGAGGCGCTGGCGTCGGTGGCCCACGACGCCGGGGCGCTGCTCGTGGTCGACAACACCTTCGCCTCGCCGTACCTCCAGCAGCCGCTGACGCTCGGCGCCGACGTGGTGGTGCACTCGACCACGAAGTACTGCGGCGGGCACTCCGACGTCGTCGGGGGAGCGCTCGTCGTGCGCGACCTCGAGGTCGCCGAGCGGGTGGCGTTCCACCAGAACTCCATCGGCGCCGTCGCCGGCCCCTTCGACTCCTTCCTCACCCACCGGGGCCTGAAGACGCTGGCCGTGCGGATGGAGCGGCACTGCGACAACGCCGAGCAGGTCGTCGACTTCCTCTCCCGGCACGACCGGGTGGAGCAGGTGATCTACCCCGGCCTCGAGGAGCACCCGGGCCACGCGGTCGCCGCGAAGCAGATGAAGCGCTTCGGCGGCATCGTGAGCTTCCGGGTCACCGGCGGCGAGCAGCACGCGCTCGACGTCTGCGCGGCCGCCGAGGTCTTCACGCTCGCGGAGTCGCTGGGCGGCATCGAGTCGCTGATCGAGCACCCCGGCCGGATGACCCACGCGTCGGTGGCCGGCACCAGCCTCGAGGTCCCCGCCGACCTCATCCGCCTCAGCGTGGGCATCGAGACGGTCGACGACCTCCTCGGCGACCTCGACCGTGCCCTCTCCGTCGGCTGACCCGGGCGCCGGCACGGTCGTCTGCGTCGACTTCGGCTCCACGTTCACCAAGGCCGGCCTGGTCGACCTCGCCCGGGGCCGCATCGTGGCCGCGGCCTCGCACCCGACCACCATCGGCACCGACGTCCTCGACGGGTACGACGCGTGCCTGGCGCGGCTGGTCGAGCAGGACCCCCGGGCCGCGGACGCCGCGGTGCTGGCCTGCTCGTCCGCCGGTGGCGGGCTGCGGATAGCGGTCGTCGGGAACGAGGAGCTCGTCACCGCCGAGGCCGGCCGCCGGGTGGCGCTGTCCAGCGGTGGCAGGGTCGTGGCGGTGCTCTCCGGCGGCCTCGACGACGCGGCGCTGAGCCGCCTGCGGGCGGCCGAGCCCGACGTGCTGCTGCTCGTGGGCGGCACCGACGGCGGCAACGCCGAGGTGCTGGAGGCCGACGCGGGCCTCCTCTCCCGCAGCGGGTGGTCCGGCCCGGTGGTGGTGGCGGGGAACGTGGAGTCGCAGGACCTCATCGAGGCCCGCTTCCGTGAGTCGCGGACGCCGTACGTGCTGGCCGACAACGTCGTGCCCCGCATCGGCGTGCTCGCCCCCGACTCGGCGCGCTCGGCGATCCGCGAGGTGTTCCTCGCCCACGTCATCGGCGGCAAGCACCTCAGCAGCCGCGCCGACTTCGTCGCGATGGTCGCCGGCGCCACCCCCGACGTCGTGCTCACCGGCGTCGAGCTGCTCTCCCGGGGGCTGGACGAGGAGCGACCCGGCGCCGGCGACGTGGTCGTCGTCGACGTGGGCGGCGCCACCACCGACGTGCACAGCGTCGTCGAGCTCGACCCGGAGGACGCAGGCCTCGCCCGTGAGGTGGTCGCCACGACGCCGGTCACCCGCACCGTCGAGGGGGACCTGGGCATGCGCTGGTCGGCGGTCACCACCGCCGCCGGTGCCGGCTTCGACGACCTCGCGGAGGCCGCTGCGCTGCGGCAGGCCGACCCCGGCTTCCTCCCCGCTGACGACGCGGGCGCCGAGGACGACGAGGCGCTGGCCCGGGCCGCCGTCGGCCTCGCCCTGCGGCGCCACGCGGGCCGCAGCAAGGTGGTGCTCAGCCCCGAGGGCCGGGTGGTCGAGCGCACGGGCAAGGACCTGCGAGAGGTCGGCCTGCTCATCGGGTCGGGAGGCGTGCTGCGCAACGGCCGGCCCGGTGTCGCCGAGCGCGTCTTCGCCGGGTCCACGGGCGCCGACGTCGACGGCGGGTGGCAGCTGCCGCGGGCACCGCGCACCGTGGTCGACCACGACTACGTGCTCGCGGCGGCCGGCCTGCTGGCGCGGACACATCCGGAGGCGGCGTACGGGCTGGTTCGCCGTCTCTCGCACGCGCCCGGTGAGTAGCCTGTCTCAGTGACCACCCAGGAGCCCCGGTTCCGCCTTCCCGGCCGAGGCTCGAGGGCGAGCCAGATCGACGCCGAGCGGCTGAGCGACCGGCTCACCCAGCAGCTGGCTGCCCAGTGGGCGCTGATCCGCGCCGAGCGCCGGTCCGACCCCGATCCGATCACCACCGGGGAGACCAACTTCCGGCCGGCCCAGGTGCCGTGGGGGCTCGACCTGGCGGCGGCGTGGGGCTGGCGCTTCCTGGTGATCTCCCTGGCCGGCTACGTCATCTTCCGCACGCTCACCTTCTTCGGCCTGGTGACCCTCCCGCTGGCCGTGGCCCTGCTCATCGCGGCGCTGGTCTCACCCCTGGTCCGCCTGCTCACCGCGGTCGGGCTGCCCCGGGGGCTGGCCAGCCTGCTCGTCGTCCTCGGCGGCATCACGGTCGTCTCGCTCCTGCTCACGGTCGCCGGCCAGCAGGTGGCCAACGGCGCCGCCGACCTCGCCGACCAGGTGGTCGAGGGGCTGGAGCAGATCCGTGAGTGGCTCCGCGACGGGCCCCTGCACGCCTCCGACAGCCAGATCAACCGCTACATCGAGGAGGCGCAGGCGGCGATCACCGAGCGCAGCCAGGACACCGCGGTCGTCGGCCAGCTCGCCGGGGTCGGTGCCGCGCTCGGCAACGTCGTGGCCGGGCTGTTCATCATCCTGTTCGCCAGCTACTTCTTCCTCGCCGACGGCGACCGCATCTGGGCGTGGCTGGTGCGACTCGCGCCGCGGGCCGCCCGCCAGGCCATCGACGGCTCCGGGCGCGTCGCCTGGATCTCGCTGACCCAGTTCGTGCGGGCCACGGTGATCGTGGCGCTGGTCGACGCGGTGGGCATCGTGATCGTCGCCGCCGCGCTCGGCGTCCCGTTCGTGCTGGCCATCGGCGTGCTCGTCTTCCTGGGCGCCTTCGTGCCGCTGGTCGGCGCCACGGTCGCAGGCACCGTGGCCGTGCTGGTGGCCCTGGTCGACCAGGGCCCGTTCACGGCCCTGCTGATGCTGGGCGGCGTGATCCTCGTGCAGCAGATCGAGGGCCAGGTCCTCCAGCCGTTCCTGATGGGCCGGTTCGTGTCCATGCACCCGTTGGGCGTCGTCGTGGCCATCGGCTGCGGCGTGCTGGTGGCCGGCATCGCCGGTGCGCTGATCGCGGTGCCCCTCGCCGCCGCGGTCAACGCGGTGGCGCAGCACCTGTCCGAGCGCTCGCCGAGCGCTCCCGACCCCGACGAGGTACCCCCGCTGGCCGACGACCCCGGCGAGAGCGACCAGCTGGATGACGGCTCCGACGACCACCACCAGGACGACGACGAGAGGGAGGTGGAGGATGACGCAGCGCAGCGCTGATCCCACCGCGGCCTGCACGCTGGCCGACATCGAGAACGCCCGCGCGGCGATCGCCGGCACGGCGGTGGTGACGCCGATGGAGGAGTCCCGGTGGCTCTCCGCGCTGGCCGGCGGGCGCGTGGACCTCAAGTGCGAGAACCTCCAGCGCACCGGATCGTTCAAGATCCGCGGTGCCTACATGCGCATCTCCCGGCTCGGCGCCGAGGAGCGCCGCCACGGCGTCGTGGCCGCCTCCGCCGGCAACCACGCGCAGGGGGTCGCCCTGGCCGCCACCTCGCTCGGCATCCGCAGCACGGTCTTCATGCCCGAGGGCGCCCCCATCCCCAAGGAGAAGGCGACCCGCGCGTACGGCGCCGACGTGGTCTTCCACGGCCGCTACCTCGAGGACGCGCTGGTGCGGGCCCGCGAGTTCGCCGCCGAGACGGGTGCCACCCTGATCCACCCGTTCGACCACGTCGACATCGTCGCCGGCCAGGGCACCTGCGGGCTGGAGATCCTCGAGCAGTCGCCCGACGTGCGCACGGTGCTCGTGCCCGCAGGCGGCGGCGGGCTGCTGGCGGGCATCGCCATCGCGGTCAAGGCCCTGCGCCCGGACGTGCGCGTCGTCGGGATCCAGGCCGAGGGCGCCGCGGCGTTCCCCGCCTCGCTGCGCGACGGCCGGCCGGTGCCGCTGTCGTCGATGAAGACGATGGCCGACGGCATCGCCGTCGGGTGCCCCGGTGAGATCACCTTCGCCGCCGTCCGCGACCACGTCGACGAGATCCTCACGGTCTCCGAGGAGTCGCTCTCCCGCGCGCTGCTGGCGCTGGTCGAGCGGGCCAAGATGGTCGTCGAGCCGGCGGGCGCCGCGGCGGTCGCCGCCATGCTCGACGACCCGACCCGCTGGGAGACGCCGTCGGTGGCCGTCCTCTCCGGCGGCAACATCGACCCCCTGCTGCTCGGCAAGGTCATCCGTCACGGCCTGGCCAGTGCCGGGCGCTACCTCTACCTGCGCGTCTGCATCCCCGACGTGCCGGGCGGGCTCGCCAGCCTCCTGACCGAGGTGAGCGAGGTGGGGGCCAACGTGCTGGAGGTGGCCCACGAGCGGATCTCCGCGAGCCTGGACCTCGACCAGGTGGAGGTCAGCCTCCAGCTCGAGACGCGCGGCGAGCCGCACGCGGAGGCCGTCAAGGACCGGCTGCGCCAGCACGGCTACCGCGTCTACGACTGAGCGTGGCCTCCGAAGCTCCTTGACACCCCGCCGTGCAGGACTAGCGTGCCAGGTGAGCGGCTCGGGCACTCCCGACCCGAGGGAGCACGACATGCTGAACGACAGCACGGTGACGGCCAACATCCCGGCCGCCGACCTCGACCGGGCCCGGCGCTTCTACGCCGACACGCTCGGTCTCACCCCCGCCGGCGAGAACCCCGGCGGACTGGTCTACACGACGGCAGGCGGAACCTCGTTCTACCTCTACGAGACCGAGTACGCCGGTCAGGCCGGCCACACGATCGCCCAGTGGCACGTCGCCGACGTGTCGGCCGAGGTGGAGGCGCTCAAGGCCAACGGGATCACCTTCGAGCACTACGACCTGCCGGGCGTGACCTGGCAGGGCGACATCGCGTTCGCGGCGGAGATGGGCCACGCGGCGTGGTTCAAGGACAGCGAGGGCAACATCATGTGCATCGACGACGCGAGCACGGGCTGACCCACCGGGTCACGTCGCGAAGGGCCAGGTCTCCAGCTCGCCGGTGGTCGCACGCTCGCGCCCGCCGAGCGGCTGGAGCGCGGTGGTCTCGTCGAGCCACAGGAAGGCGTCGTAGCGTCGCCCCAGCACCGTCGGCACGTAGTTGCCGACGCGCTCGGCCTCGGGCCGGTAGACCACCCCGATCGCCCGGTGCCCGCGCTCCTGCGACAGCCACGCGGGCAGCTCCGGCGGTGGGACGAAGAGGGCCGAGGCGCCCCCGAGCGAGTCGTGGAGCAGGTCCTCGATGCTGCCCCGGCGAGCGGGCGGCACGCTCATCGCCTCCATCGGCGCCCCCCACCACCGCCCGGCCACGACGCTGCCCCGGTGGCTGCCGAAGCCGACCAGGACGGTGTCGGACTCGCCGTACCGCTCGCGGACGAGCCGCCCGACGTTGGTCATGCCGGCCTCGGCCATGTCGGTGAAGCGGGCGTCCCCGACGTGGGTGTTGTGCTCCCACACCACCGCCTTCGCCGCCCGCCCACCGTGGCGGCTGCCGCGGTGCGCGAGCAGCCGGTCGAGGGTGTCGGCCATGTGCCTGTCCCGGACGTTCCACGACTCCGGGCCACCGCCCACCATGGCGCGGTAGTAGGCCTCGGCGCCGATCACCGCGCGGGCGTTCTGCTCGGCGAAGAAGCGGGCGTCGGCATCCACGAGGTGGTCCCCGTCGTCGGCGTGGCGCTCCAGCAGGTCGGTGAGCAGCTCGACGACCTCCACCTCGCAGCCGGTCGGCACGATGCGGGTGGAGCGGGCGTACGCCTGCGGGTCCTCGGCGTACGGCTCGAAGCACTCCACCGCCTGCAGGGCTGCGTCCAGGTCGTCGGGGTACCGCTCGCGGAGGTGGTCGAGGACCGCGCGCAGCGACTCCCAGAGGCTGTAGACGTCGAGGCCGTGGAAGCCCACCCGCTGCTCCGGCTCGCGCTCGAGGTTGTGGGACCGCAGCCACCGCGTGAAGCCGGCCACCTCCTCGTTGGCCCACATCCACGTCGGCCAGCGCTCGAACCGCTCCAGCGCCGCACGCGGGTCGTCGGGCGCGGCCGGCGAGCCGACGACCGAGCAGTGCACCCGGTGGCAGTCGGGCCAGTCGCCCTCGACCCCGACGAGGTCGAACCCGTGCTCCTCGACCAGCCGGCGGGTGAGGGTGGCGCGCCAGGCGTAGAAGTCGTGGGTGCCGTGCGACGCCTCGCCGATGCACACCACCCGTGCCTCGCCGATCCTCGCCAGCAGGGGGTCCAGGTCGCCCGCCGAGGCCAGGGGCAGGGCCAGGTCACACGGGTCGGCGCCGGCTCGGACGGTCATGGCGGCCTCCTGGGGTCGACGGGCCCTCGCGGTACCCCGGCGGCCCCGGCTCATCACGTCCGGCCGCGCTCGCGCACGGCCGGCGTGGCGGCCACGGCCCTACCTCCCGAGGTTCACCACGACGGTCAGCAGCACCGAGAGCACCACCGAGACCAGGATCATCAGCAGGCAGCCGAAGGCTCCACCCAGGGGTCGGATGCGTACAGGGCTCATGGGGACCTTCCGGGTGGGGGCGGGCTGCTCGGGCCCGGTACCCGGCTCGGTGCCCGCCATGCGTCAGGCGCCCCGGGGGTCGCCTCAGCCGGCGTACGGCTTGGCGTCGACGATCTCCACCTCGAGGTGCTTGCCGTTGGGCGCTGCGTAGGTGACGGTGTCACCCGTCTTGGCGCCGAGGATGGCGGAGCCGAGGGGGGACTGCGGGGAGAACGTGGGGATCGAGTCGTCCTCGATCTCGCGGGCGCCGAGCAGGAAGGTCTCGGTCTCGTCGTCACCGACGAAGCGGTAGGTCACCACCATGCCGGGCTCGACGATGCCGTCGTCGGGCGGGGTCTCGCCCACCTCGGCGCGGCGCAGCATGTCCTCGAGCTGGCGGATGCGGGCCTCCTGCTTGCCCTGCTCGTCCTTGGCCGCGTGATAGCCGCCGTTCTCCTTCAGGTCGCCCTCGTCGCGCGCCGCGCTGATGCGGTCGATGATCTCCTGGCGCTTGGGGCCCTTGAGGTCCGCCAGCTCGGCGGCGAGCTTGTCGTGGGCGTCCTGGGTCAGCCAGATGATCGCTGGGTCGGTCGACTGGGTCATGGGTTCACTCCTGTGGGACAAAAGAAAAAACCCGCCGGCCTCGACGTGCGCTCCGGGAGCGCACGCGGTGGGTTGAGCGGCCCTGCGGGTTGACTTCCGGACCAGTCTAGCAACCGCTGGGTCGCCCGGGGGTCAACGGGGACGGGGCTGGCCGGCGGCGGTGCAGCCGATGCTCTCGATGCTCGTCGCCTCCCTCTCGGTGCGTACGACGAGCTGGTTGCGGCCGTCGGTCGGGGTGAACACCAGCTCGCCGACGGTGGTGTGGTCGGCCGCGTAGGCACGCACCGTGCACGAGGCGTCCACGCCGTCGTCGAGCGACACCCGTACCTCGGCGGTGGTGCGGTGGTCGTCCTCGACGGAGAAGCCGACGAGCTGGCTGCGCACCGGCGGCGTCGCGTGGAACCACGCCGTCCAGGCCAACCAGGCCAGGGCCACCGCGGCGACGCACGCCACCACGACCCACAGCAGGCGGCGGCGCCCCACGGACAGGGTGCCGCCGTACCGGTCGGCGAGCTCGGCCTGCGATGTCATGCCGCCAAGCGTGCCACCCGCACCCCCGCCCCGCCCCACGAAGGGTGTCACCACGGGCGACGTAGCGTGCGACCCATGCAGACACGAACGATCGGAAATGACACCGTCGGCCGCGTCGAGGTGGGCGTCATCGGCCTCGGCCTGATGACCTTCGACCAGACCGGCACCCAGCCGCGCGAGCAGCTCGCCGACACCGTCCGGGCCGCCCTGGACGCCGGCGTGACGCTGTTCGACACCGCCGACGCCTACGGCCCGGGCGACGAGCTCGGCGCCGACGCCCAGGGGGCGAACGAGTCGCTCATCGCCTCCCTGCTCGACGAGCTCGGGGTCCGCGACCGCGTGCTGCTCGCCACCAAGGGCGGGCACGTGCGCACCGAGGGCGGCGGCTGGGCCACCGACAGCTCCGCCGCGCACCTCAAGGGGGCCGTCGACGCCAGCCTGGGCCGCCTCGGCGTGGACCAGATCGCCCTGTGGCAGCACCACCGGCCGGACCCGGCCGTCGACTACGCCGAGGTCATCGGCACGCTCAAGGAGATCGCCGACTCGGGCAAGGTGCGGATGGTCGGTCTCTCCAACGCCGACCCGGCGCAGATCCGTGCCGCCCACGACGTGCTCGGGGACGCGCTGGTCAGCGTGCAGAACCAGTTCTCCCCGGCCTTCCGCAGCAGCCGCCCGGAGATCGACGTGTGCGAGGAGCTGGGCCTGGCCTTCCTCCCGTGGAGCCCGCTCGGCGGACTCTCCGACGCCAAGGAGCTCGCCGAGAAGCACCCGGCCTGCGCCGAGGTCGCCTCGGCCCACGGGGTGAGCGCGCAGCAGGTGGCGCTGGCGTGGGAGATCGCGCAGTCGCCGGTGGTCATCCCGATCCCCGGTGCCAAGCGTCCCGGCTCGGTCACCGACTCGGCCGCCGCGGCCGACCTGGTGCTCGACGCCGACGAGCTCGCCCGGCTGGACCGGGAGTGATCCCCGGGCGGGGTCCGGAGGGGCGACACCTAGACTCGGGGCATGCCTGACCGCCCCTCCGGCCTCCGCCTCATGCACGTCCACGCACACCCCGACGACGAGTCGAGCAAGGGTGCCGCGTCGACCGCGATGTACGTCAAGGAGGGCGTCGACGTCCACGTCGCGACCTGCACCGGAGGCGAGCGCGGCTCGATCCTGAACCCCAAGATGGACCGGCCCGACATCCTCGAGAACATCACCGAGATCCGCCGCCAGGAGATGGAGCGGGCCCGCGACATCCTCGGTGTCCGGCAGGACTGGCTCGGCTTCGTCGACTCGGGCTGGCCGGAGGGCGACCCCCTGCCGCCGCTGCCCGATGGCTGCTTCGCGCTCGTGCCGCTCGAGGAGGCCGCCGAGCCGCTGGTACGCCTGATCAGGTCCTTCCGGCCGCACGTCGTCACGACGTACGACGAGCGCGGGGGCTACCCGCACCCCGACCACGTCAAGTGCCACGAGGTCTCGGTCGCGGCCTTCGAGGCGGCCGGCGACCCCGACCGCTACCCCGACGCCGGCGAGCCGTGGCAGCCGCTCAAGCTCTACTACCACCACGGCTGGAGCTGGGCGAAGACCAAGGCCCTCCACGACGCGATGCTCGCCCACGACCTCGAGTCGCCCTACGGGGAGCGGCTCGCCACCTGGAAGCGGGAGCCGGAGTGGGACGACCGGATCACCACGAGGGTCAGCTGCAGCGACTTCTTCGGCGTCCGCGACCAGGCCCTGCTGGCCCACGCCACCCAGATCGACCCCGACGGCATGTGGTTCGCGATCCCGCGTGAGATCCAGCAGTCGGTGTGGCCGACCGAGGACTACGAGCTCGTCGTCAGCCACGTCGACTCGCCGACCCCGGAGGACGACCTGTTCGCCGGCATCACCGACCCCGCCTGAGAGGCCCCCATGCTCGACCTGCTGATCATCACGCTCACCGACAAGGTCCCCGAGCCCGAGGACGTCAAGGCCGGCTGGACCGCCTTCACCATCTTCCTGCTGCTGGTGCTCGCCGTGGTCGTGCTCGCCTTCAGCCTCGTCAAGCAGCTGCGCAAGGCGCAGGCCGCCAAGGACTCCGGTGTGTACGGCGACGAGCCGGTGACCGACGAGCCGGCGTCCGACGACGTGCCGCCGGTCGACCACCGCGCCGACGACCAGCGCTGATCACACCTCGGCGAGGTCCTCGCCGGCGGGGCGCACCATCTCCTCCGGTGCGACCCGGTGGCGGCCGGCCCACAGGTGGTAGACGACCCCCGGCACCACCAGCCCCGGTCCCGGTCGTCAGCGCCGGGTGACCCGGGCCACCGCGTCCCAGGCGATCCGCTGCTCCTCGCCGTGGTGGTCGCCGCTCTCCACGAGACGGGCCACCCGCTCGGCACGGACGACGTCGACGGCCACGTCGGCCGAGGCGACGTCGGCCAGGACGTCCTCGGCCGTCATCAGCACGGCGGGGTCCTGCGGGCCGCCCGTGCCCTCGGTGAGGTTCGAGGAGTCGTGGGCGACCCACAGCAGCGTGCCGCCGGGTGCGAGCGACCGGACCGCTCCCACGACGGCCCTGCGGCGGTCGTCGGCCGGCACCTGCAGGTACGCCGCCACGACCAGGTCGACCGGCTCGGCCGGTGTCCAGGTCGTCGCGTCCGCGCAGACCCAGTCGATCGCACCGAGGAGCTCCTCCGCCTCGACCACGCGGCGGCCCTTGTCCAGCCCCACCTGCGAGAAGTCGACCGCCGTCACGCGCCAGCCCTGCCTGGCCAGCCAGATCGCGTTGCGCCCCTCCCCGGCCGCGAGGTCGACCGCCCAGCCGGCGGGCAGGGCGGCACACTCGGCGGCCACCAGCCGGTTGGGGCCGGCGGACCACACCAGGTCGGTGGCGGCGTACCGCTCGTCCCACTGCCGCGCGTCCATCAGGTGAGCGCGGCGTAGCGGTCGAGGAGGTGCGCCCAGTCGCCGAAACTGTCACGCAGGTGCGCGGTGCCGGCCGTCCAGCCGCCGTGCTCCAGGGCGACGCGGGAGCCGGCGGGGTCGGCGGTGAACCGCACGTCCAGCGTCGTGGCGAGCCCGGGCGGCAGGGCCAGCGTGAAGGTCTGGGTGAAGCGCTCACCCGGCTCCCAGACGGTCACCTCGCCGATCGGGTGCTCCTCGGCGTCCCGGTGCCGCAGCGCGACCGTGCCACCGACGCGCGGCACCACGCTCATGCCGTCGTAGGTGCCGGGGTCGGGGGTGTACTGCTTGTCCCACCACTCGCCGTACCGGCCGGTGAAGCGGTCGAACGCCTCGGAGGGCTCCACCGCCACCACCACCTCGTGCCGGATCGGCTCGGGCACCTCGGCCGCGTCGGCCGGCTGCGGCTCGTGGAAGCGGAGGGTGTTGCCGAACGGGTCGACGACGCTGACCTCCAGGCCCCACGGCTGGTGCTCGAGGCCGGGCCGCAGCATGTCGTAGTCCTGCGCGCGCAGCTCGTCGAGGAGCGCTCGTGCGTCGGCGACCTGCACCAGCACGGTGCTGCCCGGGGTGGCGTCCCCGTGGTGCCCGGTGAGGTGGAGGCGGACGCCGTCGCGGGAGACCTGCGCGTAGAGCGGCAGCGCCTCCTCGAACCGGTGCTCCCAGTCGAGGGTGAAGCCGAGGTAGTCGAGGTAGAACTCGCGTGCCCTGTCCTCGTCGTAGATCCGCAGCAGCGGCACGGCCTGGAGCAGGTTGTCCATGCGTGGAGACGCTACTCCCCTCGGGCGTCCAGCGGCGGCGGCCGGCTCCGCGGGGCCGCGGCGGTGCGCGGGGGACGTGGCGCGGTTTGCCATGCTTGACCGCATGACCCGCCAGCGCATCGTCGTCGTGGCCGTCACCGTCCTCGTGATCGCGGTGGCCGTCGCCGTCGGGGTCGCCCGGTGGCAGGGCGCCTACGATCCCGGCGAGGACGTCGTCTCGCCGGGCGCCGCCCGCGACCTGGTCGACACCGGGGCCCTGGTGATCGACGTGCGCACGCCCGAGGAGTTCGAGGAGGGCCGCCTCGAGGGCGCCATGAACATCCCGGTCGAGTCCGACGACTTCGACGCGCAGGTCGAGCCGCTGGCCCGCGACGCGACGTACGTCGTCTACTGCGCCTCCGGGCGGCGCGCCGGCATCGCCGCCGACCGGATGGAGGAGCTCGGCTTCACCGACGTCTACAACGCCGGCGGCCTCGAGGACGTCGCCGGCGTCGTGGCTCCGCTGGTCCGGTAGCTCCCGGTCAGCGGCCCGGTGGCCGGCTGACGAACGAGGTCGCGACGCCCGTCGTCGGCAGCAGCGCCGCCTGGAAGGCGTGGTAGACGTCCGGCTTGCCGTCCCAGACCGTGTGCGCCGGTCGCAGGTGCCGGTCCAGCTCGTGGTGCCACGACCCGGCCGGGTCGACGAGGTGGCGGCGTGCGTGGTCCCACCAGCTGCTCTCGAGGTCGGCGTACCCCTCGCCGGGGAACGTCAGGTCGAGCACGTGCGCCGCGGCCACCGCCTCGGCCACGACCCAGTGCATGCGCTCGTGCACGACCGGGCGGCCGTCGAAGTCGACGGTGTAGACGAAGCCCTCGTCGCCGTCGACCGACCAGCCGTCGGCGACGGCCCGGGCGAAGAGGCTGCGCGCGTCCTCCAGCAGCCAGCCGGGTGCCGCCGGACCGAGGGCCAGCTCCAGCTGCACCAGGAGCCGGGCCCACTCGAGCTGGTGGCCGATGGTCACGCCGTACGGCCGGAACGGGTGGGCGGGGTCGTCGCGGTTGTGCTCGAGCATCGGGACACCCGAGGTGTCGAGGTGCTCGGGAAGGCGGAAGTCCAGCGCCGGCGCGATCTCGTGCACCACGCGGGTGGCCACCTCCAGCGCCCGCTGGACCGGCCACCGCTCGCCGGTCGCATCGGCGGCGGCGAGCATCGCCTCGACCAGGTGCATGTTCGCGTTGGCGCCGAGGTAGGGCTCCCGCTCGGCGAGGGCGCGGTCGAGCACGTCGGCGTACAGGCCCGTGGCGTCGTCGTGGAAGTGGCTCTCGATCACGTCCAGCGCCTCCTCCAGCACCGCCCGGGCCCGCTCCTGACCGGCCACGAGCGCCGCGGAGGCGGCCAGCACGACGAACGCGTGGGCGTAGGCCTGCTTGGTGTCGTCGACCGGCCCCCGGGGGCCGAAGGAGGCGAACCAGCCGCCGTGCTCGTCGTCGTGCAGCGGCCCGGTCAGCGCGTCCAGCCCGTGCTCGACCAGCTCCCGGGTGTCGATGCCCTCGTGCAGCGCCGAGATCGCGAGGACGTAGGTCATCCGGCAGGTGATCCACAGCTCGACCGGTCGGTCGACCACGAGCCGGCAGCCGCGGTCGAGCCAGCCGAACCCGCCCAGCGGGTGCCGGGAGCCGGCAGCCACCGCCCGCAGGGATCGTCGATGCTCGGCCAGCCAGGTCTCCTCGGGTGCGCCCACGTGGCCATCCAACCCGATGCCGTCCGTGCCCTGTGCCACCCTGGGCGCCGTGTGGATCCCCCAGGTGCACCGGCAGGTGGGTCGCTTCTACGACGGCGGCGTCCCGGCGCGCGGGGCGGAGCCCGGCGAGCCTCCCTCCCGCGGACGGGCGCCGCGCATCGTCCTGGAGCGGCACACCGACACCGGGCTCGAGTCGTTCGGCATGCAGCGACGCATCGCCTACGACGACCGGCGCCTCGGGGAGCTGCTGGTGCCGGCCGACCCCGACGTGTTCCGCACCGACCTGACCTCCGTGCCCGCCCTCCTCACCTGGCTGGTGCCCAAGACCGGTGCGCACCTGCCCGCCGCGCTCCTGCACGACGGGCTCGTGCGGGACCCGGAGGAGCCGGCGTCCTACGTCTCGACGCAGGGCCGCCGGGTCGACCGGGTGGAGGCCGACCGGGTCTTCCGCGACGCGATGGCCGACACCGGCACCGGCGTCGTGCGCCGCTGGCTCGTGTGGTCGGCGGTCACGGTCGCGACGCTGGTGCTCGGCCGGGGGCTGGCGTGGTCGGGCGCACGCACGTGGCGCTACCGCGCGGCGGTCGCCCTCACCGTCGGCGTGGTGGTCGTGCTGGGCATCAGCGCCGTCGCCGACCTCTTCGACGCCTCCTGGCCGCTGACGTTCGAGGTGCCGTGGATGGGCGAGCGGCCGTGGCGGGTCGAGCTCGCCGGAGGATTCGCCGGGGCGGTCACGATCCCGCTGCTCCTGGGCCTGGCCTGGGGACGCTTCCGGGCGGCCGGCGCCATCGTCGGGGTGCTGCTCGCCGTCCTGCTGCCGGTCACCCTCGCGCTGGCGGTGGTCGCGGGCACCTACGTCGTGATCGAGGTGCTGGCCACCCGGTGGCCGGCCCTGGCGGCCGGCCTCGGCGCGGCGGTGGTGGCCGGGTCGGTCACGGTGATGGCGGTGCTGCTGCTCTGAGAGGGGTGCGGGGTCTCTGCGCCCGCGACGGGCACCCGCGGTCAGCGCAGCGAGTACGTCGCCAGCGAGACGCCGACGTAGTGCGAGACGAAGGCCAGGATCGTGAAGGTGTGGAACACCTCGTGGAACCCGAACCACCGGGGCGAGGGGTCGGGGAACTTCGTCCCGTAGACCACGCCACCGAGCGTGTACAGGGCCCCGCCCACGCAGATGAGCGCGATGACGGCCGTCCCCATGCCGGCGCCGAGCTGCTGGGCGCCCTCGACGAAGTCGCCGAAGAAGAACACCGGAGCCCAGCCCAGGGCGACGTAGACCGGCACCGAGAGCCACCGCGGGGCACCGCCCCACAGCACCTTGAGGACGACGCCGCCGATCGCCCCGCCCCACGAGATGGCGAGCATGGTCCAGCGGTCGGACCCGTCGAGCAGGAGCAGCGCGAACGGCGTGAGCGTGCCGGCGATGAGGACGAAGATGTTGGAGTGGTCGAAGCGGCGGAGCACCTCCTGCGCCGTCGGTGACCACGAGCCACGGTGGTAGACCGCGGAGACGGTGAACAGCACCAGGGCCGACAGGGCGAAGACGGCCGACCCGACCCGGGTGGTCGCGTCGGGGGACAGCACGACCAGCACGATGCCGGCGGCCAGCGCGAGCGGGGCGATTCCCGCGTGCAGCCAGCCGCGCAGGCGGGGCTTGATCTCGGCGAGTGCGTCGTTGATCGCTCCCGTGGCGTCGTCGACGCGCCCGTGGACATCGTCCATTCGGTGGCGCAACGAGTCGTTCATGGTGGGCAACGGTACGTGAGCGGGCCCAGTGCGTCAGGGTTTCGCGAGCGATGTCATAGGTGGGCCCTCGCGAAGCGACCGAGGCAAGGCTCCGCTTCATCTACCATCGGGGGGTGGCGAACTGGAAGGACGCGGTGCGACGGGTGCTCTACCCGGCCTACGAGGCCCGCGTCGCACGGCGGCTCCCCGCCGACCGGCTCCCCAAGCACGTCGGCGTCATGCTCGACGGCAACCGCCGCTGGGCGAAGGCGGTCGGGGCCGACACCGCGCACGGCCACCGGGCGGGTGCGGCCAACATCGAGCCGCTGCTCGGCTGGTGTGAGGAGACGGGCATCGAGGTGGTCACGCTGTGGCTGCTCTCCACCGACAACCTCAACCGGCCGGCCGACGAGGTGGAGTCGCTGCTCGGCATCATCGAGGAGGCGGTCGACTCCCTCGCCGACGAGCGTCGCTGGCGGCTGCACCCCGTGGGCGCCCTCGACCTGCTGCCCGCGCACACCGCGCGCCGTCTCAAGGAGGCCGAGGCGGCCACCGCCGACGTCGACGGCATCCTGGTCAACATCGCCGTCGGGTACGGCGGCCGCCGCGAGATCGCCGACGCCGTGCGCTCCCTGCTCGCCGAGCACTCCGAGAAGGGCACCACCCTGGAGGAGCTCGCCGCGACCCTCGACGTCGAGCACATCTCCGAGCACCTCTACACCAGGGGCCAGCCCGACCCCGACCTGGTGATCCGCACCTCCGGCGAGCAGCGACTCGGCGGGTTCCTGCTGTGGCAGTCGGCCAAGAGCGAGTTCTACTTCTGCGAGGCCTACTGGCCCGACTTCCGGCGGGTCGACTTCCTGCGGGCCGTGCGCGCGTACGCCAACCGCGAGCGCCGCTTCGGCGGCTGAGCCCAGCCCCCGACCGTCACCGTCCGGTCACCTCGCGTTCGGGCGTGTCGCCCGATCCGGGCCGCGCCGCGGCGTACGTTCGGCTCCATCGGCGAGTGGGGAAGCTCGCCGCATCGGGAGGCCCGTTCGTGAACGCTCACGACCACGCAGGACGCCACTGGGGGCTGCTGCCCGCACGCGTCCGGGGGAGCCGGCACTCCGGCTCTCGGGTCACCTCCTCCAGCGCACCATCGCGAGGCTCCCGGTCCGCCAGTGTGAACTAGGGCCGGGCGAGGAGTGTGCGCGCCGGCCCGTGAGGGTGAGTAGTCGTGGCAGGCACCAAGCAGGTCCAGAGCGGTCGCACGTACGTCCTCGACACCAGCGTGCTGCTGGCCGATCCCGGCGCGATGCGCCGCTTCGCCGAGCACGAGGTGGTGCTCCCCGTGGTCGTGATCACCGAGCTGGAGGGGAAGCGGCACCACCCCGAGCTCGGCTTCTTCGCCCGCAGCGCCCTCCGCGCGCTCGACGAGCTGCGCATCCTGCACGGCCGGCTCGACGAGCCGGTGCCGGTGGGGGACGAGGGCGGCACCCTGCGGGTCGAGCTGAACCACACCGACCCCCAGGCGCTGCCGTCGGGCTTCCGCCTCGGCGACAACGACACCCGGATCCTCGCGGTGGCCAAGAACCTCGCCGACGAGGGCCACGCCGTCACCCTGGTCTCCAAGGACCTCCCGCTGCGCATCAAGGCCTCCGCCGTCGGCCTCGACGCCGAGGAGTACCGTGCCGAGGCCATCAGCGACTCCGACACCGGCTACACCGGCATGGCCGAGCTGGATGTCACCTCGCCGGTCCTCGACGAGCTGTACGACGACGGCGCGGTCGACCTCGACGAGGCGCGCGACCTGCCCTGCCACAACGGGCTGGTGCTGGTCTCCGACCGCGGCACCGCCCTGGGCCGGGTGGGCGCGGACAAGCGGGTGCACCTGGTGCGCGGTGACCGGGAGGCCTTCGGCATCCACGGCCGCAGCGCCGAGCAGCGCATCGCCCTGGAGATGCTGCTCGACCCCGACGTCGGCATCGTCTCGCTCGGTGGCCGGGCCGGCACGGGGAAGTCCGCGATGGCGCTGTGCGCCGGGCTGGAGGCGGTGATGGAGCGCGGCCAGCACAAGAAGGTCGTGGTGTTCCGCCCCCTCTTCGCCGTGGGCGGCCAGGAGCTCGGCTACCTGCCCGGCTCGGAGAACGAGAAGATGTCGCCGTGGGCCCAGGCCGTCTTCGACACCCTCGGCGCGATGGCCGGCAAGGACGTCATCGACGAGGTGCTGGCCCGCGGCATGCTCGAGGTGCTGCCGCTGACCCACATCCGCGGCCGCTCGCTGCACGACTCCTTCGTCATCGTCGACGAGGCCCAGTCGCTGGAGCGCAACGTGCTGCTCACCGTGCTGTCGCGCATCGGGGCCAACTCCAAGGTGGTCCTCACCCACGACGTCGCGCAGCGCGACAACCTGAGGGTGGGGCGCCACGACGGCGTGGTGGCGGTCATCGAGAAGCTCAAGGGGCACCCGCTCTTCGCCCACGTCACGCTGACCCGCTCCGAGCGGTCGCCGATCGCCGCCCTCGTGACCGAGATGCTGGAGAACGTGACCCTGTGAGATGAACCTGTGACATGACCCTGTGACGTGAGGCTGACGGGGCCGGTGTGACCGGTGCGACGGCGGGGACCGGATCCCTGGATCCGGGCTCCGCCGTCGTTTTGCCACGCCTGCGCGACTCGTGCAGGGTGGCTGGTGGCCGTTCCGCGACGGTTCCCCCTCCCGTCGGTCCTGACGGGCCGCGGTCCGGGCCCCCGCATGTGTCGTCTACCCCTGTGAGAGTCGTGTCCTCCACGAAGTACGTTCCCCAGCACTGCGCGCCCCGCGCCACCGCCCAGAACGCGCGTCGGCGCGTCAAGCGCACCTCAGCCGCCCTGTCGGGCGCCGCCGTGGTGGTGACCGGCATCAGTGTCGCCGGCGGTGTCCTGGCCGACGAGCCCGCGGCCTCCCAGACGTCGCCCGGACTGTGGGGGGCGGCGACGGCCGAGGTCTCCGAGGAGCGGCTCCGCGAACGGGCCGCCACGACGCCGGTGTCGCGCTCGGACCGCCGCACGGCCACCGACCCGGCCAAGAAGGCGGCGCTGTCGCGTGGCCGGGGCCTCGCGACCACGCGCACCGAGAGCCTCGACGACGCCGACCCCCGGCAGATCGGCCGGGCCCTGCTCGCCGAGCACGGCTTCGCCGACTCGCAGTTCTCCTGCCTCGACGCGCTCTACGTCAGCGAGAGCAACTGGCGCATCGACGCCGACAACCCCACCTCCTCGGCGTACGGCATCCCGCAGGCGCTCACCGCCACCCACGACCTGCCCGCCGACTACCAGACGTCCGCGGAGTCGCAGATCCGCTGGGGGCTGGGCTACATCGCCGACCGCTACGGCACCCCGTGCAACGCGTGGGGCTTCAAGCAGGGCAACGGCTGGTACTGACCCCGGCTGCGAGCAGGTGCCTGCTCGCCCCGGCGGCGACGAGGGGTCAGCGCGCCTCGAAGATGCCGACGTGGCCGGCGTACTCCCGGGAGCCGTCGAAGTGCGGCAGCCGGCCCTCGAGGCCCTCGCCGAACGTGTCGAGGTAGGCCTGGGCACCCGCGTGGTCGGCGAAGACCGCACGGGTCTCCAGGTCCTGGCGGCGCACGTCGGTGAACCGGGAGGCCAGCGAGGCTGCTCCGTTCTCGCTGGAGAAGGGCAGGGGCGCCCGAGGGGCGCCGGCGGCCTCGCGGAGGTCGGCGAGGTGCTCGTCGCCGTTGGTGACGGCCACCAGCGTGCCGCCGGGCCGCAGCACCCGCCGGATCTCCGCGAGCCCGCGGTCGAGGTCGGGCACGTGGTAGAGCATCCAGCCGGCGTAGACGACGTCGAAGGAGCCGTCGCCGAAGGGGAGGTACTGGATGTCGGCCTGCCGGGCGTCGATGCCGCGGCCCGCCGTCAGCTCGACGAAGCGTGGCGTGAAGTCGACGGCCACCAGCCGGACGCCCGGCAGGGCGGCGATGCGCTCGGCCATCGCTCCGGTGCCGCAGCCGACCTCCAGCACGTCGGCGGTGCCGCCCGGCAGTGCGCGCTCGACCGCCGCGAGCGCCTCGGAGACCGGGTCGCGCCCGTCGGCCGACGGCTGCCAGACGGCGGTGCGGGTCGCCAGCCGCGTCTCATCGGCGTACTGCTCGCGGACGTGGTCGGGGTCGTCGACCCTCACGGGTGCGTCATCCGCTCCACGTCGAGGGCCTCGTCGAGCTGCTCCTCGGTGAGCTCGCCGCGCTCGAGGTAGCCCATCGCCAGCACCGTCTCGCGGATGGTCGACCCGTCGGCGAGCGCCTGCTTGGCGATCTTGGCGGCGGCCTCGTAGCCGATGAGCTTGTTCAGCGGCGTGACGACCGACGGCGACGACTCGGCGTAGGTGCGCATCCGCTCGGCGTCGGCGGTGATGCCGTCGACGCAGCGCTCGGCCAGCAGGGTCGAGGCGGTGCCGAGGATGCGGACCGACTCCAGCAGGTTGCGGGCGAGCACGGGCATCATCACGTTGAGCTCGAAGTTGCCGGACGCCCCGGCCCAGGCCACCGTCGCGTCGTTGCCGACCACCTGCGCGCAGACCATCAGCGTCGCCTCCGGCAGCACCGGGTTGACCTTGCCGGGCATGATGCTCGACCCCGGCTGGAGGTCGGGAAGGTGGATCTCGGCGAGCCCGGTGGTCGGGCCCGACGACATCCAGCGCAGGTCGTTGCAGATCTTCGTCAGGCCCACCGCGATGGTGCGCAGCACGCCGCTCAGCTCGACCAGGGAGTCACGCGAGCCCTGCGCCTCGAAGTGGTTGCGCGCCTCGGTGAAGGGCTCGCCGGTGTCGGCGGCCAGCGCCTCGATGACCGCGGCGGCGAAGCCGGGCGGCGTGTTGATGCCGGTGCCGACCGCCGTGCCGCCGAGGGGGAGCTCCCGCACGCGGGGGAGGACGGCGTCGAGCCGCTCCCGGGCGTAGGCCAGCGTCGCGGCGTACCCGCCGAGCTCCTGTCCGAGCATCACCGGCGTGGCGTCCATCAGGTGGGTGCGGCCGGACTTCACCAGGCCGGCGAACTCCTCGGCCTTGGCGACCAGCGAGCGCTCGAGCGTCTCGAGGGCGGGCACCAGGCCGTCGCGCACCGACAGCGCGGCGGCGACGTGGATCGCGGTGGGGAACGTGTCGTTGGACGACTGGGAGGCGTTGACGTGGTCGTTGGGGTGGACCTCGGTGCCGGCGACGCCGGCGAGGGAGGAGAGCACCTCGTTCATGTTCATGTTGGTGCTGGTGCCCGACCCGGTCTGGAAGACGTCGAGGGGGAACTCGCCGTCGTGGTCGCCGGCCACCACCTCCGCGGCCGCCTCGGCGATCGCCTCCGCGCGCTCGGTGCCGATCACGCCGAGATCGGCATTGACGGTCGCGGCCGCGGCCTTGACCCGGGCCAGCGCATGGATCAGCGCCGGCTCCTGGGTGGTGCCGCTGATGGGGAAGTTCTCCACGGCCCGCTGGGTCTGGGCCCGCCACAGGGCGGAGGCAGGCACCCTCACGTCGCCCATGCTGTCGTGCTCGATGCGGTAGTCGTCGTCGCTCATGGGCCGACCGTACCCTTGACAGATAGGTAACAGAACAGTTACCAATAGTTCGTGGACGTCTTCGCCGCGCTGGCCGACCCGGTACGCCGCGACCTGCTCGGCCGGCTCGCCCAGGGCTCGGCCCGCGTGGTCGACCTCGCGGCGCACCACGACATCACCCGGCCGGCCATCAGCCGGCACCTCCGGGTGCTCGGGGAGGCGGGGCTCGTCGCCGCCGAGGACCGCGGGCGCGAGCGCCACTACCGCCTGGAGCGGGCCGGCCTGACGCCGGTCGCCGACTGGCTCGCGGGCCTCGCGCCGGCCCCCCGCTTCACCGCGTCCGACCTCGACGGCCTCGACCTCGAGGTGCGGCGCACCGTACGTGAACGCTCCACGACCCCCACCACCACCGCGTCGACGACCCCCACCGAGGAGACAGCATGACCACCGCGAGCCCGACCGGCCGGCACCAGCGACGGGGCGACGCGCCGTACCTCGTCTTCGAGCGCACCTTTCCCGCGCCCGCCGACGACGTCTGGGCCGCCATCACCGAGCCGGGACGTCTGGAGCGCTGGATCGGCACCTGGACGGGCGACCCCACCTCCGGCACGGTCGCGTTCCGGATGACCGCCGAGGGCGACGACGTGCCCGAGGAGACGGTCTGGATCGACGAGTGCGTGCGGCCCACGCGCCTGGTGATGCGCTCGGTCACTCCCGACGACCCTGCGGGGCTGTGGCGCTGGGAGGTCACGCTGGCCGAGTCCGGCGGCGTGACGACGCTGACCTTCGCCCAGGAGGTCACCGACCCCGGGATCGCCGAGAGCGTGGGCCCCGGCTGGGACTACTACCTCGACCGTCTCGTCGCGGCGGAGACGGGGGGCGGCGTGGCGGGCATCGACTTCGAGGACTACTACCCGGCGTTCGCCGCGCACTACCGCGGCGAGCTCTCCTGACGCGCGACGTAGAGCCAGTAGGTCTCCTCGCGGCCCTGCAGG